>NZ_CP019791.1:2429127-2732768 GCF_002007645.1 Anaerohalosphaera lusitana
AACCAAAGCCCCTGACGGTCCAAAATCCGATTGATCAGCAAACTGTTTCGAACCGATCCCTGCCATGCTTAGTCCAGCTTACGCAGGCCCAGGCCGAATTCCGAGAGACGCTCCTTGATCTCGTTAAGGCTCGTAACGCCGAAATTCTTACAGCCGAGAAGTTCAGCCTCTGTCCTTGCACACAGTTCGGCCAGTGTTCGAATGTTCAGCCGCTGCAGACACCTTCTGGCACGCACTGAAAGCTCGAGATCGTCGACAGTTTTGCCGAGCATCTCAGCGTCCGCGCCATCGACAGCCTCCGGTTCAACGGCCGGGGGCTTTTTGTCTTCAAGTGCCATACCGAGACGCAGTCCCTTTTGTTCGAGAATACGTTTGATTTCCGTCAGCGAGGTTTCGCCGAAGTTCTTGTACGAAAGCAGCTCTGCCTCGGTTATCCTCAAGAGATCGCCGATCGTGTGGATATTCATTTTCTTAAGGCAGTTTCGGCTACGGACTGAAAGCTCGAAGTCGGAGATCGGAATTTCGAGTATCTTGTTGCGTCGGCTCTTGAGCTTTTCCTTCTCTTCGTCATAGACCATGTCCTGCGAGCTTAGGATGTCCTTGAGGAACAGTTGGGCACGCTTATGGTTCGGATGGCAGTTCAGTACCATTTCGACACAGCTTTCGGCCTTTTCGTATTCGCCTCGGTCCTCGTGAAGGACAGCGAGGTTCAAAAGGGCGTTGACATATACGGGAGAGCTGGCCTTGATCTGCTTGTAGTAGTCGATAGCTGCCTCGTCATCGCCCCGCAGGTCGCACGCGAAAGCGAGGTGGAAAAGTGCTCTGTGGTGATTGGGATCCAGCTCTGCTGCGATCTCGAAGTTGCTGATCGCCTCTTCGTACTTGCCCTGGTCGCTGAGCAGTCTGCCGAGCTGGTAATGGTAATCTGCACTAACCTTTGCAAAATTCGCACAAGTTTCTGCCTGCTTCTCTGCTTCTTCGAATTTTTTGGCCAGCCTGAGAGTGTCGATCTTTTCCAGTACAACCAGCAGGTTGTCGGCTTTTTGTTTAAGGGCCTTATCGAAGGCCTCCAGTGCCTCATCGTACTTCTCAGCGCCGCGAAGGGCACAACCCAGGAAAAAGAATTTCTCTTTGCAGTCCGAAGACTTTTTCAGCAGTTCCACAGCCTCTGCGTACCTGCCCAGAAACAACATTCCAATCCCGGCTGCGAGCTGGTTTGATTTGTTCTTATCAACTTCTTCTGCGAATTTTATCTTGTTATACTCACTGCTGTTGACGGAATTTTCGATCTTTCTAGCGTCAGCAAAACTGATCATTTGATTGCCGAATAGAGCTTCCGTAGCATCTGCGATTGATTCCATAACCAATTACTCTCCTGTAAACGTGACTGCTGCAATAAAGCCGACTACTTTCATTTCCATTTTTATGTTGTTGCCAAACCGCATGGCATAGCATACACTGTCGAAACAGGTTTGGCGCGGACCATGCCCGCTGAACCTGTAAACCGCACATTATAGGGAACTTGTGACATTTTGCAAGGCCAATTTTTTGCACTAAATACGAAAAATGGGCTTCGAATGTCGCAAAGGTTTTTGGGGCCTGTTATGAGTGACCCGCGGCGGTATCCGAACGAACAGTATTTGTCCTGAAATGAATCGAATTAGAACGTGTCAGTGGCTGAAAACCGCATGAGCAAATTGAGACAAATCATTTTCTGGCTGGTACTTACTGTGATCGCGGTGCTGATCGGCTGTTCCGTTTACGGAGCGTTTATCGGTGCTGATCGGGCTGAGATCTTTTTCAATTCGCTGCCGCTGGCGTCTTTCTGGGTTCTTTTTCTGCTGCTGCTTGCTGCCGGGTTTGCTGTATTTCCCGCTCTATGGCGAAAGCCTGCTCTGCTGCTCTGTCATCTTGGGCCCATACTGGTTCTTATCGGCGGCCTGTGGGGATCACAAACCGCTCATGAGCTGCGGCGTGAATTCGGGCTGGCTGATAAGCTCTATAAGGGCAAGATCGCGGTTTTGGAGGGTGAAGCTGTAAATGAGGCACTGCTGCCGCCTGAATACGAAGAGAGCTTCGAGCTGCCTTTCAGTTTGCGGCTCAAGGACTTCAGAATCGAGTATTATCCGATCGGTTCTCTTGTTATTCAATCCAGACCTACCGAGACGCGACCGACCAAAACCTGGAACCTGCCCGCTGAGATCGGTAAAACCTATTCCCTGACGGACGGCGAAACTGTCGAGATAGTCAAGGTTTACCGCAATTTCAAGATTACCATCGAAGACGGGCAGGTGCAGCCCAAAGACGTGCCCGGACCGGCTCAGAATCCGGCTGTAGAGGTGATTCTGCGGGATGAGGAAGGCAATGAGATGCGAAAATACGCCTTTCAGAACTTCCCGGGTCATATAAAGCCGGAGGACCAGTACGCATTGCGGTATAACCGGAACATAAAGGATTTTATAAGCGAAGCTGACATACTGGTTGACGGCGAGGTCCAAAAGCAGGCCGAGATCGAAGTTAACCACCCGCTTTATTACGACGGCTACCATCTTTATCAGAGCGAGTATCGGCAGGTCGGCCCTGGTTCTTATATGAGTATACTGAGCGTAGTTTCCGACAGGGGGTTGTATTTTGTCTGGGCCGGCTACGCTGCTCTTTGCCTGGGGATCGTGTGGCAGCTCTGGTTCGTAAAGCTCGTTTCGAAAATAAGCAGGCGAAGGGGGGGCAACAGTGGAAATTAAGACCAATCCACTTGGCATACTCATCTATGCTGCCATGTTCTGCTATCTGGCGGCCTTTGTGGTTTTTGTCGCCCGAAAGAGAAAAGAGGGCCGTTTAATATATGCTCTTGGCTTTGTTGTCGCCTGCACAGCATTCGTGTACCGCTGGGTTGATGTGAACCATGTGCCCATGAAGAACCTTTTCGAAGTGTTTATTCTTATGGGTGTGTGCATATTCCCGATAACATATCTTTCTAAGCGATTTCTCGGCACCTCGGGCGAGGCGTTCGACATGGCTGTCGGTTTTATCGTCATGTTTCCGGCCGGGTTCGTGTTTGATGATTCTTCCATGACCCTGATGCCCGCTTTGCAGAGTCCGCTTTTCGCACCGCATGTTGCTACCTATATGGTTTCATACATTTTTATGGCCAAAGCCGCGTGTCAGGCTGCAGCCCAACTTATCAAGCTCAAACCGGCCGGGAGGCTGGCAGATTATGAGAGGTCGAGCTATAACATGGTTTGCGCAGGTTTTCCTTTGATGACCCTGGGCCTGTTACTGGGCAGTGTCTGGGGTAAATTCGCATGGGGTGATTACTGGGGTTGGGATCCCAAGGAGCTGTGGGGGCTGATTTCGTGGCTGGTTTATGTGGGATATTTGCACTGGAGGTATATGTACGGCACGAAAAGGCCCAAAGCTAACAGTGTGTGGGTGCTTGCGGGTTTTGCAGCCATCATAATTACGCTTTTATGGGTAAATCTGTCACGGTTGTTCAGCGGGATGCACAGTTATGCATGAATTTGGCGGGCTGGGTGAAAATAGCAAGACGGCGCAGCAGAATCGAATCCGCCGCACCGTCTGAATTGGCTGTGCTTATAGGACCTCTCGGGTTCTATTTTTTGTATGCTTCGTTGGGATCGTAGACTTTTTCAGCCACGAATTCCAGTTCGTTTGTCGTGCCCGGCTTTACCGCCCGATAGAAACATGACTGATAACCGACGTGGCACTGACCCTGGTCGACCTTGACCTTTAGGATCAAACAATCCTGGTCGCAGTCAACGAGTATCTGCTGAACTTTCTGCATGTGGCCGGATTGCTCGCCTTTTTTCCACAGTTTCTGTCGGCTTCGGCTGAAGAATACGGCATTGCCGGTTTCCAGAGTCAGCTTGAGGGCTTCGTCATTCATGTACGCCACCATCAGCACCTGACCGCTATCAGCGTCCTGTGAAATGGCTGTGATCAAGCCGTTTGCATCGAATTTTGGCTGAAACGAAAGACCTTCTTCGATTTTCTTGTCTGCTGCCACTTCTATTATCTCCTTAATTGTGTTAGTATCTCGGCCGATTAGTTTTACCTGTAAGAATCGATAACGCAAGGATTTTAAGGGAAATTATATTGTCGCCAGCCTGGACCAGCACCCATAAGCAGTTCATGACCGTCTCGATCCGGGTTTTGATCGCTGCTGGAGCCCTGTATCTGGTTTTCAAAGGTGAAGATCTAACCGAGCTGGGCGATGTAATGCTTGGGCTCAACAAGCTCGTTTTTGCGGGTGCACTGGGGCTTTATTTAGCAGGTCAGGCTGTTTTTGTACTTCGCTGGCGGCTCATTTCGAGTGTTCAATCCGTGCATTTTGGCTTTTTTGCAGGGCTTAAGCTGCACTTTCTTGGGCTTTTCTACAATAATTGCCTGCCCAGCGCGGTCGGAGGCGATCTGCTTCGGGCCTGGTACGTAACCAAGCATTGTGACCCTGATCGCAAGGTCGAAGCGGTTTTGAGTGTCGCTGTTGACAGAGCTGTAGGTCTGATCGGAATGATCCTGATGGCTGCGACTTTCTATTTTCTCTGGCCTGTAGAGACGGCTGACGCCCAAACAGCTCCTGTAACCGCAGGTGAGGGGGGCGGCCAGCTTGTAGGATTTCTAAAATTCGGTGGTGTTCTGTTTCTCTGCGTACTTTTTGCTTTGGCGGTCCTTACAGCGTCAAAAAAGGGTCGTAATTGGCTCGTAAGTTTGGTCAGCAGGGTCGAGCATTTATTTATACATGTCGTCAAAACGTTCGTAACAGCCGTTGGTCTTTATTCCAGACGAATGCATGTAATACTGCTAGGGATCGTATTGACGTTTTTTTCGCAGGGCCTTTGCATACTGGGCTTCTGGCTGTGCGGACGGAACCTTGGTCTGGACGTTAATGTAAAGTATTACTATGTACTATTTCCGGTTTCGTGGATGATCGGTTCGCTTCCGATCAGTATCGGAGGGGTCGGGCTGATGGAGGGGTGGTTGAAGATAGCCTTCACCAAGCTTTCCGGTGGTCAGTCAGTGCTTGCAGCGGCAGTGGCTATCTGTCAGCGACTGATCTGGCTGATCGGCTCGATACCCGGCTTGCTGATACATATTTTTGGTGCACATCTGCCGACACACAAAGAAGAGATTTTTATTGACTCGGCCGAAGAGATAGATTAGTGTTGCATAATAAGGTATAAATTTACGCTTGAATGACGAAAAAATCACGTGTTAAGTGATTTTGAAAATACACCAGCGGCACTCCGCAAAGGACAGCGGTATGCGGGCTTTGAAAAACTTTAGAACTTACTTTCTGCGGGGCTTGGCTGCCCTTTTGCCGACGATTGTAACCCTTTGGATATTCTTCCAATCCTACATGTTCGTCGAGAACAGGGTCAGTGTGCACGTCAACAGATGGCTCGTGCAGACCATTCTGTTATTTACCGACAGGTACAGCAAGGAATTCCTGACCGATTTCTGGGTTCACGGTCCCGGCAAGATTACCGGTTTCTTTGTTGCGATTGTCGGCGTAGTATTTATTGGAGCGTTCCTTGCGAGCGTAGTAGGCCGTTCGTTCTGGCACGTTATAGAACGTACCCTGATGAGGGCTCCGCTGATAAAAAAGGTGTATCCGTTTGTTAAACAGATCACTGATTTTCTTTTGACGCAGAAAACGTTGTCTTTTACGAGGGTTGTGGCCCTTCAATACCCTCGAAGAGGTGTATGGTCGGTAGGTATGGTTACCGGAACGGGACTGAAAACGATCTCGAAGGCTAAAAACAAGGAATTTTTAACGGTTTTTGTGCCTACATCGCCTACACCTTTTACAGGATATGTTATAATGACACCCAGAGATGAAACGATAGAACTTGATATGACGATAGAGGAAGCACTGAGATTTACTATTAGCGGCGGCGTTATCACGCCATCTGACCGTGAGACTTTCAAGCAGCTTTCTGAAAGCGATCAGAAGGCGATCGATAGCGAAAAATAGCTTCTGGTTTTTATGTTACACAGGGAGAGTAAAATGCTTTTCACGATCACAGGTAAACACTTGGACGTTACAGAAGCAATGAAGGCACACGCTGAAGAGAAGACAGCTAAGCTGCCCCGATACTTCGACGGTATCAACCAGGTCGAAGTGGTTATCGAGGGTAACGAGGGAGGACGAACTTCGGTTGAGATCATCGCCCGCGGCGAACATAACAATATTTTCATTGCCAAAGAAGCCGGCGATGATACATATGCATGCATAGATATAGTCGTTCACAAGCTGCAGAGACAGCTTAGGAAGAAAAAACAGAAACAGCGTAACAATAAGCATATCCCAGGTCCATCTGCGGCAGGCATTCCTCCTGAATCAGAGGAAGAAGTCGCCTGAGGCAGACTGGCTGGGAAGAATTAGTGGTGTGTTTAGGAGAAAAGATGAAACTAAAGGATTTTATTTGCTTCGACGCTATTGTGCCCGAACTGGATTCGAATGACCGTGACGCAGTTATATCTGAGCTGGTCAATTCGCTGGAAAAAGCCGGCAAGACACAGGGAATACCTGTTGATGAATTGATCGAGGCTGTAATTAAACGAGAAAACGAAGCCAGTACCGGTATTGGCAAAGGTATTGCCGTGCCCCATGTGAAGCATTCAGGTATCAAGAAGCTGGTTGGCACGATTGGTTGCAGCAGCGCCGGAGTTGATTTTTCCGCTCTCGATAAACAGCCGACCTATTCTGTAATGCTTCTTCTCAGCCCCGCTGAGGATCCGGACAGGCATCTTCAGGCAATGGAGTGCATTTTCAAGAATCTGCAAAATGACGATTTCAGAAAGTTCCTTCGTCAGGCCCAGACAGCCGAGAAGATCAAAGAAGTCGTTGAGGATGTTGGTGGTAAATGACCGAGAGAAGGTTCGCTTGCCATTACCAAACTTAGGAGATCTCCACGGTGGCCGAAAACATAAAGGACATCGAAGTTGAAATAAAGAATGCTGACGGGCTGCATATGCGTCCTGCTATGCAATTCGTTGATATTGCAAGTAAGTACGACAGTGGCATTACAGTGTCTAACGGTGAGTCCACAGTTGACGCTAAGAGCATCATGCAGGTTACGATGCTGGCGGCCACATGCGGGACAAGGTTGCAGATTCATATTGAAGGCGAAGATGCCGAAGACGCAGCAGAAGATTTGCGACAGCTTGTTGAGGATAAGATGTTTGACGAGCCTGCTGGAGCACCTTCCGGCGACGACGGCCGAAACAACTAACGGAAACATATGGAAATAAGAAAAGGTATTGCTGTATCGCCCGGTATCGCTATAGCCGGGCCTCTTGTAATTGATTCGAAGGATTTCAGGATCCCTCGAAGATCAATTCTGCCTTCCCAGCGGGAGCAGGAAGTTCAACGTGTGCGCGATGCCTTTGCCGGAGCCATACACGAGCTGAGCAAGCTCGAAAAAGCCGAAGGCGTTCAAAAAGACAATATCAAGGATATTTTCGCCGTTCATCTTCGTTTCCTGCGTGACAAGAGCTTTCTGGCCAGGATCACCGATTTCGTATCAGAAGAGCTGGTAACGGCAGAATACGCTGTATCTACTATCCTGCGTGAGATCGCATCGCATTTCGCAAGCATAGACGATGTGTACATCAGCGAACGTGCGGCTGACATCTATGACATCGAGAATCGTCTGCTCACACAATTGCTGGGCAAGGTTCAGGAATCCGTCGAGCACACCAGCGAAGAGAGCGTCGTAATCGCCCACGATCTGACGCCGACGCAGACTGCCAGCTTCAACAAGGAATTCATCAAAGGTTTCGCAACTGAGGCCGGTGGGCGAACGAGTCATACCGCGATTGTAGCTAGAACGCTGGGCATACCGGCTGTTGTAGCTATCGAGGATCTCACGTCGGCTGTCACGCCAAACAGCACCATTATAATCGACGGTAATCGCGGCGTGGTGGTGGTCGACCCGGACGAGGAAACGCGGAGACAGTATGAGGATTATGCCCGCGAGTTCATACGGCTCGAGCATGAGCTGGACAACCTTCGCGACAAGCCCGCGGTAACTCGTGACGGTGTGGTTGTCAAATTGCTGGGCAACATCGAATTTCCTGCTGAAGCTGATATGGTTCTCGAAAAGGGCGGTGAAGGCATAGGCCTGTATCGAACGGAGTTCTTGTATCTTTACAGCGGTTCCGAACCAACCGAAGAGGATCACTATGAAGCTTATGCCCAGACGGTTCGAAATTTCGGCGAAAAACCAGTCGTAATACGGACGATGGACCTGGGTGCGGATAAACTGCCTCATGACAGCCCTTATCCTGCCGATACTAATCCAGTGCTTGGTCTGCGGTCAATACGTTACTGCCTGCAGAATTTGACATTGTTCAAGACTCAGCTACGTGCGATACTGCGTGCATCTGTACTCGGTAATATTCGGGTGATGTTCCCGCTTATTACCAATTTGCAGGAGCTCCGCCAGGCCAAGATGATCCTGCGGGACGTCATGGAAGATCTTGACGAATACGAGGTGCCTTACAATCCAAGCATCCCTATCGGCATCATGGTCGAGACACCCAGTGCAGCGCTGACCGCGTCTCTGCTAGCCTCGGAAGTCGATTTTTTCAGTATCGGGACAAACGACCTGATACAGTATACGCTTGCGGTTGACAGGTCCAACGAGCGTGTTGCGACACTATCTACGGCGGCTGATCCGGCTGTCCTTCGACTGCTTCGAAGCGTAATACATGATGCCAATAAGGGTAAGATCGACCTGAGCATTTGCGGCGAGGTCGCATCTGACCCTGAATTCGTGATGCTGCTGCTCGGTATGGGAGTGCGGACGTTGTCTATGGCATCGCCTATGATACCTGAGATCAAACAGATCGTACGATCTGTAACCATAGAGGAATGTAATTATCTGGCCCGGAAAGTGGCGACTATGGATTCGCCTCGCCAGATAAAGAATTTCCTGAGAGATTCGGCAACTAAAATTTTGCCCGAAGCGTTCTAGCGGACCTCGATGAAGATGCCGGACTTATAAGACGGCAGTTTTGTCCGCAGGAGTGACGAACGCATTGATCACATGACAGCAACGGAAAATAAAACTTTGTTAATCTGGTTTCGGGTTGGGGGAAGCCTGAGATTTCTGTCGCACCGAGAGGGCGCGACAATGATAGAACGTGCGCTTATAAGAGCTGACATTCCCGTTAAATTCAGCCAGGGATTCAATCCTCGTCCCCGCCTTTCACTTCCCTTGCCCAGAAGTGTCGGTACTGCGTGCGAAAGAGACCTGGCCTGCGTTGGGCTCGATGCTGCCGAGCCCGATGAAAGGCTTATTGCCGAAGATTTAGCCCGGGAACTGCCTGCCGGAGCGGATCTGCTTGAAATAGAAATACGGGAGGGGCGCATTTCTCCGCACGCTTCAGCAGCCACCTACGTAATTCCTGCAGGAAAACTGATGGAGGACAGGGAATTCGTCGATGCGGTCGCTCTTTTGGAGGCCAAACTGCGTAAGGGTGAGCCGGTAGTGGTGATCCGTCGGAGCAAGAAAGGACGAACTGTTCAGAAGGATGTTTCTCAGTTCATTGCACGGATCGAGAACAGAGGTGGTGAGATATGCATCGAAACGCTGATCACGGATGCCGGGTCGGTGCGCGTAGATGAACTTTTAACCCTGCTTGGCGTTGATATGACACGTCTGGCAGGTCCGATTACCCGCACGAATGTAGTGTGGGATATATGAGGGGGATGTTAATAACTATAATGATCACATTGAAAAATACGGACTTTGAAAAATGTCAAAAGAAATGCTAATTAACTCTGTGCAGGGCGAAGAATGCCGTGTCGCAGTAGTAGATAACAAAAAACTCGATGAACTATACATCGAACGCGCCAGCCTGGTCAGCCATGTTGGCAATATGTACAAAGGAAAGATCGTAAATATCGAACCCAGTATCCAGGCCGCTTTTATTGATTTTGGCCTGGCGAAGAATGGTTTTTTGCACATTAGTGACGTGCATCCGAAATACCTGTCCGGCAAAGCCGACAAATCCGAAAAGATCGGTCGTCGTCAGTCACTCAGCAAACGCCCGCCGATACAGAGATGTCTCAAAAAGGGCCAGGAGCTGATCGTACAGGTTACCAAAGAGGGCATCGGAACGAAGGGGCCTACACTGACAACGTATCTGTCCTTGCCAGGCAAACATATAGTTATGATGCCCGGTATGAGCAAGGTTGGAGTTTCGCAGAAGATCGAGGATGAGGATGAGCGAAAGCGGCTCAAGAAAATCATCGACAGCCTGGAGCTTCCCAAGGATTTCGGCTTTATTATTCGTACAGCCGCTATCGGAGCGACCAAGCGTTCATTGCGTAACGACGTAAATTATCTCACGCGTTTGTGGAAGGCCATCCGCAAAAAGATGGAAACCTCAAAGGCGCCGGCCGAGATATATAAGGAATCCGATCTTGTCATCAGAACCATTCGGGACGTGTTTACGAGCAGTATCAGCAAGATCGTGTGTGACAGCGAGATTGTCTCAAAGAAAGCGCGGGATTTTCTCAGCATCATTCAGCCGAGACTGAAGCGCCGCGTGATATACTATGACGGCAAGACGCCGTTGTTCCACAAGTATGGGATCGAGCAGGAGATAACGAACATTCAGTCGAGCCGTGTCGAGCTGAACTGCGGCGGCTCGCTGGTTATCGAGCAGACTGAGGCGCTGGTCGCTATAGACGTTAACAGCGGGCGATACCGCAAGCATGAGAACGCCGAAGCGACCGCACACAAGACCAACATGGAGGCGGCGAAGGAAATTGTACGCCAGCTCAAATTACGCGACCTGGGCGGCTTGATCGTGTGCGATTTCATCGACATGCGTGATCGCAAGAACAAGCGGCAGGTCGAGCAGATATTTCGCGATGAGCTAAAGAGCGACCGGGCCCGGTCGAAGGCACTGCGTATGAGTGCTTTTGGTCTGATCGAGGTCACAAGGCAGCGGATGCGGCCCTCATTGCAATCGACTACCTACTTGAAATGCCCGCGATGCGGAGGCAAGGGAATAATCAAAAACCTGGAGTCTCAGTCGCTCGAACTTATGCGGACCCTCAACCTTGCGGTTGCGCGTGGTGATATCAAGCGTATCGAAATGCTTGTCGAGCCCGATGTTGCCAGCTTCATGCTCAACGAAAACCGTGCCGCGATCACTCAGATCGAGACGCAAAGCGATAAGCAGATCCTTATTAAAGGGGATCCAAATGTGCTGGGTGACGACTTCAAGATCGATTGTTTCAATGAACGCGGGAGCAAGGTCCAGTTCATGGGCTGATCAGGTCGATTGAAGCCGGTGGTCGCATTTCCGGGCTCGCGGGTCGAAGAAATTCACATCGCTGTTCCTGTTGACTATTTGTTCTTCAGATAGGATAATGGCGCGACTTTTACAGGATGAAATCTAACTTTAACGGATTGGGTATCAAAGTGCAGTACGATCTTGATTTTGCACGGACAGTTATAGAAGACGAAGCGAAAGCGGTTGGTTCGCTGGCCAGGATTATTGACGGCAGCTTTGAAAAGGCTGTCGATCTAATGTGCAATTGCACAGGTTCTGTGATCGTCAGCGGCATGGGCAAGGCCGGCATCATTGGAAATAAGATCAGTGCGACGCTTGCATCGACCGGAACGCCGAGCCACTTTCTGCATCCGGCCGAGGGGATCCATGGAGATCTGGGGCGTGTGCAGGCAAATGATGTGGTTCTCGCACTCAGTCACAGCGGCGAAAGCGAAGAGATAGTTCGTATAATCGAGCCTCTCAAACAGCGCGAAATAAAGCTGATCTCGATAACAGGCAATCCCAAGTCGAGTCTCGCAAAACACAGTGATGTCGTGCTCGCGATGGGCAAGCAGGTCGAGGCCTGTCCGCTGGGTATCGCACCGAGTGTTTCTACGACGTGCATGCTCGCTTTGGGCGACGCGCTTGCGTTTACGATCATGAAGGCACGCGAATTCTCAACCGAAGATTATGCTCGGTTCCATCCGGGCGGTGCTATAGGCGCGAATCTGATCACCGTCGGTCAGTCGATGATGTTCAAGCCTGGCGAAAAACTGCCGCTTGCACAGACATCGGATACGATCGATGATATGTTCAAAAGGCTCGAAGGGGTCAAGCGTCGTGGTGCCGTAATGGTGGTGAATGACAAGGGCCAGCTCGCGGGGATTATAACGGATGCAGATCTGCGAAGGGCGATGGCGAAATTTGACGGCGAGCTTTTCGCAAAGGGCTGTACGGAAATAATGACGCCGGACTGCAAGAGGGTTACCGCCGAGACACTGGCGGCTGAAGCGATGGCGATCTTCCACAAATATCGGATCGACGAGCTCCCTGTGGTTGACGAAAATGATCGTCCGATCGGCCTGATCGACGTGCAGGACATTGTCGCGATAAAGATCGCAAGATAATAACTAAGATCGAATGGAGCCTACGTGGATTTTTCAAACATAAAGATGCTCGTAATGGATGTGGACGGCGTGCTTACCGAGGGCACCGTCGTTATACATGAAGACGGATCGGAAAGTAAGTTTTTCAGTCTGGTTGACGGCCATGGGATCAAGATGTGGCAGCGGGCGGGCTTCAGAACCGCACTTATCAGCGGCAGAGCTTCCAACGCTACAACCGTGCGTGCTGAGCAGCTCGGTATAGAGCATGTGCAGCAGGGCTGTAAGAAGAAGCTTCCCGCATTTGAAAAGCTGCTCGACGATATGGACATGAATGCGGACGAGGTCGTTTACATGGGTGATGACCTGCTGGATCTGCCGCTGGTTCGCAGGGCCGCCTTCGGTGTTGCAGTTGCCAACGCTGTCAACGAATTAAAAGAACATGCTGATTACGTCACCGACAAGCCGGGCGGCAGGGGCGCGGTGCGTGAAGTAATAGAACTGGTCCTGAAGAGCACCGGACACTGGGACGAACTTATGCAGCGGTATCTTGTCTGAGGCGTAAATATGGATATGCTCAGAAAACTTTTCATATTCGGGCTGACATTCGCGGCTGTTGTGCTTGTGTTTCTGGCACTGACACGGCTGACGGGAACTCCCCAGATCGATCCGACTGCGACCACAGGCGATGAAGAGATCGAGGTGCCGGATTTTGACAACCAGTCCGGGCAGATCGGTGATGTTAAAGTCGCTCCCATCGAGCTTTCACGTTTTGTCAGGCGAGACGACGTGACCGGCGATATAGCAAGGATCTTTGGCTACCAGGAGATTCGCAACCCGGCCGAGGGCAAGGATCGATGGCGTGTCGTTAGTCCCTATATGCAGGTTTTCGGCGACAAATTCACCTGTAATATCGATGCGGAGCGGGGTAACGTTGAGCTGGAGACAATAGCGGGCCGACCGACGCCGGGAGACGCTCAGTTATCGGGGAACGTGCAGATCAAGATTACGCCGAAGCCGGGCAGTTCGATGCCCGAGACAACCGTTTATCTCGATGTGCTGGATTACTACAGTGAACGTTCGGAGTTTTCAACGGATGGTCCCGTGAAGATCGTGTCGAGCCAGGGTGAGATGGCTGGTCACGGCATGGTTCTTATCTATAACGCCAGGCAAGCTCGCATAGAGGATCTGCGGATCCGTGACCTGGACTATCTTCGTATATCGCGGCCTGCCGAGGCAGGGAGCGGTGACGAATCTTCGCAGGAGCAGCAGGTTGCAGATGCCGGGGACGAGCAGGTAAAGCAAGCTGATGAACAAGTAAAAGAACCTGTGGCGGCTCGGGTGGAAACTGGAAAGTCCGGCAGCGAAACAGCAGCAGGTAAAACGAATGACAAGCATGCCAATGTCTCTGAGGAACCCGAGCAGAAATCGAAGCAGGACGCAACGAGCTATCTTTGCCGATTCCTTAAAGATGTTAATGTTCGTTACGGCGACCGGCTCAAGGTGAGCAATGCCAATGAGATGAAGATCGTTAATCTGGCAATGTTAGATTCTGCTGGCAACCAGCAATCCGTTGATGCTGAAGATGATGCGGGTGGTGCTGTCGTTGAAGAATCCAGCGACTCTAAGATCATAACGAAGAACCCGGCTGACATAAAAAGCGGAACTGAAACAGCTAATCACGTTACAGACGAAAAGCCGACAGATAATGGCGGGCAGGTAGTCGCGTCCGCTCAGCACTCTGCATCTGAAGATATCCTGATAACCTGCAGCGGCGGTGTGGTGGTTACACCCATCGATAAATTGCCCGTCGATCAAAAACCCGTTTCGGATGATCGTCTGCTGGTGCTTACCGGTGAGCCCGTTAGGGTCAGCGAGTTGGCTAGTGAAGGAGATAAGCAGGGCGAAACCATAGCGACATGCGGACAGATCGCCTACGACATTGACGAGGATGTTCTGGACCTCACAGCCGGTCCTTCGGAGAAATACGCAACTCTCACGATGGCAGGTGCGGCCGCCGGTTTGCATACCGAAGGCATGGTCAAATATAGAAGAAACGATAATACCGCAACCATAACCGGACCGGGACGTCTGTGGCAAGCAGGGACAGAGGATGAGTCTGGCCAGTCGAACGGTGCAACGCTTGAGTTCGATGATACTATGGATCTTGCGTTTATTGATGCTGGGGACGATTCTGAGGCAGATATGCTTCTGGCTTCGGCAAAGATAACCGGCGGAGTTGCCGCGACCACCGAAAAAGACGATTCGATCATGTCCGCAGAGAATGCTGACTTTATCTTCGATGCTGACAGCAGTATCGAGCGGGCGGATCTTTCCAGGTCGGTCACTTTCTCCGATCCTAATGGTCGGCTGAGCTGCGAATACGCCAGCATTTTCTTCGAGATCGATGACCTGGGGGATCCGTATGCTGTATCTTTGACGAGTTCTGGTGAGCCTGTTTTGGAAATGATACCCGAGGAAGATTCCGAGCCCGCAAAGATTATTTCTTCTAAACTGGATTATGATATAGTCAACGGAAATGCGGTTGCTTCCGGTCCTGTAGAATGTCATTTCTTCATGCCCGCCGACGAACAGGCGGAAGCGGTTGCAGAGCCTATTCCGATCATCATCACCTCCAGCAAAGACGCAAAATATTTTGCGGCTGGATCGGCTGAGTTCAATGGGGACGTAGTCGCGAAAAGCGAGAAAACGGCTGACGGCGTTCTGCAGGAGAGCAGCGTTTACGGCGACAGGCTCGAGGTGGCTTTCGATCCTGATGAGCAGGCACAGTCTGATGCAATCGTTCGAACAGTCGATGTGACAGGCGAAAGCGTTCGGCTGGAATCGATCAGGTCCCAGCAAGAGCAAAAGCTCAGCCACATCAGGCTCAATTGCGACAGCTTCCATTATGATGCGACTGAAGAAATCGTCCTTGCTGAGGGGCCGGGCGAGATCGAAGTGGATAACTCCAATGCTCCGGTTGCTGCGAAGGATCAAGAGGCCGACTCATCTGGTGGCCCTGATCTGAGCGGGCCGTGCTTTGCCAGCATATCAGGGTTTGAAAAACTCGAATGGTTCATCGATGATGCCCGTGTAATCGCGGATGGCGGCGATGAGCAGGTCAATATCGGCTATATTCCCGTTACCGACGGCAAGCCCGGTCCGCGGACCCTTGCTTCGGCGAGCGAGGTGCGTGTACAGTTCAAACCCAGCCCAGTCAATCAGAACAAGTTTGACCTGTCCAGACTTCTGGCCCTGGGAGGTGTTTACTACGAAGAAGCTGACGGGAACGTGTTCGCCGGCAGTGAGCTTGTTTACGACACGGCAGAAGGCTATATGGTCTTCGACGGCAGTGAGGACAATCCGTGTTTTGCGAACGGAGCACGCGTGCCGCGAGTGAAATATGACCTTGAAACGGGTGAGGTGGACACAAGTATTTCGTTTACACCCGGCTCGATCGATGCAAGCCGCCCGGAAGGGCAGTAAGAGGGCAAAATTCGCACTCGCCCGGCAAAAAATGTGTTATTTGCCCTTGATTTCGGGCATGAAATATAGATACTAATGACTCTTTGAAATCGGGCGGTTAGCTCAGTTGGCTAGAGCATCTGGTCGACAACCAGAAGGTCACTGGTTCAAGTCCAGTACCGCCCAATAAGAAGCCTGATTGTCAACTAAGGACAATCGGGCTTTTTTAGTGTCTCAGGGCCGATTTTCGGGGTGTATTTTGAATTCTTGAAAATTTGTGTGCTTGTAGCAGCGGTCTCCGGAATTGTCAGCCCCAGAAATGCCCCCATACTTCGCGAATTGTTCGCCAAGTTATCCGCGCCCCCCAAGCCCTAAACGCCCAGCAAAACCTCTGACAATTCAAAGTTGATCTTTGAGAGTGCACAGATATTGCATTATACGCATTGTGATTAATTCTCATGCTTAATCCATTCAGTATTGCATATTGAGCAGAACATTTCTGAGGTTATATTGTTCCATGCAACTGTTCCTGCGTTGAATATTTCCTCATAATTTTTGTAAACGCGGTTGCTCAAGTAGTGACTCTTCATATAGGCCCAAAGACGTTCTATCGGATTCAATTCCGGACTGTATGCAGGCAGGTGAAGCAGGCTGATATTCTTCGGCACAACCAACTGTTTAGCGATATGCCAACCAGCCTGATCAAGAACCAGAACCACATGTACATCTTTGCCTGCCTCCTCGCTTATAAATCTCAGGTGGTGATTCATATAATCAGTGTTAACAGTCGGAGTAATCACAGCCGACGATTTGCCATTGACAGGATTGACAGCTCCAAAAATATATACCCAATCATACTCGGTCTGCTTTACTGCTGTAGGCCTGGATCCTTTTGGAGCCCAAACATCGGAGACTGTGTCGCTACTGCTGTCAGTTTTAGCTTTTCTGCTGTTTCTGCGTCTCTGTCCGAGAATCGCTGATGTTTCCATTTTTCATTCGTTCATTTGGCCGCATTTGGCTGCGATTTTGTAATAGCGCAGCAGTAAGCGGCCATTTTACTACTTCGCCAGCGTGCTGATCAGCCCTTCGACACCCAGCAGACTCATCATCCGCGCAACATTGAAACAGCTAGCCAGCAAAGATGCCTCAGCTCTGACGCCTTCAAGCCCTCGAAGCAGGAAGCTGTCGACCTTCAGGTTCCGCTTTATATGTCCGAACGGCAGCTCCACCTTCTGCTTGCGACGCTTGTAAACCTCCTGCGCCCGCGGCTGTTCATACCTCGCCTCCAGCTTCTCCTGCACATCCGCGTTGAGCAGACGGGAGACGCTTCGGCCCCGTTGCTGATCCGTACACTTGCCGAAGTGACGGCATTTTCTACATGCCGCTCCGCCTCTATAAACTTTCGCTTTTTTAGTCTTATTAGTATAGCTGTATTTTAAAACATGTCCCTCGGGACATATAAAACAATCGTTCTTTTTATCATATTCAAACTTCGATCTGTCGAACGGATTATCGTCTTTCTTCTTCTTCTCTGCCTGCTTCTTTGAAGGAACAACCACCTCGATCCCTTTTTCGTCGATCTTCTCAAGCTCATCCACGCTTGAATAGCCCGCATCCGCACAGGCTGTCTCGCAATCATTATCCAGTGTATCATTGGCTTTGTCCACCTGATCGGCGAACTGCTTATAGTCGTGATTGTCCGATACCACATCGCTGTTGACGATCAGGCCGTTCTCGTCATCCACCGCTGATTGCACGTTATAGCTCGAATGACTGCCCTGTATGCTGTGCATCATCTTGCAGTCAGGATCGGTCATATTGGTCGATTTACTGTCCTCTGCCTGTATTTGCTCCATTATACTTTCGACCTTCGACCGCAGTTTCTTCTGATCGCTCAGCTCCTCGTCCATCTTTATCCACGAACCCTGATTCACCTCCTTGCGGTCGACTGTCTCGCATTCCGACAGTATCTGCTTGATGCGTTTGTCGATACTTTTTAAGCGACGTTGGCACTTTTCCTTCGTCCAGGTATTCTTATTCGAGGCGTTCGCCCGGACCTTCGTACCGTCTATGAATAATGTGTTGCCTTTTATAAGGTCCAGCTTTATACAAAGACGGGCACACTGACGCAGAACCTTTTTTAATGCGCCTCTGTTCTTGCGTCTGAACTCAGCGATCGTTTTATGGTCCGGCTTGAGCCCGCCGGTCAGCCAGATGAACGATATATTATAATTCGCTTCACGTTCCAACTTGCGGCTGCTGCGGACGCCGTAGCTATAGCCGTACAGCAGAAGCTTGAGCATGCTCACCGGGTCGTACTGCGGACAGCCGACCTTGCCGGTGTTTATCTCGATGCCCAGCTCATCAAAATCCAGCGAGTCGAGGAATGCATCGTATGCCCGCACCGGAGAATCGGCTGGCACATAATCGTCGATACTCTGCGGAAATAGACTCCGCTGGTAGCGATCACCATAACGATATGCCATAAAAAACCTTTCATTCGAACCACGAATGAATTTTAGCGCCATCACAATAAAACCGCAAGATCAATCAACGAGAATTGCGACACAGTCTCATCGGTCAGTGTTCCTTGCTGGCCTATTCGCACTTCGTCCTGGAACCAGATCTCAATTTTCTTTTCGGGGTTTTCTGTTCGGACTTTTTGGACAAAAAGGGGGCTTGCTCCAACCACTGCTGCATTTTTTCCGGATCGTTCTTTCGGTGCTTAGGCCTTGGTTTTAGACATGAAAGCCCCAATCTATGCATTAGATCATAGACGCCGAAGAGCGAATATTTTACGCCAAATTCTCTTTCAAGAATCCGTCTTATGTCTCTGCCGCGCAGCACACATACACCACCGTCTGAATCGGTTGGTCCATCTTGAATTCGCTTGATCAACTCAGGCTCTTTTTTGCGTGGCAGTTTTGTGGGCCTGCCGCTTTGACGTTTTGGTGCGATAGCCTCAATGCCGCCATCACGGTAGAAATAACACCATCGCTGAACGAAGTTTTTGCTGCGATCAAGTTTTGTCATGATCGCTTTTGTTTGCCATCCCTCCAATGCCAGGGCTACCACCCGATATCGATCTCGCTGCTTTGCATTGGTTTCAATTCGAGCTTTTTCTTTTAACTTTTGCAGGTCACCGTACTTGATCTCACTGATGTGCATGCCATATTTCCTTTCATTTTTTAGGAATTATGACACATCATTAGCGATGGCGCAAGTCTAAAACCGTGGCGCGCGAAAAATTTTCACAATGCGTATTACCTGTTTTGAATCATGTCTTGGGGAATCTGTAGTCGGAGCATCCCTTCGCCGCCAAAATTGTCTGCCGGTAATTCCAATTTTAGATGTTCTGCAGTGTCCACAGGCAATTCAAAAACAAGTACATCAATCAGTGACTTGCCAGGGTAAATTGAGTCTGACTTTGCATTACCTACAATTTCAGTTCCAAAACCGAAGCTAATCCGTTTGTATCTATTTCCAAAATTATCTTCGAGAGTTGCATAGTCCCGAGAAAAAGAAATATCCTGACCCTGCCAGCTTTGATATTCAATTTTTTTGCTCTGGCTACCGTTTATTAGTTCTAAGTAAATTGCTAGAAGATCATCTCGCGAAGAACCCTGGCTTTCATCGAAACTATCTATGAGCGGCACTTTTCCTTTTACTGCCCCTTTTACCTGCAGTTGCATATCTCCCTGCCGCACTGGATACTTTGCAGAAACCCATTCTTCTGCTTCCTCAGAGTTGTTTGTGTTCGTCACGTTTGCTTCTTCGCTGTTATTACTTGTAGAATTTCCCGAACCACTGCTAGTCACAACTTCTTGTTTGGTTTGATCCGCTTTGGCAGCAGCTTCGTCAATAGCTTCTGCAGCTCCACCGATTACAGCTACTTGGGTAAATGCAATAATTAATGCAAGCGCAGATACAACTCCTCCACCAATTGGCCATCCAATGCCTGAGCCCTTACGGAAAATCGCTATAAGAAAACCGATTACAGCAAAAAGGACGCCCAGCGAACTTACTGGAATGCTTAGAAGACCTAGTAGTGGAATCCAACAAATTAAGAATGCCAAGATGCCCATAATAAGCGAAACAACCCCTAAGCTTGATGTTCGTTTGGGCATGTTTACGTTAACGGAAGGAGCATTTGGTGAGTGGCCACTTTCATGAGGTTTCTGCCGAACTACAGCATTACCTGTCGCGTCTTTATGTGTGACTGGAAACCTTTCTTCAACCGGTCTTTGCACGGGAGATTCATCAATTAACTCGTCAAAATCTGGAGCTGGGACTTCTAAGATGCAGCGACATCTCGGGCATTTGCCTTTTTTGCCAGCAGATTCATCTTTTACTCGAAGTTGCTTGCCGCACTTATTGCATTCAAATTCAATCATTTTCTGTCTCCTCTAAATTGAATTCCCCCACAGTCATAATATAAACAGACATCGGACTGATGACAAGCTTTTTAAATAAATTTAGATGCTTTCTAGCGAGTTAATAACTGGGTTGCCAGTGTCGGCAATTGCTGTCTGGTAAAGGTTAGCATTTACCGGTTACCGTGAACTTCAAAATCTGTTAAGACCAGCAAGACTGCTTTGTTGTCCAAACCATTGATTTTTTAGCTAATGCAGGTCCAACTATGTGTATGCCGTTGGGATTTTTTGTACATGTTAGAGTACATGCAGGAAACCGGGGACATGCTAGAGGTTTGCATGGTAAGCGGTTATAACCAGAAGGTCACTGGTTCAAGTATACTGTTCAGTGCATAAAGCATGTGAAATACGATTTACGGGGATTATCTATTCGTTTTCGGCTTGATGTCTGCTTGTTTGGTAATCCTTTTGGCGAGTGGTGGCGGTCAGGCAATCCGCTATTCATTTTCGGACGGTTTATCTTTGTGTTTGCCTCGGTGGAAGAGCGACCAGAGTTCCAGTTGCTGGCCCTCCCGGCTCTGTGTTGCGATATCATGCAGTAGGAAGTAGTTGAGGATGGTTCGTATCGCGATAATGGCTGCGAGCTGACCGATATCCGCCCAAGTCGGTGCCAGAGTCGTCTTCAGAATGCTAGCACCGATCAGAAAACCCAGAGCGAGGCTGAACGAGTAGCCCAGTTCCAGGCGTCCCTGCTTGACCGCGGCTTCGGATCGGCCGGGAGTCAGGACATCCGCGAAATAGATACGGGTTGCCTTGGCGATCCCTACCATGATCACCACCATGGCGAGAAACTGGCAGATAATCACGATTACCGCATTTGCAGCCTGCAGCCAATTGTGCAAATTTTCCATAATTCCTCCCTATGTGCACGTTCTTCAAGGCAAAGACTTGCCGAAGTTGCTGCCTAAACCTGTCTCAATATTAAATTACTGGATTAGATTTGTCAACTGATGCTTTTGCGACCAATGCAACTCGGCTGGGTTTGCTTGACAGTGTAACAGGTTGGGCGTATTATCTGGCAGTTGGTGCAGATATATCTGGAGCGTAACTTCTTGGAGTTTTAATAATGGCAAAAGGCGAGAAAAGCTGGGAAAAGCGGCTTAGCGGCGAGGTTGATCAGTTGGCGGTGAATTATGTGGAATCGCTGTCGTATGACCGCAGGCTGTATAAATATGATATTCAGGGATCGATCGCGCATGCGCAGATGCTGTGTGCGAAGGGTTTTCTGACGGCCGATGAGCTCGATGCGATAAAAGGCGGGCTGGCCCAGATTCAGGACGAGATCGAGGCGGGGCAGTTCGAGTTCAACGTCCTGCAGGAAGATATTCATATGGCGGTGGAGGCGGCGCTGACCGAGAAGATCGGTGATCCGGGCAGGAAGCTGCACACCGGGCGGAGCAGGAACGATCAGATCGCGACGGATATGCGGCTGTGGATGCGTGAGGAGATCGACATACTGCGCAGCAAGGTTCGCGATCTGCAGGGGGCGTTCGTGGAGCTGGCGAGCAAATATACGAAGGACATGATGCCGGCCTATACGCATTTGCAGCGGGCCCAGCCGATAGCGATAGGGGCGTATCTGCTGAGTTTCGTCGAAATGCTGGAGCGGGATTATCAGCGGCTCGGCGATTGTCGCAAACGTGTTAACGTGTCACCATTGGGAAGCGGTGCGGTCGCGGGCAGTACGATACCGCTGGACAGGGCGATGACGGCTGAGCTGCTGGGGTTTGAAGGCGTGATGCGAAACAGCATGGACGGCATGAGCGACCGGGATTTCTGCGCAGAATTTACGTTTGCGTGTTCGCTGGCGGCGGTGCATCTGTCACGGTTCGCTGAGGATTTCATTATCTACTCGTCCAGCGAGTTCGATTTCGTGCGGATCGATGACAAGTATTGCACTTCGTCGAGCATGATGCCGCAGAAACGCAACCCGGATATGCTGGAGCTGATGCGGGGCAAGACGGGCAACATCTTCGGCTCGCTCAGTGCGATGCTGATGATGCTCAAGAGCCAGCCATCCACGTACAATCGAGATATGCAGGAGGACAAGCTGCACATCTTCAGTGCTGCCGACGTTCTGCGGGCGTCGCTGGACATAGCGACGGCGATCGTGTCGAATACCCAGTTCAAGACGGCGGACATCGCGGCAGGGCTGGACAAGGGATTCCTGGATGCGACCTGTCTGGCGGAGTACCTGGTTCGAAAGGGTGTGCCTTTCCGCAAGGCGCACGGCATCGTCGGTGGACTGGTTGCGGAATGCGAAAAGCAGGGTCTCGCGAAGCTGGCGGATCTGCCTTTGGAGACCTTCACGGATGCGTGCGATGTGATAGAGAAGGATGTGTATGACAACCTCGGTGCGACGAACGTGGTAAAACAGTACGCCTCTGCGGGGTCCGCGGGTACCAAGCAGGTCGAGGAGCAGGTCGCGTTCTGGCGGCAGGAGTTCGGGCAGTGAGCGGGCAGGGCGAGGACAAGGTCACTTCGTGGTTCGCGCAGCAGAGCCGGGCGAGGGAGGAGCGGTTTCCGATAGGAATCGGCGACGACATGGCGCAGGTGAACATGGGCGGGGGCTCGGTGCTGGTGACGACGGATATGCTGCTGGACGGTGTGCATTTCGACCTCGCGAGCGCAGGCGCGGAGCAGGTCGGGTATAAGGCGATGGCGGCGAGCCTGAGCGATTGTGCAGCGATGGCGACCAGGCCTGTCTGTGCGGTGGTCGCGGTCGCGCTGCCGACAGGGTTCGGCGAGGACAAGCTAAAGGAGCTGCACGCGGGCATCGTGCGTGCGGGCGATATGTTCGACTGTACGCTGATCGGCGGCGATATTACCGCGTGGCGGGACAATGCCGGCAGATTCGTCATAAACGTTACAATGCTCAGTGAATGCGTCGACTGCGTGGAGCCTGTAAAGCGGTCCGGCGCGAAGGTTGGCGATGCGGTATGCGTGACGGGAGAGCTTGGCGGCTCGATCGCGGGCAAGCATTTGACGTTCGTGCCGCGGGTGGAGGAAGCGATCGAGATCGCGCGGGCGGCGGATGTGCACGCGATGATGGATGTGACGGACGGGCTTGTTAAGGACCTCAGCAGGATATGTGCCGCGAGCGGGGTTGGCGCGATCATCGAGGCGGAGAGGGTGCCGATGACTCACGCAGCTAAGGAGGGGAACGATCCGCTTGAGGCGGCACTATATGATGGCGAGGATTTTGAGCTGCTCTTCACGGTGTCGGCGGAGGATTATGAGACGTTGGCAGGGGAGCAATCGATAAAAGCGGGAATTACGCGCGTTGGCCTCATCACGGATTCGGGCAGGATCGAGCTGCAGCGCGGCCGGGACCGCGAAGTCTTGGATGTTAAAGGATACGATCATTTATAAGAGTATTTACGAAATGGAAGAAAAGAAGACATTCGAAATTGTGACGCATGGGCCTAGTGAGACGATGGAAATCGGTGCGAAGATAGGTGAAAGCCTGCGGGGCGGGGAAGTGATATGCTTTGTGGGTAATCTCGGGACGGGCAAGACGCATCTTATTAAAGGTATCGCTCGCGGGCTGGGGGCCGAGGATACGGGTGTGAACAGTCCGACGTTCGTGCTGGTTAACGAATATATAGGAGAGGGCGTTCGGCTGGACGCGTATCATATAGATGCGTATCGGCTGGAAAGCGTCAAAGAGTTTGAGATGCTTGGCTTCGATGAGCTGTGCTATCCGGACAGCGTGGTTATGATCGAGTGGGCGGACAAGGTTGAGAGCTATCTGGAGGGCCTGGATTACGTGGAAGCCAGGCTTGAGCATGAGGGAGAGAGTGAGCGTAAAATTATTTTGAAGAATCTTCCCGGCTATTTGTATGAGGTACTGACGGCAGAATAACTGATAGCTGACTGCCAGGGGCAGACTTATCGGTCCTTGCTGCTGCAATGCCAAATAAAACTGAATAGAAGCAAAAAATTGACGCTCGTGCATTTGGCACGGGCGTTTTTTATTTCTTATGTTTTGTGTGGTTCAAGTTTGATCATTGGAAACTAAATAATCCTGCATGGCGGGGAGCTCGGAAGGGCAGCCGGCAGTCACCGCAAAGAAAAGTTTGAATACCTGTTGCGAAGCTGACGCCGGTCGGAAGAGTTACCCGATTATCAGATAAATAGCCATGCCTTCAAGCCAGCTGGCAAAGAGGGCCGTCTTAATGATACTCCGGGGCGAAACCCCGAGCGAGGGACTGATGTCTCCTTCGGCCGGAAAACCCAGCTTTGTGAGAAGAGCATGGCAGACGAGAGTGGAAAGTATCGGCAAAATTCAAGCATTAGATTTGAGTGGTTCAAATCAAAACAAGAAAAGTAAAAAGTAACGAGAGATAATGATCGAGTTCGATCGAAAAGAAAAAGGGAGAACATTATGAGAGCTAGAAAAGGTTTTACACTGGTAGAAATTCTGATCGTTGTAGTTATTCTGGGTATCCTGGCAGCAATCGTCATTCCTCAGTTCAGTCAGGCAAGTTCTGATGCAAAGCTTTCGAGTCTGAGAAGTAACCTCCAGACGATGAGGTCGCAGATTGCTTTGTACAAAGTTCAGAATAGTGACAATCTGCCCCCTGCAGATACACTGGCAAATTTCGAAGGTGCAATGTGCCCTGAATATCTGCAGTCAGTGCCCAACAATCCTTTTACAGGTGGCAATACTATTACTCAAGGTGATAATACAGGTTTAGCCGGTGCTCCTGGAGATGGCAGCAGTGACTGGTATCTGAATACAACTGAAGGTATTGTTTATGCAAATGATACTGGCACACTTGATGATGGCACTGCCCATTCAACCTTCTAAATCACTTAAGATCTAATGCAATCGAAAGCTGGTCGGGTCCGGGGGGACTGGCCAGCTTTCTTTTTGTCTATACATAAATTACCGAAACTGTGTGGATTTCGGGTTCGGTAAGTTAAACTCCACTTTCAGATGCCCGATGTATTGATGCAGGATTATTGTGAGCTGCCTTGACAGGCCGCTTGTTAGTCTCGTCAGCGTTGCTGATGAAGTAAAGCGATTAGTTCTTGTGAGAGAGAATTATGATGAGAAGGAATGGAAAAGGAATCAGTATCCCGGAAGTTTTAATTGTCGGTCTTGTGATCTGCATCATTGGTGCTATCGTAGGACCTGCCTTTACCAAGGCGAGCGCGGAAGCCAAGCTGACGAACCTGGTGGACAGGCTCGAGCTCGTACGTAGCCAGATCGAACGGTACAAGGCAGAACACAACGGTCTGCTGCCAGGCCAGTTGAAGCATGGCTGTGGAATACGAAGCGATGATTTTGTGCAGGCATTGACCGAATCGACAAGTTCCACAATGCCTTACCTGAACGAAATGCCTGAGAATCCATTCAACGGCTCGAACGAAGTGAAGATCGGTGACGGCTCCAAGGGAACTATCGGTGGAGCCGGGTGGTTCTTCGACTTCAAGACAGGTGAGTTCAGGGCCGATAACAGCCGAATTCATGCGGCTTACTAGATGCGGTTGCAATTGAGTGCAGAACGCATTGGAAAGGTATGAAGCCTTTCCGGGGGATATGACATGTATAACAAAAAGAGCGGTTTTACGCTCGTCGAGATACTGATCGTGGTTGTGATCCTTGGCATACTCGCAGGGATCGTACTGCCCGGTCTTGGTCAGGCCAGTGAAGATGCTCACGAAACCAATCTAAAGAGCAATCTGCAAACGGTAAGGATGCAGATACAGCTTTATAAGACGCAGCACGACGATCTTCTGCCCGGCCAGAGTACAATTGGCGGCAATATAACTCAAGCCGATTTTAAGGCAGCCATCTTGAGCACCGATGCGCAGGGCTACGGTCCTTATATGCACGACATGCCCAAGAATATGCTGCTTAACGATGCCGCCAAACAGGACGATATAACGATAGTGAACAGCGACGGCGCGGTACCTACAGGTGCCGAAGGTACGGGCTGGTGGCTGAACGCTGCCAACGGTGATTTCCGTGCCTGCGACAGTGCTGATCATATAAACTGGTGAGATTTGAAGATGTAGAACATGAATCCGTCAAATAAAAACAGAAACGGCTTTACGCTGATGGAATCAATGATGGCCACTGTAGTGCTCGCTATGGTGGCTGCCGGCGTTGCGCTGCCGTTATCGAGCGGAGCGAACGTCCAGATGGAAGGCGCAAGGCTGACGATGGCGGCGAAGCTGGCGAACGATTTGATGGCAGAGGTTGCTGCGACGGATTTCGATTCGATCTCGTCGACGTTTGATGGCTTAAGTGAAAGCTCGGGAGCATTGACGGAATATGACGGCGACTTGTTGAGCGGCCCTGCATATGAAGGATTCAGCAGAAGTGTCAACTGCAGCACGGCCACTGTCGGTAAGGTGGACATGCTGTGGGTGACTGTGAGCGTAAGTCATGACGGCGAAGAGCTTGTGGCACTTAAGCGTCTCTTTGGGCCATAGATAACATGAACAGGACAAGCAGACAATCCGGTTTTACGATGATGGAGCTGCTGGTCAGTCTCATGGTCAGCTCGATCATATTCGGTGCGATCGCGACGATCGCTCACGCTATGTCTACCGCCAATACGCACATGGACGAGATGGGCAAGAGACAGGCTCATCTGCGGCATTCCAGTTTGCGTATCAGTTCGCTTATTCGTGACAGTATCGCAGCCTGGCGATTGGATTATAATGTTGCACTGTGGACAGGCGACAGCAATGCCGACGGCGGGATCAATGCTGACGAGGTGATTTATATCGAAACCAGTTCCGATGGTGCGCGGATATCGCTGGTGGATTTTCCTGACGATAATCGAGCAGCTACGGTTTCTTCTGTAAAATCAGGCAATTTCAAGAGTCTGATGAAAAGCGAGAACAAGGCCCGGACTACCGATCTGATCACGGATTGCAGCAGTGTATGGTTCGAACTTGTCGGAGATGAATTCGTAAGCATAACCTTCAATATGGATGATGGAGCGGGCAGTTGTAAATACCAGATATGTGAGACGCTTGCAGGTTCCGGTGCTCATTTGATCGATACAGAAGGGCTGATTAACTGATGGTGAAATTGATCCGCCAAAATCGAACGAATGAAAAAGGTGCCGCACTTCTGGTGGTGCTCTTTGTGGTTATGGCTGCGACCGTGCTTTCTATCGGTTTTCTAAGCAAAGCGGACAGCGAACTGGCAAGCGGATCGAATTTCATTGTCCGGACACAGATGGATTCTGTCGCGCAGTCCGGCCTTGAACATGCCAAAGCGTTGCTTAGCAACCCTCAGACGGTCGATACGTCTGTTTTGGATTACTGGACGGGCGGTACCGGGCTGCAGATCGAGTCCGGGGACGATTACTACGACGTTACTGTTACGCGGGATGCGACGACTGCAGCTTATGAGTATGTGTACGACATCACAAGCGAGGCCTATCGACTTAACGGCAGTGACAAGGTGGGGCGAAGTAATGTGCAAGGGCGTTTACGGCTGCATCCAGTGATAGCGTATTGGCAGCATGACTCACAGACAATATCTACTGCTATGACTATTAACGGCAGCACTTACGTGTGGTCCGACTGCCGACTTGATGGAACGGTCAATGGCGATGCTTATGCTGCAGGGCAAATCTACGGAACAGGCACACTCAACGGCAGTGAACATGAATACGAAGCCGACCCTCTGGACCTGCCCGGCCTTTCAAGCAGCGACTACCAGATGTCTTACTACTATGACGGCGGCGGGGCGTACAGTGTGACTTCAATTGCAAATTCTTACACGGGCAGTTTTGCTTCGGCTGGGATGAATAATCCAGCAAAAGTTTATTATTGCAGCGGTGATCTGGCGTTGACTGACATTGTAGGCACGATCCAGGGAACCATTGTTGTTTCGAGTAATTTGCGTATTTCGAGCGGATGCAGTTTTACTATAGATCCTGTCAAGAATATGCCTGCTCTTATTGTGGGTGACGAAATACATATTGAAGGGTCCGATCAGAGCATAGCAATAAATGGTCTGGTTCAAGTCGCGGATCACATCGATATGCTGGGTAAAACAAATGTCCAGTTCCAGGTAGACGGGGCGATGTATCTGCTAAGTGATGGCATTAAAAACCTTTGGGGCTCTGGCAGTAGTGTTACGGTAACTGCGGATCCCGTAGCGGCTTCGGTAGAAATATGGAGCAGCACCGAAAATTCGCGGCTTTGGAGCCCGGTAGGAGGAGCGGTTTTTGAGGCGATATCACGCCCGATGCCGTGAGCGTGAATGTCCTATAACTGTTGCAGTGCGAGTTTCATTGCTGCAAAAGGACGTGCAGGCCTCATTTCATTTCAATGATACCACCGTGATTTATGTATATGGCGTGTGTATCGGTCGTAAGGCTTATCAGGAGTGCGCCGGGCTTTTTGAGTGCCTGAGACGGGCTTGACCGCTGATATTGTGAAAACTGAGGGTTTTGAAAACATGAAAGTGTTGCTTCGCGATGTAAGGATTTGTAAATGACCGACAATGAAACCTAAACCAGGCTTTTGTGGTTAAGGGTTGACTGGGTGATGTCGAAACAGAATTCGGACGTGTCTTATCACGCTGGTACGAAAAGGATATGAATTATGGTTATTGATAGAAGAATAGATCTGACGACTTGCAGATCGGGCGGCTTTACGCTGATGGAAATCCTGATGGTTGTCGTCATTATCTCCGTCGCGGCTGTGATAGCGGTTCCCATGATGGGTTCTGCGGCAACCAGTCAGATTAAGTCTGCTGGAAACGTCCTGGCTGCGGATATTGAATACGCCAAGAGCATGGCCATCAGCAGGCAGAAGAATTATTCGATAGTATTTGATGCTGCCTCTGAATCATACAGCATAGAAGATGATTCCGGCAACACGATTACCCATCCCGTGAGGGGCGGAAATTATACGACCCAGCTTTCGAGCGGGTCCGACCTGGATCGAGTCAGTATATCGACCGCGAATTTCGATGATACGCAGACGCTGACTTTCAACTATCTGGGCAGTCCCTTCAATGGCGACGGAACAGCGTTGAACAGCGGTCAGGTGGTTCTGTCGGCGGATGAGCTGACGATGACAATAAGTGTTGAACCTGTAACCGGGTACGTAACGATTCAATAGAGGTATTGGTGTGGTTAGTCTGTTCAGGAAAAAGGCATTCCCAATAGGGCTGGATATCGGGAGCAGTTCCATAAAGATGATCCAGATTGGAGGCTGCGGCAGCGGAGAAAGGATCATTGCTGCTGAGCAGGTGGACCTTACCCCTGATATACGCAATGATAATGAACTCAAACGTGACTTTGCAGTTTGTGCGATCAAAGAGATGCTTTCGCGCGGAGGATTTCAGGGCAAGGACGTCATCTCATGTCTGCCTAACGGATCCGTCAAGAACAAAAGTATGCGAGTAACGATCGGGGAAGATGATGAGACGGATGACATCAATAGACAGTTAGCTGCCAGGCTTGGCCTTGATGCTGATAAGGATGAAATACGCCATTTACTGGCTGGACGTGTCATGCAGGGTGATGATGTAAAAAGCGAAGTAATCTGTTTTGGCGTGGGAAAAGAAACAATAGACAGCCATATCGATCTGCTGGAGGAGTCCGGCCTTGTTCCCGTAGGGCTCGATGCCGTGCCCTGTTCCATACTGAGAAGCGTAAGAAGGTCCCTCAGAAGGCAGGCGGACCGTGAGAAAAACAGATTCTACATTGATCTGGGAAGCAAATATACGACGGTTATCGCAGGCGGTGAGAATGGACTCAGCTTTATCAAACAGATACCCATGGGCGGCAACCTGTTGAACGAAGCAGTTTCGCGTTGCCTGGAGGTGGATATAAACAGGTCGATCGAGCTTCGACGAAAATTACAATGCGGCAACGATTCAATAAATTCCTCTACGCGACGCGCCCTGATCGATGCGATGAGGGATGTGAACGAAGAGCTCGCCAGAGAAATTTCCATGTGTATGCGTTACTACGCCGTGACATTCAGGGGGCACAGTCCCGACGAAGCACTGTTGTCCGGTGGAGAAGCATATGAGCAGACACTGGTAAATGCATTGAAGCGTCGCCTTGGTGTAGACGTGGAAGTGGCTCATCCTCTGAGAGGATTTGATATAGAAAAGACTGATCTCACGATGTCCGGTGACGGCTCGATGTGTGAATGGGCCGTGGCGATAGGTGCCGGTATCAAGGGCCGCGACAGTCTTGCAATAGGAAGTCAGAAATATGCAAGAAATTGATTTTCTGCCAAAATGGTACACCACAGGACGCAAGAAGAAGGTTAACTACCGACGGCAATATTTTGCCCTCGGAGTTCTATTCTTCGTTCTGATGATATGGAGCCTTGCTGGGACTTACTCGGTTTCCGTAAGCAAGGGCCAGGTGCGGATCATGCAGCGTTCGCTGAAGAACAATGCGCCCATAGCAGCCAAATATTCAAATTTTGAAGAGGAACTTCGAAAGCTCAGATCTCAGATGGAAGTGATAGAAAAACTGAAACAAAAGACAAGATACAGTGCTGCACTTTCTGAACTGAGTTATCTGATCGATGAAGATGTGGTCCTGAAGGACCTGGTGATAGAGGCCAAGGAGATCAAGAGAAAGTCGGACGGGGGAGCGGATAAGGTTCGACTGGTCGGCAATACAGAAAAAGCCAGGAAGGACCTGAGCAACGAGCGAAAGCTCAAGGTTATTCTCAAGGGTGTCGCAGTTGCACCCTCTGATGTTGCGAACTTGATAAGCAGGTTGGAGCGGTCACAATATTTCTTCAACGTAATGCCCGGGTTTTCACGCAACAAGGTTATAAACGAAAACCCCGTTACTGAATTTGAGATCGTCTGTCATGTGGCAGATTACGTGGAAGGGGAATGATCATATGCAAATGTGCGAAAGACAACAGCTTTTGATCATTGCCGTCGCTCTGGGAATACTTGGTATATTCGGTGCAGCGATCTATGCTCCTCTTGCCCGGCAGACCATGCGTTTGAAGACGACCAAGGCAAGCGTGCACGATGAGAACGGCAAGGTGAAATCGCAGATCGAGCGAATACCTTCTACCGTCCGAGAAAAAAGAGAGCTGGCTGCTGCGGTAGGCGATTTCGAAGCGAAAATACCCACGGAAAGACGCTTTGCTCAAGTCTGGGAACAGCTTGCAGAGGTAATGAACGAAGAGGGGTTGACCGATCAGTTGATCCAGCCCGGCGTGGAAGTGAAGGGTAAGGATGAGCTGGTATGTATACCCCTGAGCATCGAATGCACCGGTGATCTGGGCCAGATTTATGCGTTCTTTCGATCATTGGAAGAACTCGAGCGTTTGATCCGAGTCGACAGACTGGAAATATCGGAAGACAAGGATTCCGATGGCAAACTGAAAATGACCGCCAACGCCAAGATATTCTATCGTAGGAGCAAAACTACTTGAGCTAAGGGGTTTTTCTTATAACCACCCCATGCTTTTGTTTCCTATGTTTTGAGTAATGCATATGAATCAGCAGGCGATACATCTGAATAAAAAACCCGCAAGATCGCGGAAACACAGGGACCATAAGAAGATGGTTATGGCCTTTGGTCTGTTGGCGGTCATGGGATTCATGTGGGCGAGAGTTTTATTCTTTAGCGACGAAGGTCCTGAGAAGGCACAGGCCCAGGCTATGGCAGAACTTGAAGAACAGCAAAATAGTGAGAACCAGATAGAAATATCATATGTGCAGCTTCCGTTTGAGGGCGGCCGCCATGATCGGCTGGAGAACGACTTGTTCGGGCCGAGAAGCTGGCTTGAGCCGGAAACAAACGGCGAAGCCAAAGATGTCGCTGTGACCGTGAAGGAGCCGAGTGCTCAGGAGCGACAGCGAAGACTGGTCGAAAAAATGGCTGAGACGATAAAGGTCGAGGCGATAATTGTAGGCCAGGATGGTACTGAAAGTGAAGCATTCATTGGGAATAATATCGTGACTGAAGGCTCAACATTTTTGATTTCATACGACGGCAAGGAGTATGGGTTCACAGTTGCGGATATCTCAAGATCGAAGGTTATTGTTAAATGGAATGAATTTGAAGTGGCAATCGGAATGTCGCAGCCTGATGGACTTGAGTAATTTCTAAAAAGGGGAAGTCATGAAGAAGAATGGATTTGAAAGAATGAAAAGTAAAATGTCGCTGCTGGCGGCGAGCTTCGTGCTGGTTACGGTCGTGATCTCGCTGGCATGGGCCGAAGAAGGAGCACCTGAAGTCGAGGTGCAGATTGACGAAACAGTATTGACGGCAGAACAGCAGGAGGCTCAACAAAAACCAGAAGTAGCTGAACAGTATGAGTCATCAGAACAGGAAACTATAAGTGCGTCTTCGATACAGTCAATTTCCTTCAATAAGGATATGACTATTAAGGATGCGCTGCGTTTTCTTGCGATGAAATACCACAAGAATATCGTTCCTACCGCAAAGGTAGACGGAATGATTACTGTTACGAATCTTTACGATGTAACATTTGAAGAAGCTCTGCAGGCAGTGATCGGTCCCAACAAGTATGACGTTCAGGGCAACTTCATCATGGTTTACACACCCGAAGAGTTTGAGCAGTACAAGGATGACAAACGCAGGATGGAGTACAGAGTTTTCGAACTCTACTACATCAACGCTGAAGAGGCTAAGAAGCTGATCACTCCTCTTATGAGTGAAAATGGTCAACTGCAGTCCAGCACCGCTTCCGAGATCGGCGTAAGTGGTGGTGACGGACTGGACATCAGCGAGGGCGGCGATGCTCTTGCACTGCATGACTCTGTCGTAGTTAAGGATTATCCTGAGAACATCGAAGAGATCGATGCACTGCTGAAGGACCTGGATAAGAGACCCGTACAGGTCCTTGTCGAAGCTACGATTCTCTCAGCGAATCTCAATGAAGGTATGGAATACGGTGTGAATCTCAATCTGGCTGGTGGACTTGCAATCGATGGTGGTGACAGTGATACTGTCGTCGAACAGATCGCCAATTTCTCCGGCAAAGGTAATCTTGTCGAGACTGCAGGTTTCGCGAACGCAGGCGGCAACGGCTTAAGGCTTGGTATCCGTTCTGGTGATGTCTCAGCTTTCATTAGTGCACTTGAGGGCATCACGGATGTGACAGTTCTCGCTAATCCTAAGATCCTCGCTCTCAACAAGCAGGTTGGTACCGTATTCATCGGTCAGAAACTTGGTTACAGAAGCAGCACGAGTGTCAGCGGCAGCGGCGTTGCAACGGAAGGACAGGTTGAATTCCTTAACTCTGGTACGAAACTCTCCTTCAGACCCTACGTCGGCAGTGATGGTTATGTAAGAATGGATATCTATCCCAAGGACAGTAGTGCAGCCTTGAATGATGATGGTGTTCCCACTGAAACGACTGCTGAGCTCACATCCAACATCATGGTCAAAGATGGCCAGACAGTAGTTATCGGCGGACTGTTCCGTGATGATATCAGTTCTACCAGGTCGCAGGTTCCCGTACTTGGTGATATTCCTGTTATCGGTGCAGCATTCCGAGGTATCGAAGACGTCAGCGTTAGACAGGAAGTTATCGTAATGCTCACTCCTCACGTCATCGAAGATCCCAGTGAGGTCGAAGGCGAAGAGCGTGCCGAAGATATCGCACGCAAACGCTATGCAGCACGTGAAGGTCTGCAGAAGATCACAAGAACCAAGAGAGCTGAAAAGAGCTATATCGAAGCTGCAAAGCTGTACAGAAAGGGTTTGAAAGCAGAGGCGCTTCGTGAGGTTAACTGGGCTCTGCACCTCAGGCCCACTTACCTTGAAGCACTTCGGCTCAGAGAGAGAATTCTTGATGAAACTGATGATAACGGCGAACCTCTCGAACGAATAATGATCGACGTGATCGAAGAAGAAGATACTGAAAAATGGATGAGACTATAGTCTCCAGTTAAATGATAGGCCTGAACGGCTGTTCTGTGACCGAGAGTTTCCAGTGCAGCCGTTCAGTGCCACAAATAATGGGGTGGAAAATGTGTGGAGAGAAAATCGAAAAAGATAGAAGTTTCGCTTTTACGAAAGAAAGCTGTATGCCAATGACACAAAGAATTTGTCTTGTTTTATGTTGCCTTGGACTTTTGACCGCTGGTCTTGGCTGTGCAACGCATGAAGAACAGCGGCAGGCAATGCATGATCGTTGGGAGAAAACCTCAGCAAAAGCGAAGATACCTCTGGGGCGGGAATTTCTGAACAATGGTAGGAACAAAGATGCCAGAAAGGTTCTGCAGAAATGTCTTGACGCAGATTCTGAAATGCCCGAGGCGCACATCCTGATGGGACGGCTTGAAGTAAAAGAAGGACGAATTGCAAAAGCGCAAGGCCATTTCGAGACGGCTTTGCAATCAGACGATACATCTGACGAAGCTTACTACTGGCTTGGCGTTATTACAGAGAGACAGGAGGAATACCAAAACGCTGCAGATCTATATGCAAAGGCATATGAAATCCAGCCTGATGAGATCAAATACATACGGTCATGTGCCGGCATGTACGTTGCGCTGGGAGAGGACGACAGGGCGATGGAACTTTTGACCTCAGCCAATTCGAGGCTTGCTTCTTCATTCGAGCTCAAGGTCGTAACCGCGGATCTGGCCCAGCGAATGGGGGATACAATCCGCGCCATCGATCTGTACCGAGAAGCATTGATGATCGAACCACGTGATACCGATGTGATCGCAGCGCTGGGATACTGCTACATAGAAGAAAAAGAGTGGCAAAGCGCTTCGCAAATATTTGAACAGCTTCTTGATGATTCGAATGGTGCAAGCAGACAGGCCTACCTGAACCTGCTCGCCATGTGCAGTGTCAACAGTGGAAACTACGGCAAGGCCGTGAAGTACTATGACGAACTCAGCGTTGAAAGACGTGACGATCCTGTGGTTTGGCTCAAAATGGGCCAGGCTGCATTGGGAGCAAAGGCAGCAAACAGGGCAATCGAATGTGCCGACAGGGCTCTGAGAATGAAGCCCGGTTATGCTGAGGCCTATGCACTTAAGGGCTGCGCATTGTATGTAAAGAAACGCTATGAAGAGTCAATAAGGGTATTCAAAAACATCCGTCGCGATAAGAGTCTCGGTGCTTTAGCCTGGATGATGACTGGCCGATGTTATGAGAAGTTGAGCATATTTGAAAAAGCAGAAAAAGCTTATGACATGGCCAGGGAACTTAATCCTGACAGCAAACTTTTGAGTTCTATTGGTGACAGCGGAGACAGTTTGCCCTGGCAATAGTTTGAGGAGACAGCAAGTGCATCGATCATGCTTATTTGTTTTACCGGTAGTCGCAATCACCGCAATCCTTGCGCAGGCAGCAGCATTCTTTATTGAGCCGGCTGCCTCAAAACTGATAATCGCCATATCAGGTCTGACGGGGCTGGCAGCTCTTTCAGGCCTTTTGTTTTATCTGGTTATGGCGGGAAAATCGGTTTCTCATATTACGAAAACACTTAATAGCGGAAAGTCTATCGACCGTAAAGACTTCAAAGCGGGTGCATTGGGTGGACTTGTAAAAGCGGTCTCAGCGTACGTTGAGCAGTTGCAGCAAAGGGCGGATCAGGCAGAACATGATCTTTCGGATATGCAGGTAAGCGTAGGACTGCTCGAAAGACAGAAGAAAAATATCGAGGAGATAATTTACAGCATTCGTGATGCCGTGATCGTTTGCGATGATCGCGACCGGATAGTAATGGCCAATTCTGCCGCGGAAGAGGTACTCGACTTCGATGCAAATGAAAGCGGTATGCGGGCCCTGGACAAGATAGTTGCATGGCCCGAGCTGGTCAAACTCGTACAGACCAGCAGACGCAGTAAACAGAGACACGTTAAGCATGAATTGAGTCTCGAATTACACGGCGAGCCCAAAACATACGACTGCATCATCTCCTGCGTGATCGATGACAACCAGGAGGTTGCAGGCATCGTTGCGGTTATGCATGACATAACGAAGGAGAAGGAAATATCGCAGATGAAGAACGACTTCGTCAGCCATGTCTCGCACGAGCTCAAAACGCCTTTGGCTTCTATAAATGCCTACGCGGAAATGCTCGTGGACGGTGAAGCGGACGATCAGGAAACCATAACCCAGTTTTGCACTATCATTCAGAGCCAGGCGGACAGACTCAACCGGTTGATCGAGGAGATCCTTAACATTTCAAGGATCGAGTCCGGACTGATAAAGGTGGATAAAGAAGACGTCAGCCTGACTATGCTCGTACAGGAAGCGGCGAAAATGATCAAGAGCTACGCAGGCGAAAAGAGCATCGGCATCGATATGCCTGCTCCGATAATATACGATCAGGTCAACGCAGACAAAGATATGATGTCGCAGGTGATAATAAATTACCTGAGTAACGCCGTCAAATACACACCTGCAGGCGGCGAAGTAAGCGTTCAAAGCCAGGTAGATGAAGCTGACGGGTTTGTCAGGGTCACAGTGACCGATAACGGCGTGGGCATCCCCCCGGAAGATGTCGATCATGTGTTCGATAAGTTCTACAGGGTCGAATCCAACAAGAAATACGCCAAGGGTACCGGTTTGGGGCTTAATCTGGTCAAACAAATAGTCGAAAAGGTTCATGGTGGACGAGTTTTCGTCACCAGTGAAGTCGGCAAGGGCAGCACATTCGGTTTCGAAGTGCCTTTGGCTGCCAAAGCGGCCCTGTCGCCAAAATAGTCATGAAGCACTAATAATTGTTTAGTGAGTGCGGAGATTACAATGGATAAGAAAAAAGCTCTCGTTGTTGATGATGAGATCCATATCGTTCAAGTCGTAGCCATAAAGCTGCGAAATAACGGATTCGAGGTTATGACTGCTGATAACGGGCAGAAGGCTTTGGATGTCGCTAAAGATTTTCAGCCTGATATCGTCGTCACCGATTATCAGATGCCCTTCATGGATGGCGTCGAACTGATCGAATCATTAAGGCAGAACGAGGATACGAAGCAAACGCCCGTTATCATGCTGACGGCCAGGGGATTTGCGATCGAAGATGAAAGACGTGAAAAGCTCCAGATATCCGATTTCCTCAGCAAGCCCTTCAGTCCCAGACAGCTTCTGGCAAGTGTCGAGCAGGCTCTGGGCGAAACCGTCAAAGCATAACAATTCTGACAACGGGGTTAATTCTTTATGCCTGAGACAATCACAAAAACTCTGGCCGGTTCACAGCTCGAACACCTTACCAAACTCAAGCAGGGTGTCGAGCCCTTAGGCGCGCACGTCGCTTTGTTTGACCAGCACGGAAGTTGTCTGTACTCGTCACAGTGCCGCGATGAAGCGGAGCAAATAGAAAAAATTAAGTATTGTGTCGACAAGACGCTTGAGGTTCAAAGTGATAGAGTGTGCGAATTTACTGAGTATCTGGGAACGCTCAGCAGCAGAGTCAATCTGGACGGCCAGCAAAACGGTGTTCTTATAGTAGATGCACAGGATTATATTGACAGACATAAGCATAAGACTGCAGCATTCTGTCATGAGCATGGCCTTGAGCCCACTCAATGCGAGCAGATCTTCGATATGTGGGACGGCACGAAGATAATACTAGGCGAGATGCTCCGGTCAGCAGCCGAAAGCATGGAAAGTGCTTCCCGTAATGATCAGCAGATCGAAATCGTCAGTACTGAGCTGGCTCAGACGTACGAGGAATTGGTGCTTCTCTACAATATGAGCACCAACATGAAGGTTACCCAGTCAAACGCCACTTATCTGCAGATGGCCTGTGATCAGGTTACGCAGATGGTTGACGTGGAGGGAATAGCCGTATTCATGGAGAAATCGGAAGGATTCACGAAGAGCTTCTGTCTGACTGCGGGCTCGGGCGTGGTAATGATCGACCAGGCACTGGCTGATATTGTCCAGGCCAGGCTGTCCGAAGAATTGAGAAGGGGTCAGGAAGCGCTGCTGGACAGTGATATAGACTCACCGTTCTCATATGACTGGCCCGAGAGCCTGAAGAATATTATTGCTGTCCCGCTGCAGAACAGCGAACGCATGATCGGTTTTATGGTCGCTACCAACATTATAAACAAAAGCGATTTCGACAGCAACGAGGTCAAACTCTTCAATTCCGTTGCAAATCAGTGTGCGGTTTTCATTGACAACGGCAGACTGTTCGGCGACCTCAAGGAGCTCTTCATGGGAGCCCTGAAGGCACTGACGAATAGTATCGATGCGAAGGATCAGTACACCCGAGGCCATTCGGAAAGGGTCGCATTCATTTCCCGTTGGATCGCGGAGAGGCTGACTGAGAAAAAAGGTCTTAGCCAGGCTGAGATCGACAAGATATATCTGGCTGGCCTGCTCCATGACATCGGTAAAATTGGTATCGATGAAAAGGTGCTTCGTAAGAACAAGGCCCTGACTGATTCAGAGAGGGGCCAGATCATGTCGCATCCTCGGATCGGCTCGATGATACTGGCAGACATTAAGCAGATGAAGGACATTGTCCAGGGCGTTCTCTGCCATCACGAACGATATGACGGAAAAGGCTACCCCGAGGGCCTGGCCGGTGAAAACGTACCGCTCATGGGGCGCATAATCAGCGTTGCGGACAGCTTCGATGCAATGACCTCCAAACGTGTATACCGCGATGCGATGGGGCTTGAAAAGGCATTATCCGAGATCGAAAAGGGCAGCGGCACTCAGTTCGACGCGGACGTTGTAGAAGCATTCATAAATAGCGACATAAGACAATTGTGGCGAGTCATTCAGGACGGCTACCAGGACGGATTTATCGAGGCCTGGGATTATGACAGCTTCCTTGAGTATGGTACTCGTGCGGTAGGAACATTGCTGCGATGAAGATACAAAGACAGGACTATGACGAAGTAAGCGTTATCGACCTGCAGGGTGAATTTGTAAGTGATTATATAAAACCCTTTCAGGATACCGTCAGCAGTGCGCTGGCAGACGGCTCGGCAGGAATTGTGCTCGATCTGTCAAGTATCACCTTCATCGACAGTCACTGCCTTGAACAGTTGCTTTGGCTCAGGGACTATTGCCTGGAAAATCAGAGCCAGCTCAAGATAGCCGGCCTGGACGAAACCTGCGCGAAGATACTCGAAATAACTCGGCTCGATGCCGAATTTGATTCTTACGATGAGGTCAGCAGAGCGGTCAAAAGCTTTGTCTGAATAATCTCAAAATGTCTGATATCTGTACTACAAATAAGTTCCAGATAGGTCAGGTTCTTCTCGAAAGGGGACTTATCTCCGACGAGCAGATAGCCGAGGCGCTTTCGGTGCAAAAGGCCGAAGGGCATCGAAAACTTCTCGGCGAGATCCTCGTCGAACTTAATTTCTGCACGGAGAACCAGATATCCTCGGCTCTCGCTGAGGCGTATGGAGTTCCCTATGCGCAGGTCACTCCGAAACTTTGCGACCCTGCCGTAGTTGAAACACTTCCTCGTGATTTCTGCGAGGAGCATGTCGTACTGCCCCTTTTCAGGGTTTACGATGTCCTGACCGTTGCCGTCAGCGAGCCGTCCAATGTATTCATGCTCGATGAGATCGAACGGATCAGCGGCTGCAAGGTCCAGATGGTCTGCGGCACAGCCAAGGACATTCACGCGACGCTGCAGACTTATATGCCCGCTGCGAATGTCTTCGTGATCGACGATATCATCGAAGATCAGACGCTTGAGGACTTTTCCCTAATCGAAACGATGGCCGAGGACATCAGTAACCTCGAAGAGGTTGCCGGTCAGTCGCCCGTCGTCAAGCTGGTGAATTATCTGATCTATTCAGCCGTTCAGGAAAATGCGAGCGATATCCATATCGAGCCTGACGACAAGCGTTTGCGCGTTAGATACCGCGTTGACGGCCGGCTGTACGAAAAGATGAGTCCGCCTTATCAGATGCACCCCGCGGTCGTCTCGCGTATTAAGATCATGGCAGAACTCGATATTGCGCAAAGACGTTTACCGCAGGACGGAAGCATTCACGTTCTGATGGAAGGGCGTTCAATCGACCTGCGTGTTTCTGTAATGCCCGGCAACTACGGTGAGAAGGTCGTCATACGTATTATCGACGCCCGGAACATGCTCAAGAGCCTTGAATCACTTGGGTTCAGTTACAACAATCTCGAACTGTTCCGTGAGCAGATCAATTCGCCCAACGGTATAGTACTCGTGACAGGCCCCACCGGTTCGGGTAAGAACACCACTCTCTACGCGGCCCTAAGCGAGATCAACGGTGAGGACGTCAATATCTGCACAGTCGAGGACCCGGTCGAGTGTAATATCTCCGGGATCAATCAGTTCCCTGTAACCGAGATGGCCGGCTTCAATTTCTCCAGTGCACTCCGAAGCCTGCTCAGACAGGACCCCGACGTTATCATGGTGGGTGAGATTCGCGACAAGGAAACGGCAAAGATCGCGGTGCAGGCAGCACTGACAGGGCACCTCGTTCTTTCCACTTTGCACACTAATGATTCACCCGGTGCGGTTACGCGGCTCATTGACTTGGGTGTGCCCCCTTATTTGGTCAGTGCTTCTCTGATTGCTGTACTCGCTCAGCGTCTTGTGCGTAAGATATGTCCGGACTGCAAGGAAGAATACGATGCACCTTCGAACATAAGAAAGGTACTCGACCGCTGGGGCGTTGAGGACCAGCGTTTCTATCGCGGCGTCGGTTGCAGAAAGTGTCGCAATACCGGTTATGTCGGAAGAATCGCGGTTCATGAGCTGTTTGCACCAAAGGCCGAAATACTTGACAGAGTGACCCAGGGCATAACGCTTAAAGAATTGCGAAAGCTTGCCGTTGAGCAGGGCATGGTCCCTCTGCACCTGGACGGTGTCGAAAAGGTCAAAGCCGGCATAACGACCATTGATGAAATTTTGAGAGTTACAAACTATTCTGAGTGATAACGATGAATCCCGGTACGCTTGCAATAAAACATGCGACGATATCTAAAAAGGCTGAAGTTTCGCCCATCAAGGTAAAGCAGTCTGACCTGATATTGTTCACTACGCAGCTCTCAGTTATGCTCGACAGCGGCGTAGTGCTCAGCGATGCGCTTGAGGCTATAAGTGTGCAGGTTGGCCCCGGTGCGTTTCAGGATATGATCGAGGATATTGCAGAACGCATAAAAAATGGTGAATGCCTTTCAAATGCGCTCGCATGCTACCCCAGAACTTTTAATGCCATGTTCATCAGCATGGTAAAAGCATCCGAAGCGTCCGGCAATATGTCGCACATGCTCGAGGTCCTCAGCGGCTATCTCAGCTCCGATGCACAGACTCGCAAACAAGTCAAGGGCGCGATGATATATCCGTTTGTAATGCTCCTGACCGCCGTCGCCGCAACCGGCTCTCTGATGTTTTTCGTCCTTCCAAGGTTCACCAAAATTTACGCAGCCAAAGGCGCCGCACTTCCCGGCATGACGCAGGCTCTGGTCAACTTCAGCAAGTTCATGGGCAATACAACCGTAATGGCCGCGACAACAACTCTCATAATTTGTGCTGCGATATTTATTCACTACTGGAAACAGACGGTCAATGGACAGAAAACCCTGGACTGGATTAAGGTACACACACCTATCTTCGGGCCGATGTTTGTCGATCTTATAGTTACGCGAAGCATGCGAATTCTCGCTACGATGGTCAATACAGGCGTCAGCCTGCTCGATTCTCTTGAAGTGATGCAGATGTCGTGCGGCAACTACTATTTCCGCAGGCTCTGGCAGGCCACGGACAGTAAGATTCGCGATGGTTACCAGCTCAGTGAAGCGATTACGGTTGCTCCTAATAGTGACCTTATCGCGCCTGGTATATTGCAGATGCTCAAGGCCGGCGAAAAGAGCGGCAAGATCGGAAGCGTCTGCGAAAAGGTGTCCATCTTCTACGAAAAAAAGTTGCAGAACTCTATAAAAACTGCGACTGCACTCATAGAGCCGGTCATGATCCTCGTCATGGGCGGGATCATCGGCACCATCGCTATCGCTTTGCTGCTGCCTGTCTTCCGCATATCAAGTGTGATGGCCCATTAGACGCCACTTCCAGTCCGGTTTGGACCGATTCTGGTCATCTGATTCGAAGCATGATCGACTTGCATTAAGCTCCCCATTTGGTACAATAAGCACTTATCGTGTATCAGTGCATGCCTGTACTACGGTGTTCTGACATGTGGGCGTTGCGGTTTAACCACTTTTACCAATATTCAGCGGGAGATATTTGTTTTGGCAAAGCAGGGTAGAATAAACGGCAAAGAAAAAATAAGGATCGGGGTCGTCGGTTGCGGAGGTCGTGGGTGGTATGATTCGGACCGAAGTCTGAAAAGTGACCCCAACGTCGAAATATACGCTATGGCTGATCTGTTCCAGGACAAGCTGGATCATACGTTAAAAGGATTGAAGAATCAGTATGGCGACCGTATCAATGTCGCTAAGAACCGCCAATTCGTCGGCTTTGATGCATATAAGCAGCTCCTGGAGTGTGATCTCGACCTGGTTATATTGACGACCCCGCCGTCATTCAGACCCGAGCATCTGCGGGCAGCAGTGGAGGCGGGCAAACACGTATTCATGGAAAAACCCGTTGCAGTAGACCCCGTGGGTGTCCGTTCGGTCATCGAATCGTCGGAACTCGCTGACAAGAAGGGCCTGACAATCATGGCCGGCACTCAGGCCCGTCAGATGAGCCACAGGGTCGAACTAATGAAGCGGATTCACGACGGCCAGATAGGTGATATCGTTACCGGCCAGTGCTTCCGGGTTGGCGGTGCAATGCGGGGATGGGGCGTGGAAGAACGCAAGGCCGACTGGTCCGACATGGAGTGGCAGATACGCAGATGGCTGTTCAATACCTGGCTCAGCGGTGATTTTATCTGCGAAATGCACATCCACGAACTGGACATCGTTAACTGGGCAATGGGAGGGCCTCCCGTCAAATGTATGGCCATGGGCGGCCGTGAGGCACGCACGGATGAACTTTACGGAAATATCTTCGATCATTTCAGTGTGGAATATGAATATGAAAACGGCGTCCGCATTTTTTATGCCGGAAGCCAGATAGATGGCGCAACGGTCCGAACCAACGAGCGTATTGTCGGTACTAAGGGTATTGCATACACCGACTGGGCTAGAAGCTATATTGAAGGCGAGAATCCTTTTAAATACGACGGACCCAACCCTGACCCATGTATAAGTCAGCATAATCTCCAGTTTCAGGCTATGCGAAATGGCGAAAAACTCAACCAGGGCGTTCGGGTGGCCCATAGCACCCTTACCGCGATTATGGGCAGAATGAGTGCGTATACCGGCAAGGAGTTGTCATGGAAATGGGTTTTGAACGCTTCAAAGCTCGATTTGAGCCCTGATAAATACGAGTTTGGAGATATGCCCAAACCCGAAATAGCAGTTCCCGGAGAAACGCCTTTAGTGTAGAAGCCACATCGCACGTTGGGTTTTATTGGATTCAGAGGGTAGATGTAACCGATGAAATGTGCGAAGAAGATGGAACTTTGTGCTGTTTTGTTGCGTAACCTTCACATAAATACGCAAAAAAAGAATTGCAAAGTTGCTCAATTCCTATATAATCGCGCAACTGTGTAGTGTATTATCGGTTTATAATGTATTTAAGATTTTATTTGGCGATATGACGCCGGGATTTGTTTAGAGGTAATTCAGAGAAATGTTAGCAAAGGAAAAGAAGACACAGATCATTGATGATTACAAGACAGGCGACAACGATACTGGATCTCCTGAGGTTCAGATCGCAATTCTAACAAGTCGGATCAATGAACTGACAGAACATCTCAAAAAGCACAAAAAAGACCACTCGTCCCGCCGTGGCCTTTTGAAGATGGTAGGTACAAGATCATCGCTGCTCAAATACGTTAAGAGCCAGGATCTTGACCGCTACAAAGAAATAATCTCCAAGCTCGGCCTGCGTAAGTAACGCGGCCGGCTCGCAGAGCAGCTACCCCTTTATACGGGCCTTTGAGGTAGTTTGGATTTATTAGCATTGATATGGGCCTGAGTTGAAAGAAGGAAGAATAAATTAGATATGTTTGATGTTCATAGAGTAGAGAGAGAAATAGGGGGAAAGCTCCTATCAATCGAGACAGGTAAGATCGCAAGACAGGCAGACGGAGCAGTTACGGTTCAGTGCGGCGAGACAGTCATACTGGCCGCAGCAACAAGCTCCAAGGCCCGAGAGGATATTGATTATTTTCCGTTAAGCGTTGATTATCGCGAAAAACTAAGTGCTGCCGGCAAGTTCCCAGGCGGTTTCATGAAGCGCGAAGGACGCCCGAGCCAGAAGGAAATCCTGACCGCGAGAACGGTGGATCGTCCGATCCGCCCGCTTTTCCCTGATGAATACAATGACGAAGTCCAGATCATGATCTCGGTACTCAGTGCCGATCAGGAGAATGACCCGGATATTCTGGCGATGATCGGTGCCAGCGCGGCCCTTTCCATCAGCAAGATCCCGTTCATGGGCCCGCTCGGTGCATGCAGGCTGAGCATCGTCGAAGGCAATCATGTCATCAATCCAACACATGAAGAGCGTGAACGCAGTACGTTCAATCTGATCCTGGGCGGCAGGAGCGATGCCATCAACATGATCGAGGTTGATGCAAAGCAGACTCCTGATGATACTGTTGCTGATGCTATCGAAGAAGCGCACAAAAGCGTTAAAGCGACCTGCGAGCTGATCGAAGAGCTCGTTGCGAAGGTTAATCCGGAAAAGATTGTCGTCGAGCCGCTCAATACAGAAGACATTGAGGCTGAGCTTAAAGATAAGGTCTGGAACGATTTCAGAGAAGCTTATCAGATCGTGTCTAAGGGCGATCGGTCAGCAAAGCTCAAAGAGATCCAGGATGCAGTAAAAGAAGAGTACCTCAAGCCCGAAGACGGCTCTGAGCCCAAATACGAAGCAAAGGCGTTCACCAAGGCCCTCGGAAACGTAGAGAAGAATGTTGTCCGCGAATTGCTGCTTGAAGGCAAGCGTCCGGATGGCAGAGGATACGATGACGTCAGACCGATCGAGTGTGAAGTCGGCTTGCTGCCGCGTGCACACGGTTCGGCACTGTTTACTCGCGGCGAGACTCAGGCGCTGGTTTCCGTAACGCTCGGCACAACCCGTGACGTTCAGACCGTCGACGGCCTGCTCGAAGAATACGGCCAGAGCTTCATGCTCCACTATAATTTCCCGCCTTACTCAGTAGGCGAGTGCAGGCCTATAAGGGGCCCAGGCAGGCGTGAGATCGGCCACGGCGTATTGGCTGAAAAGGCGCTGGAGCAGGTCCGACCCTCTGAAAAGGACTTCCCCTACACCATCAAGATCGTTTCGGACATAACGGAATCGAACGGTTCCAGCTCGCAGGCTTCGATCTGCGGCGGTTGTCTGGCTATGCTTGATGCAGGTGTCCCGCTCGCCAAGCCCGTTGCCGGTATCTCTATCGGAATGATCAGCGACGGAGGCCGATATGAACTCTTGACAGACATTCTCGGCGACGAGGACCACTTCGGCGACATGGATTTCAAAATTGCCGGTACCGATGAGGGCATAACAGCGATACAGCTCGATATTAAGGCCGAGGGACTGCCTTTCGACCAGATGCGTGCTGCGATCAAAAAGGCCAGGACCGCAAGGATGAAAATCCTGGACAGCATGTCCAAGGCTATCGAAAAGCCGCATGAACTTAGTGAATACGCTCCAAGGATCGTCAAGATCAACATCGATCCTGACAGCATCGGCAAGATCATTGGCCCTGGCGGCAAAACCATCAGGAACATCCAGGAAGAAACCAACAGCACGATCAATATCGAAGAAGACGGTGAAGTTACGATCAGTTCTGTCGGCGGCGACGGCCATATGCTTGCCAAAGAGATCATTGAAGCTATGACTACGCCACCAGTAGTCGGTAAGATATACAAAAATTCCAAGGTTGTTTCGGTTAAAGACTTTGGAGTTTTCGTTGAAATATGTCCAGGCGTTGAAGGTCTGTGCCATATAAGTGAGCTTGCGGAGGGCTTTGTTAAGAATGTTGAGGACATATGCAAAGAGGGAGATGTTATCCCGGTGAAGTTGCTTCTGATTGATGATCAGGGACGCTTCAAACTGTCTCGCAAGGCAGCTTTGGCTGACATGGAAAAAAGCGAAGAATAGATACAGAGCCGACTTTCCACTAGGAGAGTCGGCCTTTTTTTATTCAGCCATGAAGGGAGGCATATCCTCAGCGGCAGATCGCCAGTTGCATATGCAGATTTGCTAATTTGTGAGGATAATGAAGTTTGAGGGAGGCGCTCTATGGCGAAGGGTAAAGTTAAATGGTTTGACCCGAAAAAAGGGTACGGGTTTGTTCTGAACGACGAGGGGGAGGACGTCTTCGTGCATTACACCAGCATCATCGGCGATGGTTTCCGGTGTCTGCGCAATGGGCAAACAGTAGAGTATGATGAGATCGAGTCGGACAAGGGCCTGCAGGGAAGACAGGTTCGGATCGATGAACTTAAGCAGGCTATGTCTGAGCGGTCCGTTCCCGAGCCCGAGTTCGAGGAATAATCTGCACGGGTTTACTACAGTCCAGCTAATAATATTCAGACGGGGGAATGCGGGTTATATGCAGCCATGCTGCTATCTTCCGCATTAAGTGTTGGTGTGCATGCGTCCAATGGTTGTCTGATCAGTGTCGCAATGGTACCGGCTTGTACTTTGAACCGGGCTTAGATCGGGTAATTCATGTTGAAAAGGGGGGCTGGGGGATTTTTAACCCTGACGGTTTCAAACATCGCTGCATTGATACTATAATCGCATTTAACGCCATCTCTCACGATACCGGCGGCTTCGAGAGTCTTGCAATCTCATCTCAGAAACAGTGGGATGTTCTTGGCAAGATCAAGGATTTTTATTATACTGCCTCATTCTGAAGTAGTAATATCTATGGGTATCAGTTCCGGTTAGTCGCACGCCGGGCTTCAAGATTGCAGGAAAGCAACTGGAATATGAACAAGACCAAAGGCAAAGTTCTCATCGTAGATGATGACAAGGACCACGCTGATCTTCTGGTAGAATCTCTACAGAAGCAGTGTTCCAACGCCATCGCTGCGTATACCGCCGCCAGCGCCAAGTCAGCGATCGATCGCGATGGAATTGACGTGGTGATAGTCGATTACGATCTCAGGTCCGACACTGACGGCCTGGACATATTACAGTACGCCAAGCAGGCCAAATCTTCCACCAAAGTTATTTTAATTGCCGACCAGAACAACACAGTTGCCTGCGAACAGGCTATCCGCATGGGCGCTTATGAGGCCTTGACCAAGCCCGTTGACGTCGACAGCCTCCGACTGATGGTCAGCAAGATCCTGCCCACCAGGGGCGACGGCAAAGCTGTCGAGGACTTCGAATTCCCTGGTGTGATCAGCAGAAGTCATTACATGCAGGGCATCTATAAGGTGCTGCGGAGGGTTGCTCCGACTAACATCAGTGTGCTCATCGAGGGCGAGTCGGGTACAGGAAAAGAACTCCTCGCCCGTGCGATCCACGAAAATTCCGACCGGCGTGACAATGCGTTCAAGCCCATCAATTGCGCCGGCCTTACCGAGAGTCTGCTCGAAAGCGAACTGTTCGGCCACGCCAAAGGCGCCTTCACCGGCGCGACCGCTGACCGCAAAGGCATACTGGAGCAGGCCGACAAGGGTACGCTCTTTCTAGACGAAATAGGCGATATGCCTTTATCGATGCAGGCCAAACTCCTTCGTGTCCTTGAAGACGGCATCGTCGTCCCCGTCGGCGCGACAAAAGCCGTTGTGGTGGACGTTCGTGTAGTCGCCGCAACCAATCACGATCTCGCAAAGCTCGTCGAAGAAAAGAAATTCAGGCAGGATCTGTATTTCCGCATCAAGGGCGTCAGCCTGACGATACCCCCTTTACGAAAGCGCGCCGAGGACATTCCGGAACTGTTCGGTTTTTTCCTGCGTCAGGCCTGCGAAGAGCTCGGCCGTGACATTCATCGGATCACCGAGTCAGCCATGAGCATATTGCAAAGCTACCACTGGCCGGGCAATATTCGTCAGCTTCGGCACGTCATTCGCACTATGGTTGTAATGTGTGATGGCGACACGCTCGACGTCGGCGACATCCCGCCCGATGTTCATCTGGTCAAAAGGCTCTCAGGCCGGGTCGAAGGTCAGCCCGATATGAGCCAGGACTTCGTCGCCCAGTTCACCGGCAGATCCCTTGAAGAAGTGGAGCGGGAGCACATCAGACGAACGCTCGATTATACTAACGGCAACAGGGCCGAAGCGGCCAAGATACTGAAGATCGGCGAACGGACCCTCTATCGCAAGATCAAGGAATACGACCTGTAAAAAAGGCCGCAAGCTGCAAAGCTCACGGCCCATAGGATTTTAGAGCGTCTAAATTCTTACTTCGCCAGAATCGAATCGATCTTTTTCAGCTCGTCGTCTGTAAGTTCCAGATTGTCAAGCGTCTTAACATTCTCCTCGATCTGCTCTACGCGGCTTGCGCCGATCAATACAGAAGTCATTCGCCTGTCCTTGAGCACCCAGGCCAAAGCTAGCTGCGCCAGACTCTGTCCTCGACCGGCTGCCAGATCATTCAGTTCTCTCATCTTGCCGATCAACTCATCGGTAACTGTCTCTTCCTTTAAAAAGCCCCAAGGCTTAGAAGCCCGTGAATCTTCCGGAATGCCGTCAAGATATTTCTTTGTCAACAGTCCCTGTGCCAACGGACAAAAAGCGATTCCGCCGATTCCTTCATCTTCCAGAACATCCAGCAGGCCATCTTCGACCCACCTGTCGAGAATAGAGTATCGAGGCTGATGTATCAGGCAGGGCGTGCCGAGATCTTTCAATATAGCTGCAGATCTTTTAGTCTGCTCGGCGGAATAATTGGAAAGTCCAACATAAAGAGCCTTACCCTGTTGAACCGCGGTTGCCAGTGCGCCCATCGTCTCTTCCAGAGGCGTGTCCGGATCGGGCCGATGGCTGTAGAAGATATCCACGTAATCGAGTCCCATACGTCCAAGCGACTGATCGAGACTGGCAAGTACATACTTGCGGCTGCCCCATTCGCCGTACGGGCCCGGCCACATGTAATAGCCCGCTTTCGTCGATATCACCATCTCATCGCGGTAAGCAGCCATATCCTGAGCTAGTACCTTGCCGAAAGTCTCTTCCGCTGAACCGGCAGGGGGACCGTAATTGTTCGCCAGGTCAAAATGTGTGATCCCCAGATCGAACGCACGGTGGATCATTTCCCGGCTGTTCTCAAGCGTATCAACCCCGCCGAAATTGTGCCACAACCCTAACGAAACAGCCGGCAGCTTGAGCCCGCTCCGGCCGCAGCGATTATATTTCATATTTTCGTAGCGTGCTTCAGTAGGTGTATAAGCCATTCTTAAGCTCCATTCAACTAAACGCCTAGTTCTTCTTTTACTGCCGCGAACTGCTTGACCGCATAGTCAAGATCCTCTCTGCTGTGAGCCGCGGATATCTGGCACCGGATACGTGCCTGACCCTTGGGAACCACCGGATAGAAGAAGCCTATAACATAAATACCCTTTTCCAGAAGCTTCTCAGCCATCTTCTGCGCAACTACAGCATCACCGAGCATGATAGGCACGATTGGATGCTCGCCCGCAATGATGTCGAAGCCCAGACTGCTCATCTGCGAGCGGAAATAGTTCGTATTCTCCCACAGCTTGTCGCGCAGATCTGTATTGCGTGAAAGCAGTTCGAGGACCTTTATCGAAGCTGAAGCGATCGTCGGCGAAAGTGTGTTCGAGAACAAATAAGGCCGGCTTCTCTGGCGAAGCATTTCCACGATTTCCTTACGTGCCGAGGTATACCCGCCGCTTGCTCCGCCCAGAGCCTTGCCGAGTGTGCCGGTAATGATGTCCACCCTGTCCATTACGCCGCAGTACTCGTGTGTGCCGCGACCCTTTTCGCCCATAAAGCCAACCGCATGCGAATCGTCGACCATCACGAGTGCGTCATATTTCTCAGCGAGATCACATATCTTGTCCAGCTTGGCAATTGTTCCGTCCATCGAGAACACGCCGTCTGTGGCGATCAGGCGGAAACGTGCGGACTGAGCCTGCTTTAGCTGTTCTTCAAGATCAGCCATGTCGCAGGTCTTGTAACGGTATCGCTGAGCCTTGCAGAGTCGAATGCCGTCGATGATGCTAGCGTGGTTCAACTGATCGCTGATAACCGCATCCTCGGCTGTGAGCAGCGTCTCGAAAAGACCGCCATTGGCATCGAAGCACGAACTGTAAAGGATCGTGTCCTCGGTCCCGAGAAACTCGGTTAGCTTTGCCTCCAGGTCCTTATGAACAGCCTGCGTACCGCATATAAAGCGAACAGAGCTGAGCCCAAAGCCCCATTTGTCAAAACTTTCGCGAGCAGCTTCGATTACCTCAGGGTTGTCCGCCAGCCCGAGATAATTATTCGCACAAAAATTGAGTACCTTCTGTCCGCTCTTGACCTCGATCGAGGCGTCCTGCGGGCTGGTTATGATACGTTCGGACTTGTATAGCCCGGATTCTTTTATCTTCTGTAGTTCGCTGTTTAGATGATCTTTCATTGCGCCAAACATCTTCACTCCTTCCATATGCATAAAGCGGTTCTTTGTTAGCTTGTCCAGTCCAGCACTACCTTGCCCGATTTGCCGGACTTCATCGCTTCGAATCCTTTTTCGAATTCGGTATAGTGGTAACGATGCGTGATGATCGGTGTTATGTCAAGGCCCGACTGTATGAGCGTGGTCATTTTGTACCATGTCTCATACATGCGTCGGCCGTAGATGCCTTTTATTGTCAGACCGTTGAATACGACAGCATCCCAGTCGATAGACGTCTCCGGCAGTATGCCCAGCAAAGCTATCTTACCGCCGTGAGCCATATTGTGGATCATGTCATTGAAAGCGGTCGGATTGCCCGACATCTCGAATCCCACATCAAAGCCTTCTGTCATTGCCAGTGCCTTGATCGCGTCTTCGATCTTCTCACTGCGTACGTCAACCGTATGATCCGCGCCCATCGCCTTCGCCATTTCGAGACGGTGAGGATTGACATCGGTCACTACCACATAGCGGGCACCTGCTTTTTTGGCGATCGCTACACTCATTATTCCGATAGGACCTGCCCCCGTAATGAGCACATCCTCACCTACCAGATCATATTCCAGGGCGGTATGGGTCGCATTGCCCAGCGGATCGAAACATGACAGAACATCGGTCGGGATATTCGGATCACACAGCCATACGTTGGTGACAGGTATGGCCAGGTACTCCGCATATGCACCCGTACGATTCACGCCGACGCCCTTAGTGTCCTTGCACAGATGACGCCTGCCCGCAAGACAGTTTCTGCATCGGCCGCAGACGATATGCCCTTCGCCGCTGACCAGATCGCCTTTTTTCAGATCATGAACATTGGAGCCCATATCGACGATTCGGCCGACAAATTCGTGACCGACCGTCATCGGTGTTTTGATCGTCTTCTGGGCCCATTCGTCCCAGTTATAGATATGGACGTCGGTACCGCAAATCGCAGTTTTTTCGATCTTGATCAGAACGTCGTTGATGCCAATCTCCGGTTCGGGAACATCATCGAGCCACAGACCCGGTTCAGGATACTTCTTTACTAGGGCTTTCATTATTTTCGAGACTCCAATGTCAAAAGGGCGATTATCGGCATAAACGGCCGCTCTCTCTGCTGCTATTTCTTCCTGGCAGCCCGCCGGCGGTCCGCTTCCTTGAGCAATCTTTTGCGTATTCTAATGGATTTGGGACAGATTTCAACAAGTTCATCGTCCTGAATATATTCCAGCGTAGCTTCCAGGCTCATAACGCGCGGAGGCTTGACTCGGCTTGCATCATCTTTGCTCGATGCACGGACATTTGTGAGCTGTTTTGTTTTGGTAACATTTACCAGGCAGTCATCATCCTTACAGTGTTCACCGACTACTTGACCTCCGTAGACCTGGTCACCTGGCTTCACGAAGAAAACGCCTCTTTCAAAAAGCGAATCCAGCGCATACGCGGTTACGGGCCCAGTATCAGTTGCTATCATCACCCCCGCCTGTCTCTGCGGGATGGAACCCCGCATAGGGCCGTAACGTTCGAACGTGTGATGCATGATCGCTCTGCCCTGAGTTGCGGTTAGAAGTCTGGCATGCAGCCCGAACAGTCCTCTCGCCGGAATAAGGAATTCCATATGAACGAAATCACTCGCACCGCTTTTCGATTCCATATTGAGCATTTCACTGCGGCGGTCACCAAGAAGACTCATCACGGAGTTCTGGCAATCCATCGGGCAGTCAATGGTCAGCAGCTCCAGCGGTTCCTGCTTGATGCCCTCCCTTTCGCGGAAAATCACGTTGGGCTTGCCCACGCAAATCTCGTAACCTTCACGCCGCATATTCTCCAGCAGAATGCCCAGGTGCATCAGCCCTCGCCCCGATACCATAAACTCCTCACCGGTCTGCCCCGGCTCTACTCGCAGAGCCACATTCGTCTGCAGCTCCTTGTCAAGGCGTTCCTTAATCTGGCGACTGGTAACATATTTGCCTTCTTTGCCGGCAAATGGACCGTCATTGACACGGAAGGTCATGTTCATGGTAGGTTCGTCGACAGATATGATCGGCAGGGCACTAGGTTCGTCCGGACATGCTATCGTGTTGCCGATGTCCACCGGATCCAGCCCCGCAACTGCACAAATATCGCCCGCTTCAGCGAAATCACAGGTTTTCTTGCCAAGACCGTGGAACTGATAGAGCTGAACGACTTTCTGACGGGTGTGCACGCCTTCCTTGTCGATGACGGTAAGTGCCTGCCCCCGGTTAATGCGTCCCGCGAAAACCTTCCCGATAGCTATCTTGCCCACATATTCGCTGTAGTCCAGTGTGGTCACCAGCATCTGCAGTGGTGCATCGTCCTGGGCTTTAGGGTGCGGTACATTGTTAATGATGCAGTCATAAACCGGCTTCATATTGTCGTTGCCGTCATGCATATCCGTCCTTGCCCACCCCTCTTTTGCCGATGCGAATATGATCGGAAAATCCAAAGCATCGTCGTGCGCATCGAGCGATACCAGCAGGTCAAATACCTCATTGACCACATCATCAGGCCTCGCATCGGGTCTGTCAGCCTTGTTGACGATCAGTATGGGCTGCAAATCGTGCTGCAGGGCTTTCTGTACAACGAAACGCGTCTGTGGCATGGGCCCTTCAAACGCATCCACGACCAACAGTACACCGTCCGCCATCTTGAGCACACGTTCGACTTCACCGCCGAAGTCGGCGTGCCCAGGTGTGTCCACGATATTTATCTTGTATTCGTTGCTGTCGGTATCCGTGTAATCGATAGCGCAGTTCTTGCTGAGTATTGTAATACCCCGTTCGCGTTCAAGAGGATTCGAATCCATGACCAGCCCGTGCTGCCCGCCTGCGAGCTTGTCAAGCTCGGAGTCTCTGAACATGCCGGATTGATACAATAGTTGGTCGACAAGCGAAGTCTTGCCGTGGTCAACGTGCGCGATAATCGCTACGTTGCGAAGTTTTTGAATGGACATGTGCTTTATGCTGCCTTTCGGGAAAAATGTATTGATGAAAATAGATACGGAGTTTAGCTGTTTAGCTGGTCATGTCAATAAAAATGACTCTCTTGTCAGATATATCGACGGTGTAAATTTTGTCCGTACGAAATGTGCGCAAAAGTCTTACGTCTCATAATCTTGCGGGTTCTATGCTTTGCTCACCATTATCAGGGGCACATTGCCTTTTCAGGCAGCCTTATAGCGGAAATACTTTGTTCTGAGTCCTCAATCGGGTATAATAGACAAAGGGAAAGAAAAACTGTATTCTCGACACGTCGGGCCTGACGGGTCGAAGAGAGGGGTTGAAAATGGTTAAGAAAGTGAATTCCAGGGTTCTGAGAAGCGAACCGCTGAGAAGGCCGATTGTGCATCGCGCTGAATTCGGCGGCAGTTCCGAGCATCGCCGTGAACGCGGCCGAGGTAAGAGCTATGGTCCATTCAAAAATTCGCATGACGATCCGTTCCCGTGTGGCCTTTTTTTCAATATAATGGCGTGAACAAATGGCCCAAAATCGGGTTCTTTTCAGCAAAATCGCCTTATAGTGAGGTTATTTTTCATAATAATCTTGAAAAATCCTAAAATTACCGTTGCGCGGGGCGGCTCTTATGCATCTTGATATTCAGGAAGGATGACTTTGTACGGAAAACAACTGGAGCTTATAAAAAGCGCCAAACTTGGGTGCAGGGAAAGCGAAAATGCCCTGGCAGCGTTGACTGCGGGTCAATTGCGCTCATACATCTACCGTTTGACGCTGGACGAGCACCTGACTCAGGACCTCGTTCAGGAAAGTTGTGTGATTGTATTCAAACGGCTGCACAAGCTCAAGCGTCCCGAGGCTTTCTGGTCCTGGACGAGGCGTATTGCAACAAATGTCGTTCGCGATCACTACCGAAGGAATAAGGATCGCGAGGCCGTTTCTGATAAATTCGAGGATCTTAAAGATATGAACAGCGACACACATGATGGTTTGGCTTCCGTAGTGGCTGAGGAATGGAAGCAAGCGGTTGTGTCCGCGATGGAGGATCTCAAACCCGTCCACCGCGAAGTCCTGGTACTGCGCTGTTATGAACAATTGGACTATAGCGAAATCGCTCAGCAGACCAACAGCTCCGAGATCAGCGTCCGTATGCGCTTTGTTCGTGCCAAGAGATCACTTGCAAAGAAATTGGCCAAAAGGGGACTGGGTAAAAGTTCCCTCGTCATTGGCCTCGCTTTATTTGGTAAGATGACCGCTCCTTCAGTTGCCGCTGCTGATGGCATTGCCGTTACTCCAGCCACCATGAACGCCGGGGTTGTCGCAACACTTGCAGGTGCCATGTGCACCCGAACTGCCTTGATCACGGCAGTTGCAGGCGTCACAATTGCCGGGGCCGCAGTCCTTAAAGAAGGACCATCTGTCTTGGCAAAGGACTCCCCTCACCTGGCCTCAAAAAAGGCTGTGCTCGCTGATGGCGCCGCCCAGATCCAGCATATGCGTTCTTTTTTTTACTATCCCGACGCTGACAGTGACTCCTTCGTATGCCGAAGAATGCTCCGGAAAGGCGGGGCCTATTACACCGAGTGGCTGCATAACACCAGTGGAACCTATCATTACGATGTCAATTCAAACATCGTTTTTTTGAACAATTTCAACTACTTTAATCGCGACCTCTCTGTAGTCCGGCTCCCCACAGATCCGCCGAATATGTCGCGATTTATCTCTGAAATTGAAGGTAGTGACGGTACATTCACGGTTGTTGAGCGTGGCGATGATGACACCGTTATCGTAATGGAGCGGGGCCCTGATGGGATCGAGCCCTATGTCTTTGAGCATCCCAACTCCATGCAGGAGGACTATTTCAAGGGTACCTGGCCGGTGCATTCTGAAGTGATAGACGCAAGAGATCACCTGCACAGAAAGGGTTGGTGCACTTTTCAAATCACTGGCCACTGGAATGGTATGAACGTCTCCGGAGAGGGGCGAATGCCCTTTGTCCAGCAGCAACTCGAGCAGAACGAGCCCGCTTTCTTTTTGAGATCCGACGATTGGATACTGACACAGCATAGCGGTTCGGGCTCGCAAGTTGTACTGAACACCGGAGAAACGCTTAACGCAGGTCAATCCTTTTTCGACCAGATTGGCCAACCCTGGAAAGGCCTGCACTGCGTGGACGTCATAAGAAGGGCCGCCGCCAGACGTCAGATGCCTTTCGAGCATGTCTTGTCTGACAATGGTGATAAAGCCTGGATCGATGTTTATAGCAGCTTATATCGGGTCAGGTATGCAGTGCGCCTCTGGGATGACCTTGTCGAAAGCATCGAGTTGTTTGCCCGTGACGGTGATGGATCAAAACTGGGTGAACTCAGAATATCATATTCCGCAACCGAAAATGAGTTGGACGAATTCGAAGTTTCTAATAATTATTCTGAATACGACATGGCCGGCAAGCTGGAAGAACCCTGGACATTCTGGCTGGCATCTCAGGCATCGAACTGAGATTGATCGGATTTGTGATGTGGCATTTTTTCACTTGTAAAATCAAAAAGTTGCTCAGTTTAGGCATTACGGGCCTCAGCCTGATGCTGCTGGCCGGGGGTGCTGCACACGCCAAATGGTATGATCCGATAAAGGTTGAGGGCATCGGTTATGACTCACTGAGAGCAGCCGATTTTTCAGCGGCGCTTTCGAAGGACAGACACACCATGTATTTCAGCGCAGCAGATCAGATGGGTGAATATCGTCTTTTCCGCGCAACTCGACTTGAGACTCACGGAGATTGGGATACGGTCGAGCAGATCATGACCGGCCAATCGGCTGTGAGACATCCGTGGCTCTCGCCGGACGGCAGCATTATGTACTATGACAGAGAAACCGTCGAAAGCGGTGCCAGGGTTTTGCGATTGGCTGAGTATGACTCTCAGAGCGGAACCTGGAGTGAGTCAAATACACTTTCTGAAATTCACCAGGACGGAGCCAATGACATTTGTCCATCGCTTACGGATGATATGCTTCGGATCTACTTTGCTTCGGACAGGGACAATGCATCAGGTGTATACGATATATGGACCGCTGGCAGAGTCTCTGCCGACCAGCCCTTCTCTTCACCGCAAAAGCTGAGCATCTCGGGCGTGCATCCCAACTGTTTTTCACCTTATGTAAGCGGCGACGGTTTAAAGCTGTACTATTCTGCTAAGGACAGCAGCAGTTCGGATTGGGACCTGTGGATTGCTGAGAGACCCTCATTGACCGAGCCATTTTCACCGAGACGTCTGGGAGTTGGAAGTTCGCAGTATGACGAACGTTCCCCATTCGTAACCCCTGATGAAGGGTTGATGCTTTACGGCGACGAGCGTGGTCTCTGGTCGATAAAGCATCGCAGCACTTTGCATGTGGACACGTCAGCCGGCAGTGATCTAAACAGCGGCGAAACGAAGGGAAATGCCTTCAAAACAATACAAAAGGCCATAGAAGAGGCTGAAAACGGCGACACAGTTTTAGTTTGGCCGGGCGAATATTCCGAGACAGTGGATTTTCTCGGCAAGGCGATAACAGTAAAAGCAGCCGGCGACCCGCCGGTTATTTCATCTCCCGGCTCAGTGGCGGTCTGGTTCTTCCATGGCGAAGGCAGGGATTCCAAAATCAGCAATTTTATTGTGAAAGGCAGTTCATACGGAGTCTTCTGTCTGAGCAGCAGCCCGACTATAAACAATCTGACTATCGTGAACAACGACACCGGTATCTGGGCCGCAGAAGGGGCGGATCCGCTTGTGGAAAACTGCATTCTCTGGGACAATGTAAGTGCAGACATCTACGGCGCAGAATGTTCGTATTCATGCACCGAAGATGCCGTCACCGGCTTAGGAAATATAAATGAGTACCCGCTGTTCGCCGATCCCGCGAAGCAAGATTTTCACTTGCTGTCCGAGGCCGGACGTTTCCTGCCGGCGGACCCGAACAGCTACGGCTGGCAGACACCCCAATTCCACCCTGAATTCAATGACGAATACGGTAATGCTGCCACTGAACCTTGTTTCACAGATGACGGTCTAACTGTTGTGTTTCATCGTTATGTGGAATCTCTGCAAAAAACCTGCCTTTTTGAGGCGCGTAGATCGGACGTTGATCAGACATTTGAAGAGCCCGAACTTATTTCCGAACTAAGTCAAATGTTTTATTCTTCGAAAGCGTCCTGGATATCGAATGATAAACTTCGAATGTATTTCAATTCTCGTGATACCGTTTATGATAATTCATTTATAACGATGGCAGTCAGAGATAATGTCGATTCGCCTTGGAGGGTTGAGAGGCAACTCGGGGAACTGCACGAAAATGGTGCAAGTGCTGCATCAGCTTCCCTTTCAGAAGATGAATTGATCATAGTGTTCAAAACCTACAGGTCTGACCCATGGGCGACGGATTTATGGATCGCCGATAGGAATTCAACCGATGAACCCTTTTCCAGTTTAAGAGCCCTGGATCAGTTCAATACCAATAGGGGGGAAGGGTCACCTTGCTTGTCTGCAGATGGCCTTACACTCTATTTTAGTAGAGCTACTGATGATGGAGCTGTAATAATTAAGGCAATGCGATCAAGCCGGTATGAGGCTTTTGCAGATGGCAAGGTTGTTGCATTTCCTGGGTATGAGTCTTTCCGTGCTAGAGGAACGCAGGTGGATCAATTGCGAAAGAGAATGTGGTTTTGCGTCCATGGCACAGGTATTTACTCTGTCGATTTCAATGAGGGAATCTGGACTAACGATGCCGAAACCAGTCCCGGCATCGATGCCGGGGATCCTGCCGTCTGGCCGGAAGTGGAGCCTGCACCAAATGGTGGTAGAATAAACATGGGGGCGTATGGAGCGACCAGCTACGCCAGTAAGTCCCTTCTGGATTGCTGGACGGTTGCGGATCTAAACTGTGACGGCATCGTAAACTGGGCCGACCACAGACCGTATAGCAGCGGATATGGGATAACTGAAGTTGAGGCTCTGGCAGAGAACTGGCTCAATACTGCGGCATGGTACCCAAATAACTGACTTTTGAATGATTTTCCCTGCAATTGTATTGACAAGGGGTGGAGAATACGTATAAACTCTGCTTGCTCGTTCGTTGATTTCTGTCAAGCGGAGGCTCTCAATAGCAGGCGGACTTAAAAGAATTGAAGGTAGGGGGCTGCAGGGTTTTACGTTGCTGGAGCTGGTAGTGGTGGTCGCCATTATCTCTTTGCTTCTCAGCATTTCGTTGCCCGCAATAGGCAGGGTTCGGCAATGCGCACAGAATCTCAAGAATATTTCCAACCAGCGAACGGTCCTGGGGGCTGCAAATCTCTTCACCGCCGATTATGACGGTGACTATCCCAAGTCAGTTGCAACCATAGGTAAGGACTCGTTCTGGAACTGGAACGATCCGCGTATGATGAAATCTTCGGATTATATCTCCGGTCGCAAACACAATTCCATCAGCGAGTATCTCAGCGACTATGTGGAAAGTTCCGAACCTTTCACCAGCCCGCTTTCACCCTCTAAACATCGCTATATGGAGGATGCGTGGGAGCAGGGAGATTCATGGGATAATCCGGACACGCCATCTGATCTTGACCTGCTGATCGGCCAGTATTGTTTCTACTGGGATTACGAAGGACTCGTCTCGCGAGCGGGCCGCAGGTTTATTGGCCCCTCAAGACAGGCCGGGGGCGGCGGCCAAAGCGATATTCTCGTAAGCGACTACCTTGGATTCGGCAACTGGCGAACTCCGGATTCACTCGCAAGCAGCCGGTCATTCGACGATGCTTCAGTATGTCCCGAGGACACAACCTGCGGAGCCTACTGGTTCAAAAATGGTGCAGCCTCCATGGACGATCTGGATATAAGTATCTCCGCGGGCTTCACCGACGGCCACGTTGAGTCTTTTCCCGCCAATGAAATGGTCCCAATGTGGGTCATCATGATCAGACCCGACACTGTTTATCCACTAGGAGTCGGGCCGGGCGTCTTTTACCTGCCTCGCAAGGCTGTAGAATAGATCGTGACGCCACATTACTTGCTGCAGCAATTTGCGAGGTCTGCTTGACAGCTTGATGCTGCCGTGGTAGAGTGCACCACTCATTTTGTGTATACGCGTGCGGCCTTTTTCTATTTTTCTGAGTGGATAATCGATGCAGGCAGTTTTGCTTGGCCCCAGTGAGGTGATGGTAATAGTGGTTATGACCGCTGTTATTGTGTTTTTGATCGCGCGCAAACGGAGATGATCCTGCAGCAAAGGCTATGCGTTCATGGATTCAGTTTTTGATAAAGTTGTTGATCGAAGCTGCTCGTCAAGTCTCAAGTGGGATCGATACAAAGGGCGTGATATAATACCCATGTGGGTGGCGGACATGGATTTTGAGGCGCCGCCGGCTGTGATCCAGGCATTACATACCAGGGTGGATCATGGTGTTTTTGGCTACACCTTGCCGCCCGCAGAGCTCACCAATACGATCCTGGAATATCTGGCAGATGAATTCAGTTGGCAGATCGAGCCCGGCTGGATCGTTTGGCTGCCGGGCCTGGTCACCGGCATAAATGTCGCCTCCAGATCAACCGGCGAGTCCGGCAACGAAATAATCACGTTCACACCTGCCTATCCGCCTTTCCTGGACGCGCCGGGCTTAAGCGACCGCAAGAATGTGACTGTTCCGCTTGTGATTCAGGACGGCCGTTACTCTTTCGATGAACAAAATTTAAAGCAAGCCATCACACCGCGAACCAGCCTCCTTAATCTCTGCAGCCCCCATAACCCTACAGGCCGCGTTTGGGACAAAAATGAGCTCGAAAAAATCGCAGAAATATGCCTCAGTAATGACGTCGTGATCTGCTCAGATGAGATCCATAACGGCCTTGTTCTGGACGATGTAAAACACATACCGACCGCAACTCTGTCTGAAGAAGTCGCGCAAAAAACAATAACCCTGATGGCACCAAGCAAGACATTCAACATTGCCGGCCTCGGATGCTCGTTCGCGATAATACCAAATGAATCGTTACGCCGGCGATTCCTGCACGTTATGGAGGGCATCGTACCCCACGTCAACGCCCTGGCATACACCTCCGCACTGGCAGCGTACAGAGACAGCGGACAGTGGCGAAAAGATTTGCTCGAATACCTGCGATCCAACAGGGACCTCGTTCTGGATTTCGTAAACGAACGCATCCCGGAACTCAGCGCTGAGAATATCGAAGCGACCTACCTCGCCTGGATCGACGCAAGAAGCCTGGGCCCGGATGATCCCGCCCGTTTTTTTGCCGAACATGGCGTAGGACTCTTGGACGGAAAAGAATTCGGTGCCGAAGGTTTCGTAAGGCTGAATTTTGGATGTCCGCGCAGGACCCTCATGCAGGGCCTAACAAGAATGCAGACAGCGGTTTCGCGTGTATAATTACCGATACGACCTTGTAATAGATTATAGCAGGTCATAAAAAAGCCGCACGCTGCTAAAGTCGTGCGGCTTTGTCATTGGTCTGTTCTTATTTCTCCGTCATGCCCTCAACTCATCCGGTTCGCTGGCGGCCGAGGAAGTTTGCTCCGCACTCACAATACCCAGCTTCTGCTCGATCTGCTCCAGCGGCACATCCTTCGTCTCGGGCATTATGAACAGTACCCACAGCAACTGCAGCACCATCATACCTCCATAGAATGAAAAAGTCGCAGTTCCGCCCAGCGTATCGGCGAACATCGGAAACGTCCACGAGATCACCGCCGCCATTATCCAGTGCGTCAACGCCCCAAGCGACTGTCCTTTCGCCCGCACCTTGTTCGGGAATATCTCACTGATAAACACCCATATGACCGCACCCTGTCCGAAGGCGTGCGATGCGATAAACACCGCCAGTGAGACCAGGACGATCACCGAGCTCGTCGTCACACCTGTGGCCGTCTCAGCCGCTGCCGAGAAATTGCCGTTCATGTGGAAAGTCACAGCGACCGCGGCAAGGCTTATGATGTAGCCGATCGAGCCGACAAGCATCAGCTTCTTGCGTCCGAAACGGTCGATCACGAGCATCGCAAGCATCGTGAAGATCAGATTCGTCAACCCCAGCCCCACACTGCTCAACAGCGACGCGTTCCTGTCCGCACCTGCAAGCTTGAACACATTAGGCGCATAATACAGCACCGCGTTTATGCCCGAGAGCTGATTGAACATCGCGATCAGCACAGCCAGCATGACCGGTATCGCATACTTCGGGTTCATGCCCTGTTCCCACTTGAAAGTCAAAAAGCCTTCCTTCTCCTGCATGTTTTCTCGTTCAAGCGATACCTGTATATCCCTCAGTTCGTCCTCTGTCGACTTACCCTCGTCCACGCCTATCGATTCGAGAACCCCGCGAGCCTTATCACTCTTTCCCTGTCCGACGAGCCATCGGGGACTCAGCGGGTTGCCGAAGAGCAGGAAGAAATATGCCGCAGCAGGTACCGCCTCAACTCCGAACATCCATCGCCATTCCACAGCATCCGCCACCAGCGCAGCGACGATATAGTTTGACAAGAACGCCAGCAGAATACCCAGAACGATGTTGAACTGCACCACAGCCACAAGTCTGCCCCGCAGCTTTGCAGGAGATATCTCCGCGATGTACATGGGAGCTACCACCGATGATCCGCCAACGCCGAGGCCTCCGATGAACCGGAATATGATAAACGACCACCAGTTCCACGCGAAGGCACTGCCCAGTGCCGATACGAAGTACAGAAGTGCCAGGATAAAAAGCGTGTTACGGCGACCGAACCTGTCTGCCGGGTTGCCCGCAAACATCGCTCCGAAAATCGTTCCGATCAAAGCACTGGCCACCGTAAAGCCTAGCCAGAAACCCTCGACCTGGAAGACTTTTTCCAGGTGATCCACCGTACCTGATATCACAGCCGTGTCAAACCCGAACAACAGCCCGCCCAACGCCGCGACGATGGAACTCCTGAGTAAAATTCCGTTTACTTTCATATTCTTTCTCTCCATGAAAACGCCGAATACATGCTTACGCCTCGCGCCTTGCGAGTATTTATCTGTGCTATTGAAAGAAATGACTAGCCGCGCTTCTTCGTAAGCAGCTCATCATCTCGCCCGCGTTTGCTCTTTAGTTCGATCTTTGCTCTTTCAGAATGTGTCCGCTTGAATCCGCCAGTCAACTCGGCGGGAAGCTGGGGAGTTGCGCCGGCGCGGCCGCAAACAAAACCTGCTACCCTGTTGGCTAATATATTTGTTTCATCGAGACTCAACCCTTGCAATCTACTCACTATCGTAGAAGCCGTGAAAGCATCACCGGCCCCTATAGTATCCTTCACATCCACAGGGAAACCAGGGCAATAACTCACCTCATCACTGCTCAGCATGATGCTCCCCTTTGAATCCCTTGTCAATGCAACAAAGTGCAGTTGATATTTTTTCAATATCTGGTTCAACCGAGATTCTTGATCACCGTGTATGCCCAGCATTTCTGAAATTACTTCCAACTCTCCATCATTGAGTTTCAGGATATTAGCTGCAGCCAGTGATTCTTCTATTATTTCGGCGCTGTAGAATGATTGTCTTAAGTTTATGTCGAAAACCTTCAGACAGTCTTTCGCAGTGTGTTGCAGAAATCGTCGTATGGTCGCCCTGGAAACAGGGCTTCTTTGTGCCAAAGAACCGAAACAGACAGCATTGCAGCGGCCCGCAAGCTCTTCAAAACCATCCTGCCACGATATGAAATCCCATGCCGTGTTCTCTGTTATGATGTACTCGGCCGTACCATTTACATCCAGCTCGACATCGACAGTGCCTGTAGGATACTCATTTGTCGATAAATACTCCAGACCTACGCCCAGTTGCGAAAGTTTATCTCTGATTTCGGAACCGAGTTTGTCGTCTCCTGCAGCACTCAATATATATGATACCGCTCCCATGGCGTGGGCGTGAAAGGCAACATTTGCCGGTGCTCCACCCAGTCTTTTGCCGCCGGGGAGCATATCCCAAAGTATTTCGCCTGCTCCTACGATCACGTGTGAGGTCTCTGAGCTCTTGTACATAATCCCGAACCTTCTTCCGAAAAGCCTGAATCCTAAAACATATCTCGTTGCAACCCTGGACTTGCTTCCTGGGCTTAGCCAATATCGTCAAAGTTGTAAACCTGAGCTTAGCAACTCGCCTTTTGCCTGTCAAGGGAATATTGTGCTGGCGTGTAAATTAGTGTTATGGGACCACAAAGTGGCTCATGGCGGTTCAAAGTCGCGATTGTTTGGACCGAATTGCAAGTTGTATGTAGGTATAGGAGTCTCGGAATTCAATGGCTAAAGTGTCTAAAACCAGATGTGTGTTACAGATTTGTCATTCGAAATCTAAAAAAGGCTTGACAGATGTAAGCCTAAAGGCTAAATTGGCGGCATGAATTGCTAGACCGTTATTCCGGCTACAAGGAGCTTATATGCAAGTCGTAAGAAAAGCGTTCACTCTCATAGAGTTGCTGGTCGTCATTGCAATTATAGCTTTACTGCTCGCCATAATGATGCCCGCCTTGCAAACCGTCAAAGAAAGTGCAAGAGTTGTAGTCTGCAAAACCAATCTTCATCAGTACGGGCTGGCGATGGAATTGTACACTCTCGATAATGATGGTTACTTTCCTTTTGTTTATAACTGGCTCTACTCACAGCCCAACCTCACCAAGATCAGTCAGGGGCAATACCTTCAGTCCGATGGCTCTTACGAGCCTGGACCGCCTTGCCCGCCCCAATGTGTATGGCACAACGAAAGGGCGCATCCAGACGGTGGTTTATGGCCTTATCTGAAAAATGAGGACATTCACAGGTGTGCCAGCTTTGAAGGCTATGCAAAACAGGACGGGGCCGGGCATCATCCGGGCCACGAACCCGCAATTCCAATGAACCCGCAGTATTCATATAGCATGAATTATTGGCTTGGTGTCGAATCCTATAAATGGAATCCCAATGACACAAGCATGCCTCCTCCCGCCGGTGCACCGGGAAGCCCCGAAGCAAACGGCAGAAGTCTCAGGGCCAGCAATGTGAAACGACCTGGTTCTGTTTTGGCTTTTGCTGAAGAAAACGCGTGGACAATAGACGGTATCAGTAACTTTGGCCTGGATGACAATTCTTTATACATCCTCAAATCTATGCCCGTTAATTTCCTTGCAACGTTCCACAAATCAGGCGGAGATCTGGAAACCGGAAAAAGCAATGGCGTCTTCTTGGACGGCCATGCGGAAACGATGGATTTCGGAGATATGATCGCTGATGATTCACTGGATCGACGCGATATCCTTGAAGAAGTATTTGAACTTGTCTGGCCGTTGGGTAAATGATCAATTGAAAACTGTGTTTCAATGTAAATCTCACTTTAACTCGGAGGAAAAGATGAAAACGAAAAGAATGATCTGTTTGATGGCCTTGTTGATGGTAACTTGTAGTGCAGTAGCTTCTGCTGAAATCGTCCATCACTGGAAAATGGACGCATGGTCCGGCGACACACTCTACGTAGGCGGCAATCCCGTTACCCACGGGATCGTTGACAGTGCCGACGCTCCAGGACAGGGAACGATCGCAGGTAACTCGGGCGATCCCAATCCCGCACACGACCCCCTCTATCTGTGGGGTCCGATGGAAGGCGCAGGCGCTGACGCGATAAGCTCTGACGTTGCACCTTCTGCAATGCTCAACGGGATCACATCCACAGGTTCCTACAATTTCAATCACGTCATCGATCAGGGCGGTAACATGTTCTATGCCGCTGACCAGTTCGGCAACGAATATGATTCCGGCAGCTTCACAGCCGAGCTCTTCTTCAAATCCCTCGACAACACGGGCGGAACCGAAACACTTCTCTGGTCAAAAGAGGGCCACGCAGCAAGCCATATCCAGCTTAGTACAGGCGCCTCCGGGACTGGCGGACTCGAATTTTGGGGCTGGGACGGAACCGGTTTCGCCAGCCTTACTGTCACCACCGACGACCGCCAGGCGGGCTTTCAGGACGGTCTCTGGCACTACGTAGCCGCTCGCTATGACACCGACACCAACGAAATGAGCCTGCAGGTATACAGCGAAGACGGCAGCGCTTACAGCAAAACTCAGATACTCGACAATGATATGATCCTCAGCGGTGGTAACAACAACATCATCGTAGGTCGCCAGGAAGGCGAAGTAAACCGCTTTGCCGGCCTTATCGACGAAGTACGTCTTTCGACGCACGCCATGGATGATGCCGAACTTATGGCAATACCCGAGCCGGCAACAGTTGCACTGTTGGGTCTTGGTGGTCTGGCTCTGCTGAAAAGACGCAGAGCGTAGCAAGGGAATATCATTGAAAACGAATTTTGGAGATGTTGAATAATGAAGTATTGTAAAATGCTAACTCTTATCGCTGTCGCACTGTTGATGTCTGTCAATGTGCATGCAGCTACAACGATAGCTCATTGGAGCATGGATTACACTGGATCAGCCAATCCGGTGGTAGCTGATTCAGCCACTGATCCCGGGCAGGGCACTCTGACCGGCGGTCTCCCGGACGCAGCAGAAGTCGACAATCTCTATTTCTTCCCCGAAGGCGGCTACGTTGCCGGGTACGATACACCACCGAGCAGCATGTTCAACGCGGGCTTCTCTGGCGGGTCCGAATCCTTCTATCCCGGCTACATGCAGGGACAGACAGGTGCTGCATTGTTCTTCCCCCAGGATGGCTACGGCAACGAATTCGACTTCGCCGACTCCTTCACCATAGAAGGCTTCTTCAAGACCGACGGCGATCAGTCACAGAACGGCTTCCAGCAGATCCTCACTCAGGACGAGGTCGGTTTCAGCTACAATCTCACCCTCAATGAAGGTGGAGAAGGCGCACTGATGTTCGCTGTTAATACGATCGCAGGCGGCACTGGTCAGATAACCACTGTTGCTGCAGGCGGCCCCGGTATAGCTAATTTCGCCGATGGCACCTGGCACTACTTCGCTGCACGTTACGACGACCGCAATGACCGTTTCTCGATCACTGTTATGAAGGAAAACGGCTCAGTGTTCGCAGCAAGCACCAAGCTCCCCACAGGCTCAGAATTGCTTCACGAAGGCGCAGGCAACATGCTGATTGGACGCGAAAGCTTCGCAAGCGGATCTCGAAACTTCAACGGCTTCATCGACGAGCTTCGCTTCAGCCAAGGTCTGGTTGAGGACACTCAGCTTATGGGTGCTGTCCCGGTAAGCGTAAGCGTAATTGCACCGGAAGATGGCCAGCAGAATGTTTTCACTGCCGACGCTCAGCTCGAGTGGTGGGGCGATGAAGAGGTTATCGCTTCCTACGACGTCTATTTCGGCGAGTCCGAAACGCAGCTGACCCTGCTCGGCAATACAGCCGAAACAGCATTTACCGCTCTGCCGACACTCGACCCTGCAACTACCTATTACTGGAAAGTCGACGGCCGTGACGCCTCAAACAATGTCGTTGTTAACGGCTCCGTCTGGTCGTTCACAACTCGCCAGGCTCCCCAGAAAGTTCTGGAATGGAAGATGGATGCCAGTTCCGGCTCTACGGTTCAGGACTACTCAGGCAACGGCAATGACGGTATCTTCGACGGCTGGGCCAACCCCGTCTGGACGACCGGATTTGAAGGCAATTGCCTCAGCTTCAACGGTGGCGGAACAGTTGTAAAACAGAATGCTTCCAACCTGCCTCTGGCCGCTGAAAATTCGTGGACAATGAACCTTTTCGTCCAGGTAGACAACCCGATTGACCAGGAAACCATTATCGCTGGCATGGGTGACCAGATGTTTACCGGAAGTGTTAACACCGAGGACCCGTCCGCTGATCCGAATATGTTCGGCAGCATCCGCTACATCGCCTCGTTCCCCTGGAGCGGCATCACAATGTATGGCAACCGTGCCGATGTCGAATCGCACGTTCCCGTAACCGAGGACGCATGGCAGATGATCACCGCGACATACGACGGCTGGAGCGACCAGTGCACTCTCTACCAGGACGGCTCGCAGATAGGCTCCGCTCAGATCGGCCTGAGTGACGCGTCTGCTGTAGTCAAAGCCGCAACCTACCAGAATATCTGGTCCAACACCCTCAACTTTGTAGGTAAGCTCGACGAATTCACCATCTACGACCAGGCCCTATCACCCGCCGAAGTTGGAGCAATGTCTCCCTGGGCATACGGACCGGCCCCGGCTAATGGACAGCAGGGCATTGCCATTAATGCATCTCTTACCTGGAACGCCGGCAAAGACGCACTCAGCCATGATGTCTACTTCGGCACCGATCCCAACATGGCCTTCCAGGGCAATCAGACATCGACAACCTTTGATCCTGGCACGCTGGAATGGGGCACTACCTATTACTGGAGAGTCGACGAGATCGACAGTCTCGGCAACACACTCCAGGGCAAGACCTGGACGTTTACGACGATCGTACCTCAGTGCGATCCGCCCCTGCCAGGTGACCTTGACGGCAATTGCTATGTTGACCTGAGAGATTTTGCAGCTATGGCGGAAAATTGGCTCAATTGTAATCTGATCCCGCAAGAAGCATGCGAATTCTAGTCGGTAAATAGCCGATTATTGTGGTAGCAGGAGAACATCTCTCCTGCTGCCGCTTTCAATATAAGATTTGTAACACAGGTGACAAAATGAACACGCCGGATATTTCAGCCGCAAACGAGAAAACTAAGCATCGACAGATATACGAATACCTGCACAAGGCCATCGTTCAGGGCCGTTACAAAAACGGCGAACGACTTCCATCCGAAGTCGACCTCGCCAAGAAGTTCAAGACCTCACGCCCAACTGTCGCAAGGTCGCTCAGCGATCTTCACCAGTCCGGCCTGATCGTTCGCAAGGTGGGTTCGGGCACATACGTAAAGTTCAAGGGCGAACTCTGCGGCGCCAAGACTTTCGGCCTTATGGTCCCCGGTCTCGGTGAAACTGAGATATTCGAACCTATCACCGCCTACATGTCTTACATAGCCGAAAAGAACAACCTAAGTCTGCTCTGGGGCCGTTCAGTGTCGGAAGATGCCGAAGCAAGAAAGAAGCACGCCCGCAGACTAGCTGAAAGATTCATACAGCAGGAGGTCGACGGCGTTTTCTTCGCACCTTTGGAACTGACATCCGAAAAAGACGCTGTAAACACCCGCATTCTGCAGTGGTTCGAAGAGGCCCATATCCCCGTCGTACTTCTCGACCGAGACGTGGTCCCCTTCCCCCAGCGAAGCAGATATGATCTGGTCGGCATAGACAACTTCCATATTGGGTCCGTACTCACCGAGCACATGATCGAGTGCGGCTACGAAAGAGTAGAGTTTCTCAGCAGACCCTTCTCCGCACCTACCGTCGACATGCGAATAATCGCCTTCCAGCAGATGCTCCGTCACGCGGGCATGGAACCAAACGCAGATTCTGTACGATGGGCTCAGCCCGAGGACATTGAGTTTATCCGTTCGATCACCTCGGACGCCTGCAAAAAGGCCTTCATCTGCGCCAACGACGCCACAGCCGCCATCCTGATGCATACCCTCGATCAGCTCCAGATAAACATTCCCGATGAGATCGGTGTCGCAGGCGTTGACGACATCAGATACGCATCGCATCTCAGGGTACCGCTGACGACCTACAGACAGCCCTTCGAGGAGCTTGCAAACGTCGCGGTCGAAACCATGCTCGCACGAATAGCCTCACCAGCTATGCCGGTTCGTTCTACGTACCTTCGCGGCGAACTCGTCGTAAGGCAGTCCACGATGCCCACAAGCACAAGCCGTTAGTACGTTGGAGAAATGTCCCAATGATTCCCCTCATCAGAGCAGCATTAATATTTGTCTGCACCACTTCATTTGCATGCCTGGCCCAGACCACTGCACGCTGGTCAATGCAATGGAGCCATATCTCTAATCCGGTTGTTCGCGACAGCGCATTCGGCCTGGGCGAAGGCCCGCTCGGCGGTGCCGGTGGACCGATCGTTGAATTCGACCACCTCTGGTATTTCGGCAACGCCGGATTCACCGCCAGTCACGAACAGCCGCCCCAAAGCCTCTTCTCATCAGGCTTCTTCCCGCACGGCACCTCCTACAACGCAGGTGCACAGTTCGGCGACGGCATACTCTTCTTCCCCCAGGACCAGTACGGCAATGAATTCGACTACCACGACTCATTCACCGTCGAGGGCTTCTTCAAAACCCACGGCAACCAGTCCGCCGCAGGCATACAGCAGATCCTCCTGCAGGGCGAAAACGATTACAGCTACGGCATCACCATCAACGAAGGAGGCCCCGGCTGGCTCTGCTTCGGAGTGAACGTAACCGGCGACGGAATAGTCACCGTCAAAGCCAATGCCAAAAACTATGCAGACGGCTCCTGGCACTATTTCGCTGCCCGCTACGACGACCCCGCCGACACCATAGAACTCATGACCGCCTCAACCGACGGCCGCACCGAAAACAAATCGGTCCAGCTCTCCAGCGGAACCGAGCTCATCACAGGCGGTGCCGGCAACATGCTGATCGGCCGCGAAACTTTCCAGGGTGCCCGCCAGTTCGCCGGATTAATAGACGAAATAAGACTCACTAACGGGTATTGGGCAAACGCGCACCTTATGGGCAGGATCACTGCCAAATACAGCCCTCAGCCGGCCCCGCGTCAGACAGGCGTCACCCTCATGCCCCAGCTTCAATGGGACGATGGTGAGGATGTCTTCGCCTATAACGTATACTTCGGCCAGACCGACCCCCCGGCATACAGAAGCCATCAAAGCGGCACGACCTACTACATTCCCGCAGAGCTCGAGCCCGGCACGACGTATCTCTGGCGTGTCGACAGGCTCCTGCAGAACGGCACCACAATACGCGGCGAATTGTGGTCCTTCACCACGCACTACACTGAATGCGACGGCCCGATGCCGCACGACTACAACGGCGACTGCACCATTAACATGCAGGACCTTTCCCACTTCGCCGCTGCATGGCTCGACTGCGGACTAGTCCCCGAAACATCTTGTTGGTATTAGAAATTGGGTAAACTCATGACTGCAAATAGATCCATACTTTTCGTACTCCTCGCTCTCTTAGCTATTTCTCCCGGCGCTTTCGCCGCCACCGTCGGCTTCTGGTCTATGGACCCCATCGGCGGCAACCCCATGGTCAACGACGCCAGCGGCCAGGGCAATCACCTCTGGTACATGGGCATCACCGGCTATACCCCTTCCAGCGACACTCCGCCTGCAAACCTCCTCAGCTCCGGTTTCACCGGCGGCACCCACGCCTACGACGCGGGCCAGCAGTCAGGCTACGGCATACTGATGTTCCCGCCTTCACAATACGGCAACGACCTAGACTTCGCAGATTCCTTCACTGTCGAAGGCTTCTTCAGAACCCACGGCGAACAGTCGCTCGCAGGCCCCATGCAGATATTTCTACAGGCCGATTCGGATTTCAGCTACGGCCTCGTCCTTAACGAAAACGGCAACGGAGCACTGAACCTCAGCTTCAACGTTATGCCCGGCGGCATCCAGTCGCTAACGATCAGCAAACGAAACTATGCCGACGGCAACTGGCACTATTTCGTGGTTCGCTACAATGACGCCGCCGATCGTGCAACTCTTGGCATTCTCAATGAGGACGGCAGCTACGACACGGCAATCAAGCAATTCTACTCCAACAGTGAGATATACCGCGGCTCTGATGAGTCGATGTTCATTGGACGCGAAACCTCCGGCAGCTCCCGTACCTTCCGCGGCCTCATAGACGAAATACGATTCAGCACCGGCGTTCTGACCGACGGCTATCTGCTCGCATCTCTGCCAAAGCCGAACCAGGCAACCGGCCCCACACCCGTGGACTATAAGACTGACCTGTGGATCAGCACCGCCCTGAACTGGATACCCGCTGCGGGCGCCTCCAGCCATCGGGTCTATCTGGGTGACAGCTTCCCGCTGACCTTAGTGTCCGAACAGACCGAGCTCTCTTACAAGACAGGCCAGCTCGAAGCAGGAACAACGTACCACTGGCGCGTTGATGAAGTGTTCCCGGACAAAGTGGTAACCGGCACCACCTGGCGATTCACCACGACCCTCGCCCAGTGCAAGTTCCCGTCTATACATGACCTCAACGACGACTGCATAGTGGACGCGCTCGACCTGCAAACCTTTGCCCAATCCTGGCTCAGCGGCTCGGACGTCACTCCGTACCAGCAGGCAGCCGATTACCCCAACGCGCAGGTAGTTCTCGATTTCTCCGAGGTCGACGGCTACCAGACCCGCGACAAAACCTCAAACGCAATGCTTAACATAAACAGCCCGTTCTACGAACCCGAATGGGAAAAGGGCGTATTCGGCAATGCACTCCGCTTCGATGGAGGAACAAACTGGGTCACCAAACACATCCCCGAAGAGGACCAGCCCTCCGATCAGTTCACCATCGAGACCTGGATCGCACTTGAATCTTACCCTGTCGGCGACGGCGCCATAGTCAGCAAATATACACATCCAACCGCTGGCTACATTCTCGGCCTCACCAGTTACGGCCGCTGGAATTTTTCACTCTCCGTCGACGGTAACTGGTACAGTTGCTGGGCCACCATGGAACTCCCAACATACAAGTGGAATCACATCGCCGCAACCTTCCACAAGGATCAGGGCATCAAACTCTACCTGGACGGCAATCTTGTCGGTTCCGCAGCAACCCCCGCGGGCCGTCCGATCACTCCCGATGCTGGCAACGACCTCATGATCGGTCGCGACATACATACCGACTGGTCCGGCCCCTATGCCCACGGTGCGATCAACGGAATACTTGACGAATTGCGAATCTACAACCGCACCCTCACCCCCCAGCAGATCCGCGCCGAATATGCCAAAGGCTTACCCTTGGACAGCGAACCCGACCTCATCCCTTCATCTGATCGCTTCACAGGCCCTGCAAATGGACGCCCCGGCTACCACGCCGGCACCTCGGCAAACTGGACCAACGAACCAACGGGCCTCGTTTACGACCCCGCCCGCAGCGAATGGCACGTGTTCCATCAGAAGAACCCCTCAGGCAGCTTCTGGGATCACATCCATTGGGGCCACCTGAAAAGCTCAAATCTTGCGGACTGGGACCACATGCCCAACGCCATCGCACCCGAGCCCGGCATAGATTCTGGCGGCTGCTGGTCAGGCAACGCGGTAATAAACAATGGCATCCCGACACTCGTCTATACCGCTATCGAAGGCAAGGCCCACGTCGCGCTCGCAACCAGTGTTGACGGCTGGGAAACATGGCAGAAACATGGACACGTCCTCAGCGATGTCCCCCCGGGCTTCATGGACTACCGTGACCCGTACGTCTGGCACGAAAACGGCCAGTGGTATATGATAATAGGCTCCGGCATTCATGGAGATGTCGGCGGGGCGGCACTGCTCTACAGATCGCCGAATCTCTACGACTGGCAGTACCTTCATCCTCTGCTCACCGGCGACGTTGCAACCTCCGGCTTCTATTGGGAAATGCCCATCTTCCTGCCGATCGGCAACGGCAAGCACATTCTGATAGTCACCGATATGCACCACGACGGACCAGCCCACCTGCTCTATTGGATAGGCACCTGGCAGAACGAGCATTTCACCCCAGACCACCCCGAGCCGCGACAGATGGACGCCTTCAACTGGATGCTCGCACCGGCCGCATACGTCGCGTCGGACGGCTTACCCCGCATCATGGGTATCGTACCCGAACAGCGGGCACCCGCGCTCATCGAAAACGCGGGCTGGCGCCATACCTTCTCGCTGCCTCGCAAAATATACGCTGCCCCTGACGGCACTCTTCGTCAGCAGCCCGCACCTGAACTGGCTGCCCTGCGAGAGTTCCATCTCCACCTCGAAGATCAGACGCTTGCAACCGGCATTGGCGACAACACCCTCCGTCCCGCCTATGGCAAAATGGTCGAGATCGACACCGAGATCGATCCCCAAAACGCTGCCATCGTCGGCGTCAAGGTCCTCCAGAGCCCCGACAGCAGCGAGCAAACGCTCATCTACTATGATCGTCTCGCGGGCACAATAAACCTGGACAAACGGCAATCCTCACTCGACGTCACCGGCTCCGAAACGGTACACCTCAGCGCACCGTTCGACCCAGCCGGCCAACCCGTCAGGTTCCACATCTACGTCGACCACAGCGTTATAGATGTCTTCGTCAACGAACGTGCCGTCTTCAGCAGCAGGGTGTATCCCACTCGCTCCGACAGCACCGGAGTCGAACTCTATACCGTCAGCGGCACGGCCCACATAAACTATCTTGACATATACAAACTGCGTTCTGTAATGGATCATTGATCATGAAAAATTTGCTCATCACCACAATTATACTCCTGTCCTCAGTAACCGCATTCGCAGCTAAGGACGACATACTGATAGCGGACTTCGAGCAATCCAACTATGGCTCCTGGTTCATCAGCGGTAAGGCCTTCGGCGCCTCCCCAGCGCACGGAGCTCTCCCTGGACAAATGACCGTAAAGGGCTATCTGGGCGATTGCCTTGTAAATTCATTCACCGAAGGCGACGCCTCCACCGGCAGGCTCATCTCCCCGCCGTTCACGATCAAACGCGATTATATCAACTTCCTAATCGGCGGCGGCTACCACCCCGACCAAACCTGCATTCAGCTTACTATCGACGACAAGCCCGTAAAAACCGCCACCGGAATGAACATGGAGCTGCTCACCTGGCACACCTGGGACGTATCTAAACATATTGACAAAACCGCTCGCATCGAGATCATTGACAAACATACCGGCGGCTGGGGCCATATAAACATCGACCATATATACCAGAGCGATAAACCGAAACTGACCGGAGAAAACATGTACGTCGCAAAAGCGATGGCAAACGTCAAACGCTTCATCCCCCAGGTCAAGAATGATCCGCACCGCCCCGTCTACCACTTTGCTTCCCCCGCCATGTGGATGAACGACATCAACGGCCCCATACACCATGACGGCTGGTATCACATATTCTATCAGCACAATCCATACGGCGACCAGTGGGGCCACATGCACTGGGGCCACGCCCGCAGCCGTGACCTCGTAAACTGGCAGCATCTGCCGATCGGACTTGCACCCTCACTCTCAAAAGGCGAAGAGCATTGCTTTTCAGGTTGCACCTGGCTCGATGAGAAGGGCACTCCGATCATTTTCTACACCTCCATCGGCCACGAACTTCCCGAACAATGGGCCGCCATCGGTGACGAAAACCTGCTCAATTGGCGAAAGCCAAAACAAAACCCATTCCTCGAAATGTCCGATCACGGCGACACTTTCATAAAGGATTGGCGCGACCCGTTCATATTCGAACACGGCGACCGCACATTCATGGTCCTCGGCGGCAAACTCGAACCCGCAGACGGCGGCGAGGCAGCAGCGACCATCTATGAAGCCGAAAACGGTTCACTTCTGGACTGGACCTACAAGGGAATTATCTTCCGGCACCCCGACAAAAACCTCCGCAGCCTCGAATGCCCCAACTTTTTCCCGCTCCAGGACAAACACGTTATGCTCGATTCACCATACGGACCGGTCGAGTACTTTGTTGGTGACTTCAACGCGCAAACATATAAATTCGATGCAACCTCAAAGGGCCTTATAGACCACAGCGGCGACTACTACGCAACCAACATTATGTACGGCCCTAAAGAACGCTGCATCCTTCTCGGCTGGATTCGCGGCTTCAAGCCCGACCAGGGCTGGAACGGCGTCATGGCCATTCCGCGAATAATGACTATCGACAAGGCCGGAAACATAATCCAGCAACCCGCCGCCGAGATGAAACAGCTCAGGACCGAAAAACAGAATCGGAACTTAGTTCAGGCCTCAGACTCCAGCAAAACTGTAATGAAAAAGGCCGGCAAAACATTCGAGATTACAACCACCCTCGACCCCGGCTCAGCCGAAAAATGTATTCTCCAGCTTTGCTCAAACGCCGACGGCTCGGATGCAATGGACATCGTCTACACCCCCGGCAAGCTCACCGTCGCAGGGACCGCTGTACCATTAGATCTGCAAAAGGGTGAAAAGATTGACTTGCACATCTTCGTCGACCGAACGGTTCTGGAGGTCTTTATAAACAACGGTAAGCACGTGGTCACAGAAGTTATCTACACCGATCCCAATTCAAATGCTGTTATCTTCAGGTCAGAAAACGGCCGAGCTGCTCTTCGTGACTTCACCCTCTACCAGCTAAAACCTGCCGATTTCAGCCTCTCACATTACAATTGATGCATGGTACCACAGCCGAATTACGCCCATCCTTGCTGCGCGCATATCTGACTCATTAATCCCAAAGCGGGTTTCTCGTTTGACTCTTGCGCTGTAAACTCTTACAATTCGCACCACTTGCAACGAATTAAGTATAATAAGCTGCCGGCAAAGGTGCCGGTTTTCAATACACGCAGAAACAAATATGGCCAAGAGAAAACCAAAACAGGTAAAGAATAAAACGCAGGACAAGGAACGCTTACAGAAGGTAATGGCCTCGGCCGGGGTTGATTCCAGGCGCAAATGCGAGGATCTCATCCTCGAAGGCGCTGTCGAAGTCAACGGCGTAATGGTCAACGAATTACCAGCCTTCGTAGATCCCGACAAAGACGAAATAAAGGTAAGCGGAAAGCGCCTAAAACGCCCTGAACGTGTATATTTTCTGCTAAACAAGCCCCGCGGCTATATCTGCACCAACAAGGACCCGCACGGCCGAAAAAAGGCGATCGACCTGATCGACACGAAAGAAAGACTCATTTCAGTAGGCCGCCTGGATGCAGAAACCACCGGTGCACTGATACTGACAAATGATACGGGCCTGGCAAACCTGCTCACACATCCAAAATACGAGCTGTCCAAAACCTACGAAGTAAAACTCCGCGGCAGCGTCGAAGGTGAGGATCTCGAAAAGCTCAAAAAAGGACTCTGGCTCGCGGAAGGGCGTACAAACCGAGCTGCTGTGAAGGTACTCAGCCGAACGCCAAAGGACACAATAGTTGAGATCACGATCCGTCAGGGTCTCAACCGCCAGATCCGCCGAATGTTCGCACGCGTAGGCTACAAGGTCAAACGCCTCAAACGCACAAAGATCGGCAATATAGAGATGAAGGGCCTGCCAGTAGGCGCATACCGCACACTCACCAAATCCCAGGTAGCATACCTCAAAAGAGTAACAGCAGGCCGAAAGGGCGGCCGTAAAAAGAAAAAATAGCCGCTATTCGCTTTCTTTTCCAGACGCGGACTCTCCACCCGCCGAACCGGTCGCCTTAGAATCTCGCCTAACGCCTTTGCATGCATAATAGTATATGGGTTGACGTTTTTTCTCGCTGACGGTGAAATAACCCTTACCATCCGCTGCAAAACAGATCGCTTCACCCTGTTTTTCGGCCTCTAGCGGTACAAGTTGGCCTGACTTTGCTAGCGCATCAGCTATATTTTCGTCTTCAGGTCTGTGCCAGAGCATTGCCTGGTTGTAATTTCTGATGATTATCTGGTTGCCGGAGGGGGAAATGTCCGCGGCAGTGACCCATTTCATCGGAATCGATCCTACTTTATGCAGGATTTGAGTGCTTTTGTCTGATCTATCCAGGGTGTGCTTATTTTCATCCGGTTTTTGCACGGTTTGTGTGTTTTCATCTGATTTATCCGGGTTTTGCTTACTTTCGTCCGGTGTTTGCAGGGTTTGTGTTGTTTTGCCCGGTTTTTTGGGCCATTTTCCCTGATATATTCGTGCTACGGGGGTTCTTTTGGTTACGAAATAAAGGCTGGCGTCTGTGGGATCCACCCACATTGCTTCGGAATCGTGGGGCGCATCTTCATATTTGAACCGGGCGGATTCTGGTTTGACCTGGATTTTTAGTGGTGTGGAAACAGCATTTGGGTCTATTGCCGGCTCTAAAAAGCGGTGTACGGTCACGAAAGGCCGATTTTCTCCGTTATCCCCAATATCACCCACATAAATGTATGTTTTGCCATTTTGGGGGCCGGGGCCTATGGATATATCTTCCCAGTCAGCAGCTTTGACTCCCGCCAGAGTAACGATCGCCAGACATTCGCCGGCCGGGCTGATGGCGAAAACCCTTGCGGTGTCGCCGGAATCGTTGTGGGACCATAAAACCGCATTATTGACCCTTCCAGCGGCCAAACCGGACAGTTCGTTCATGTAGTCACACCGGACAGTTCCGGTCTTAAAACCCGGCTCAAACCGCCCTGCAAAAGCATGCAAAGAGCAGGTAAAACTCAATAAAAGTAGGGTAAAACGCAGCAAAACACCACCAAAACTTAACGAAATTTGTTTGTGAAATTCAGTGTCCATTTATACTATACTAATACGTTTAGCCGATTAGAAACAGTGTCAGTTTTAGTCCAGAATAACGATTTTGACAGGGATCATATCCCGGATAATATTTTCTCATCAAAATCTCGCATTAACACTTGAAAAAAGCGTCCCAACCCCTATATTTAGAAGACTTTACGGAAGTTTTGTAATTTCAGCTAACAAGGCGACATTATTCCGCCTGAGTTCAGAAAACGGAGTAGACGGAAATGGCACGAGTTTGTCAGTATACAGGTAAAAGAACAAAGGTTGGCAACAGCGTTTCAAGACGCGGTAAAGCAAAGCGTCACGGCGGTGTTGGTATTAAGACAACCGGTATCAGCAGACGTAAGTTCAAGCCCAACGTTCAGAAGGTCAAGGCTGTAGTCGACGGCAAGGTCTGCCGGGTAAAAGCATCAGCCAAGGCTATCCGCATGGGTCTGGTTACCAAGCCTCCTAAGAGGAACTACAAGTCTGCCAAGTAGCAACAGCTTGTTCCCAAACACAGAACTACTAAAAAGCGAGGCTTCCATGTCTCGCTTTTTTATTTGACAATTTTTATCCGGTACGATCATGTCGAAAAAAATTGACCAGCAGCAGGTAAAACAAGTTGCAAAGCTCGCCAGGCTGGATCTGGACGACAGCGAAGTTGCAAAGTTCAGCACTGAACTAAGTTCGATCCTCGAATATATCGAAAAGCTCGGTGAGCTCGATACGGATGGTGTCGAGCCGCTCGCTCACTGCCTGCCGGTGAACAATGTCTTTCGTGAGGATAAGCCGCGGCCGTCGCTGAGTAACGAGCAGGCACTGAAAAACGCTCCCGAGCGAGTTGACAAGTTCTTCATGGTCCCCAAGATACTCGACGACAATTCCAATTCTTAAACGCCCAATCACCGGAAGAGCAATATGGCAAACGAGATACTAAACCTGACCTGTAAACAGCTTCGCGATCAGATCGCAGACGGGACGGTAAAGAGCACAAAGGCTGTCGAAGCGGTTTTCGCGCAGATCGAAAAAGCCGAGCCCAAGATCAAGGCCTTCCTTCGCACACACAAGGAAGAGGCTATGCAGAAGGCGGCTGACATTGACGAGAAAATCGCAAACGGCGATAAAGTGGGCTCGCTTGCCGGCGTGCCGATCGCAGTCAAGGACAACATCTGCACAAGCTTCAGTAAAACCACGTGTGCCTCGAAGATACTTGAAGATTTCGAAGCGCCTTACGATGCCCACGTGATCGAACAGCTCAACGCGGCTGACGCGATAATAATCGGCAAGTGTAACCTGGACGAATTCGCTATGGGTTCCAGTACCGAGAATTCCGGTCTGCAGCAGACGGTGAATCCGTGGGATGCAGATCGCGTGCCGGGCGGTTCCAGCGGCGGTTCAGCAGCAGCGGTGGCAGGACGAATGGCGTTTGGATCCCTCGGTTCCGATACCGGCGGTTCGATCCGTCAGCCAGCAAGTTTCTGCGGGGTCGTCGGGCTAAAGCCCACTTACGGGCGGGTGTCGCGATATGGTCTTGTCGCGTACGGATCGAGCCTGGACCAGATCGGCCCGTTTACACGCAATGTAGAAGACGCAGCGCTGATGATGAACGTTATCGCGGGGCATGACGGGCGTGACAGTACTTCCGTCACGGAAAAAGACGCTCCTGTGCCGGACTATACAGCGGATATTGACAAACCGATCGAGGGTCTGAAGATAGGCATTGTGCCGCGATTCAACGAGGGCGCGAGCGACGAGGTCGGCAAGGCTGTCAAAGCTTCTCTCGATACCTATAAATCTCTCGGCGCGGAAATAGTCGAGATCGACATGCCTTACTTCGATTATGCGGTAGCGACATATTACGTCATAGCGACCGCGGAGGCATCATCGAATCTGGCACGTTTTGACGGCGTCCATTACGGGCACCGTACCGCGGATCCGCATGATTATGTCGAGGTCTATTCGAAATCACGTGACGAAGCGTTCGGCGACGAGGTAAAACGCAGAATCATGCTGGGCACATACGCACTGTCGTCCGGCTATTATGATGCGTATTATCTCAAGGCTTCCAAGGTTCGCAACCTGATCCGTCAGGATTACACCAAGGCGTTCGAAAAAGTCGACTGCATCATGATGCCGGTGTCTCCGACGACCGCTTTCAAATTCGGCGAAAAGACGGACGACCCGATGCAGATGTATCTGGCGGACATCTACACTATCGCGGCCAATCTTGCGGGCGTGCCTGGTATTAGCGTGCCTTGCGGTTTCGATTCGCAGAATCTGCCGGTCGGGCTGCAGATATTCACGCCGGCCTTTTCAGAGGAGCGTCTGCTGCGTATTGCAAGGATGTATGAAAAAGAGAATGACCATAACATCGTCATGCCGCCGTTGGCGAAGTGAAGCGGTCGGCGTGAATGGATCAGCATAACCCCAGACAGAACAAATAGCAGAGGCAGATAATGAGTGATCTGGAATACAAGGTAATCGTAGGGCTCGAAATACACGTTCAGCTTGCGACCAGAACGAAAATGTTCTGCAGTTGTGAACTCGGTTTCGGGCAGGAGCCCAATACGTCCGTATGTCCGGTGTGTCTCGGCATGCCCGGTTCGCTGCCTGTTATGAACAAGCAGGCGTTTGAGTATTCAGTTATGGCGGGGCTGGCGCTTAACTGCAACATTCCGAGCTTTACCAAGTGGGACCGCAAAAGTTACTACTATCCGGATCTGCCCAAGAATTACCAGATCAGTCAGTATGACCTGCCTATGTCCGAGCACGGCTACATTGAGATACCACTTGAAGACGGCAGCACGAAGAAAATCCGAATTCTGCGGGCACATCTCGAAGAGGACGCGGGGAAGAATACGCACACGCTGGGCAACTTCACGGCAGTTGATCTGAACCGTGCGGGTACGCCTCTGCTGGAGATCGTGACCGAGCCGGACCTGAGCAGCGGGGCCGAGGTGAAAGCTCTGGCAGTCGAGCTGCAGCGGATCGTTCGGTATCTCGGGGTTTCCGAGGCGGATATGCAGAAGGGGCATATGCGTTTCGAACCAAATGTCAATCTGCACATAACGCGGGGCGGTCAGCTCTATAAGACACCTATCAGCGAGGTCAAGAACCTCAACAGCTTCCGCGCATTGGAAGGTAGTGTGACATACGAAGCGGCCCGTCAGCTCGACGAATTCCTCGAAACCGGTATAACGATGGAATCGGGCAATAAGAGGACGTACGGCTGGGATGATGAAAACAACCGCACCGTTCTGCAGCGTGAAAAAGAAGAGGCCCACGATTACCGCTACTTCCCGGATCCGGACCTTGTGCCGGTAGTAATGACGCCGGAGTGGCTCGACGATATACGTTCGCGGCTTTGCGAGATGCCGCTTGCGATGGAAAAACGTTTCGTGACCGAATACGGTCTGAGCGAATACGACGCGGGCGTGATCACTTCAGAAAAGGCTACGGCTGATCTGTTTGACAACGCAGTCAAGGCAGGCGCGGACCCGAAGCGTGTGTGCAATATACTCACGCAGACGGGTGCGAAGCTTGCAAAGGATAAAGAATGCTCGGTTGCTGAGCTCGGCGTGAATTCGGAGAATCTGACGGCGTTGGCAAAGATGATCGATGACGGCGATGTAGGCGCGTCCGCTGCGGCACAGGTATTCGAGCTCATGGTCGAAACCGGTGACACGCCGGGTCAGGTCGCCGAGAAGCACAACCTCATTCAGAAAAGTGATGCGTCCGAGATCGAGTCGCTGGTCGATGCGGTGCTGGCAGACAACGCGCAGGCGGTCGAGCAGGTTCAGGCAGGCGGTAAGAAGAGCAAAAAGGCACGCGGCTTCATCATGGGCCAGGTGATGCAGCGTTCAAAAGGGCAGGCAAACCCGAAAGTGGTGAACCAGATACTCGCGAAAAAGCTTGGGTAGGTCAATCACGTAAAAGTACTTTAGTTTTGTTTTGCTGGTTGTATTACCGCATCGCCGACCAGTTCCCAAACCATCCGGGCCATCTGTTCATGGCCTTGCTGGGTCAAATGAGCGAGGTCGAGCGTATTGCCTTGGGTTGACAGCACATTCACAAGGTAACGCTTCGGCACCAGAGTTACATTCAACTCGCTTGCTAGTCTACGCTGGATACGTCCATATTCCAGGTCAGTTGGCATTATCGGCAGTTCGAGCATAATCAGAAGATTTGAGGGTTTTTGCAAATGTCTGATCAGTGCCTCAAGATCGCGTTCAAAAGCATCTTTCGGCGTATCTAGAAAAGTGTCGTTGCCTCCGATCTCAAGCAGTACAAGAGAGTTTTGCAAGTCGCTGCCGGCTGTTTGTCTTTTAAGTGCTGAACCTACTGTTGCCCCTGCAACCGCGCGATTCTCGGTATGGATGCCGTGCCGTTCGGCTATAAGGCTCGGCCAGGTCTTTATATTCTTGTGTCCCATACCCGCGCTCAATGAATCACCGACAACTACGAGCCGGTCGTAGCCAGTGCCTTGTATGTCGGGCATGAGATAGAAAGGGAGATCGCAGGCAGTTAAAGCTGAGGCGGTGAGCAGCAACAAGATGCAAGAAAACTTCTGCCGACGTCTGGTTCCAACGATGACCAGGGTGAGCCAAGGTAGAGCAAAGATAATGGCTGCTGCGTACGTCCATGTCGGCAGGGGAGTCGCCGAGATGATAACCGACGTGCCACCAATTGAAAACAGCAACAACCCTACGAGTCGTCCGGCCAGGGAGCTATTGATCATGACAGTTGCGGCAGCTATCGCCATTAAGGCGGTGCCGATGTACAGCCCCGCTCCCCCAGCGAGTAACCAGAATATATCTGGAAGCGAATCGGCTGTCATTCTGTCTTCTTTTGCATAATCTTGTTCTCGGTGCCTGCGAACAGCCTTTTTATGTTGGTTCTGTGACGGAGTATGACGAGGGCGGACATGACGACGGCTGCGACGATCAGTGGCCAGAGCTGTGTGATGTCCCATTGAGAATGGGCGAGCATTGCGACCAGAAGAATGAGCGGGAAACAGCAGGCCGCGATGATGGACGCGAGGGAGACGTAATTCCACGCGAGTACCGCCGCCGTCCAGATCACGAATACCAAGAGACCCGTCATTGTATAATAGGGATAGAGGCCGAGGATCATGCCCAGACTTGTCGATACACCCTTGCCGCCCTTGAACCGAAGGTAGATTGGGAAGATATGACCGATCACGGCTGCGGCACCGACTGCGAGCCAGACCCAGAGCTGTACGAGAGAGGGCGGCCGTTCGATGACGAATGAGAACGCAAGTGTGGGTGCGAGTCCCTTGAGCACGTCCAGTGCGAAACAGATATACGCCCAGTTTTTGCCAAGCGCCCGGGAGACGTTCGTTGCTCCGATGTTGCCCGAGCCGATCTTGCGAAGGTCCTTGCCGTGGGCCTTTGCGATGAGCACGCCGAACGGTATCGATCCAATCAGATATGACGCGACAATGAATGTTATATACGACGGATTCATCAGCTTCGCTTCCTCTTCAGGATATCTTTGTAGAGCTCAATAATTTCCCGGCTGTGTCGATCGATGCTTACTTTTTCGGCAAGGCCGTCTTCCTTTATCGCATGTTTGGCGTTTCGGAGATTGTCTTCGTTGCAGAAATAAGTCATCGCCTGGGCCAGTTGTTCGGTGTTGCGCGGATCGTCCACTCTTTTGCCGTGCACGGTGTCTGTGAAAGCTTCGCCGGCGCCATTATATTTGGTTGTGATGGCTGGTTTGCCCCTTGCGAGGGCCTCCAGTATGAAGCGTGAACAGGGATCGTAGAACGTTGGAAGTACGGCGAGGTCGGTGATTTCGAGGGCGTTCTGTATGCTGCGGAGCGAGCCCAGGAATACGATCCTGTTTGCGACGTTCAGATCCTTGGCGATCGCGCGGTACTTTTGCGAACTGTCTGAACCGGCGACCACGACGTAGGGCTCGGCTTCGGTATCGATCTTGCGTACCGTCGCCAGTGCCTGTATTAGCTGGGCCAGACCTTTGAGCCGGAAATTGTTGGCCGCGAAGAGAAACAGGGTCGCCTTGTCTCCGGGTGCGATTCCGAGCTTTGCCCGGACCTGGCTCTGCAGTGCCTTGGCGGCGTCTGGTTCGAGTTTGGTGACGAGTTTTACGCCGTTGTGTATTACGCGAACACGGTCTGCGCTCAAGTGGTAATGTTTGACGAACTGTGATTTGACATACTCGGAAAGGGCGGCAACGATGGTGCTGCACTGGGGGCGACAGAGACGTTTTTCGGCTAGTACGAGCTGAGTTCTGCGCAGGTTGGTGAAATGCGTCAGCTTCTTGTACCTGGTTTTGAAAGCGCTTTCGTAGCTCGCGGCGTTCTGGATGATCGACTCGGGATAGCTGCCGCCTCGGGGCTGGTATATGTCGGCGAAGTCGTAGGGCAGGGTGCTGTGGATTATGTCGTAGGTGTTTTCCGCGAAATGCCGGCGGAGCAGCTTGCCGAAGCGTTTGAACGTGATGCGTTTGCCCTTACGCGTACACAGAATCTGCACCTCGCCGCTCTGGGCCTTGCCTTTTGCAGCGAGCAGGGTTACGTCGACACCGTTGGCGCGCAGGCACCGGGTCAGCTCAAAGATGGATCTTTCAGCACCGCCCAGGGCGATATCGGCTCGCTCGAGTATTATTGCAACCTTGATCATAGTCGGCGATTATAACTGAGAGAATGGTGATAACTAAGGAAATTCCAGTGAAAAAAGTACAGACGCATGCTTTTGGATTATGGGACCAGTTGGGGGCGTTAATTCTGGTAGGGCACTTCGCGGCCGTGTTTGACGTCGTGTCTTGCGATGCGTGCTGCTTTGGTCGAGACGCGGCGGATGAAACGTTTGTCTTTTGGGGTGAGGCGTTCGATGCCGGCGTAATGTTTGTAGAAACGCATACGGTCGGTTGCCGTGAAATGGCGGCCGGGTGTTGAGTAGTGCAGTTGGGCGATGTCCTTGACGCGAAAGCGTTCGCCGAGGAGCCAGGGTTTGAATGTGCGGTGCAGGTCGATCAGGTAAAGCCTTTCGCGTTCGCCGAGGAATATGTGTGCGAGGTAGAGGTCGCGGTGACGGTAGCCAGTGGCATGGAAGCGTCTGACGAAATCCGCGAGACGGGCGATAAATTCGCGTTTCTTTCGGGTGTTCGTTTTGTTGTGAGTTGCCGTGCAGAAGGGGGGCAGTTCGCGTTCCAGCGATTCGCCTTGCGGTATCTGTTCGGTGATGACGAAGCTTCGCTTTTCGCTAAACAGGCCCCATTCGAAACCGTAGGCTGCGATCTTGGGGGTGGCGACGCCGACTTTTGCGAGCTGACCGCAGGGGCGGATGTCGTATTCTGCTGTGGAGGCACGGACATGGTGTGAGGTCCAGTTTTTGACCTGCTGTTTTATTGGTGTTCCGGTGTATCGTTTCATGAAAAAGGTACGCCCGGCGAGGTCGAAGCGTATGCGTTGGCGATGTTTGGCGAGGTTGGCTTTTACCAGGTTTTTGCCCTGCTCGAATGCGAAAATCGAGTCGAGGTCGGTCAGGCCCGCTTCGGTGAAGATGTCGAGGAATTCGCCCGCGATGAAAACGCCCGGCGATGTTTGTGTGAATAGTCCGGACTGGGGGCTCATTTGAGGTACTCCTTGACGGCGGAGTGGACCTGGTCGACCGTGATCGATTCCATGCATTCGTGCGACGGGCGTTTGCAAACGGGCTCGTCGCAGGGGACGCATTCAGCTTGGCCGATGATCTGGGTTTCGCGTTCGTATCCGGTCTGTGTCCACTCGGGATTGTTCGGGCCGAAGAGGGAGACGACGTTTCGTTTGAGCGCGATCGCGATGTGTCTGGGGCCGGTGTCGTTGGTGACTACGACGTTTGATCGGGCGATGAGTGCTTTGAGCTCGCCGAGTGAGAGTGAGATATCCGCAAGGCTGATTATGTTCGTCTCGGCTTTGTCGCAGATTTGAGCGGCGATCTTTTGTTCGGCTTCGTTTGGTGCTACGCTTACGATGACGGTGGCGTTGTGCTGCTCTGTGAGGATGTCCGCGAGTTTTGCGAATCTTTGGGTAGGCCAGCACTTGCTGGGGCCGAACGCTCCGCCGGGGACAAGGATTGCCAAAGGGCCTTGAGACTTTACGATGGCGGGCAGTTTGGTGAGCATTGCGGGAACGGCGGAGTTGTCGACTTGCAGTTCGAGTGAGCGCTCAGTTATGTCGCAGGTGAGCTTGTCGCAGAGGTTCAGGTAGTAGTCGACCATGGAGCCGGGCTTGAATTTGCCGTTGGTGTCGCGGGCGGGGGTTATTTTTTTTGTCAGCAGTAGGCCTCGCATGTCTCGGGTGTAGCCGATACGTTCGGGTATGCCTGCCAGGTAAACTGTCATGGCAGAGCCGAACGAGTTTTTGAAGAGTACTGCTTTGTCGAAGCGGCGGTTTCGCAGTTTTCGGACAAGCTGCAGAGTTCCGCCTGCAAGGTCGATCCAGTCATCGTTGAAGCTGGAGGGTGAAAGGACCGCACGGACTGTTGGTGCTGCAAGGAAAGTTATGTTGGCGTTTGTGAAATGCCTGCGCAAGGCACGCAGGGCGGGGGTGCATAAAACCGCGTCGCCCATGGGTGAGGGGAGCCATATGAGAATGTTTTGTTTTTTGTCGCTCATAAAGTTGGCGGCCTGGCCGAATTTTTTTATCTTCGTCCGGCCGGTATATTCTTATCTTCTCCCGGTGGATATGTTCCTGTATCTTCTTACGCCGATGCGTTTGTTATTTTCGTCCGGACATCATGAAAAATGAGATCGCCATAAGTTGGAAGACCATGCCGTAGAGTACGGCGGTCTGCACGGCCTGGCCGGACTTGGTTGAGTCCATCAGGAACCACAGGCTTACAAGGAGGCAGAACAGAACGAGGCCCTGGGCGATGCCGGCTACGACCTTGAGGATTGAAAACTCGTCGTAGAGGTCCGATCGTCCGTCTTTTTTGAGCAGGGAAACGATCTCTTCGAACATTTTGGTTACGGACTCGTCCTCCTTTGGTCGCTGCACTTTGGTCTCCTCGGATTTTTGAGTTTTGGGGGCTGTGTCCTGCTGGGCAGATTCGGTCTGTTTAGGTTTTGCCGTCCGCAGGGGGGTTACAGGTTGGCTGCGCGTTCCGGTTTGTTGTTGAGTCTTTTGTGTTTTTGTCGTACTCTCCTGCTGTTGGGTGTTTTGGGATCGTTCTGCCGTCTGGGGTTTGGTTTCGGGACGGCTTTTCTGGCCATGAGCGTCGACCATGCGGATGATGTTGGCGGCCTCCTTGATGTTGACAGCTTCGCGGTCTGGCAGCACGTCATCGGGTCCGGGTATCTTGCGTTTTGCCGGTGAGTTGATCAGTATCGTCTTGCAGCCGACGGACTTGCCTGCTGCGATGTCGCGGAACGAGTCGCCGACCATCCATGAGCGAGAGAGGTCTATATCGAGGTCCTTCGCTGCATGCTGGAGCATTCCGGGGTTTGGTTTTCGGAGGTCACTTTCTTTGCGGTAATGATCGATCACGCCTTCGGGGTGATAGGGGCAGTAGTAGATACCGTCAACATAGGCGTTTTCTTTTGCGAGCAGTTCACGCAGACGATGATGGATCTCCTGGAGGACCTCTTCGGTGACCAGGCCCCGGGCGACGCCGGACTGGTTGGTGATTATGACAATGCGATAGCCCATCTGCCGGAGCTGGACGAGTGCTTCGCCCGCGCCGGGCAATAACTCCACCTGATCGGGATGGTTCATGTATCCCGGATCATTTACGATGGTATCATCTCTATCAAGAAAAACAGCCTTTTGGCCCATTTTAAAAACTCCTCGGTATGCTAGTCGCGGTCGTTGCCGTCAAGTTCTTTCATTTTGTTGATCGTGGATGTACTGCTCTTTCCGTCCACCAGCGGGGCCAGGACAACCTTGCCGCCATTGCTCTCCACGAATTCCCGTCCGACAACGCCTTTTTCTGCCCAGTCCTCGCCTTTGACCAGAATGTCGGGGCCGACCTGTTTTATCAGCGCCAGCGGGTCAGGCTCATCAAAAATGGTGATGTAATCAACGCTTGCAAGTCCCGCCAGCACGGCCGCCCGGTCGTGCTGATTGTTGATCGGCCGTTCAGGTCCTTTGAGTTCTCGTACGGACCTGTCGCTGTTGAGACCGACAACGAGGATATCTCCCTGCTGCTTGCAGAAGCCGAGATACTCGATGTGGCCGCGATGTATGACATCGAAGCAGCCGTTTGTGAATACAATTGATTCGCCCTGGTGTCGATGGAAACTGAGCTCTTTTTGCAGGCTCTCTACAGTGTGTATCTTGCCTGTCTTGTGCTTGTTGTTGGCTATGATCTCGTTGACGATCTCATCGATCGAAACGGTTGCCACGCCGAACTTTTCTACCTCGATGCCGCCTGCGATGTTCGACAGATGGACCGCTGTTTCGTAATCGCATCCACCCGCCAGGCTTGCAGCCAGCATGGCGAGCACCATATCTCCCGCGCCTGTTACGTCGTAGACAGTTCTTGGCACCGTTGGGATGTGTCCCGTGTGAACTGGTGATCGCAGATACGCGCCTTCTTTGTCGAGCGTGATAACGACCGCTTCAAGATCCAGCTTGCTGGTCAGCATCTGGGCAGCTCGTGCGGCGTCGTCGATGGTATTTATGTCAAACCCGACAGCCGCGGACGCTTCGTATCTGTTCGGCGTCATGGCGGAGGCGCCTTTGAACTTATCGTAATTTTTGTCCATCGGCGGATCGACCAGTACGCGTTTGCCGGCCTTGCGTGCCAGTTCTATCGCCTTGCGGCAGAATTGCTCGCTTAAAACTCCCTTCCTGTAATCCTGCAGGCAAACAACGTCCGCCTCTGCTAGTCGGCTTTCGAACACCTCCAGAAGGCGTTGGGAATCGGCCCGGGTCAGAGGCTCGGTGTTTTCCTCATCCACGCGCAAAAGCTGCTGTCTGTGCCTGTGCTGTGCAAGACCGACCATCCGAAGCTTGTTTATGGTAGGGCGGTCAGTAGCCTCGATCAGGCCTGCAGGGTCGGCGCCCTGTTTTTCCAGCAGGTCCTTGAGCAGCTTACCATTGCTGTCCTTGCCGACTACGCCCAGACATGTTGTTTTCGCACCGAGTACCGCCAGGTCGGCCGCGACGGAAGCAGCTCCGCCGCAGGAATGCTCACGATCGACTACCTTCAAGACCGGGACGGGTGCTTCGGGGCTTATGCGAAGAGCATCGCCGTAGATGTAGCTGTCGAGTATGAAGTCACCGACGAGCAAGACCCTGGGCGTGCCGAGATTGGTTACGGCTTTTATAAGTTTTTTATACATTGTCCTTTTCCCGCATTTGCTGACTTTGGCCCTCTTTCACGGTCCTTCGTAAAAGACTTTCAACTTTATCCTGGCCCTCGATGAAATCGAGTTCGAGCGCCAGATATGCGAAATCCATGTCTTCGCGGGGCTTCATTAGCAGTGAAGCCTTGACCCAGTCCTTCAGGGTTGTGAGCACCAGATCAGCACCGCAGTATTTGGCCTCTTCGTAAATGTGCTTGAGGTCCTCTTTTTCGTACTCGTAATGATCGTTGAAAACTTTTCGTCCTACAACCGAAAAGCCGACCGCTTCGAGGTGGTCGACAAATGCACACGGATTGCCGATGCCGCAGAATGCAAATATCTTTCGCTCCTTGAGTCCGTCGAAATCGATTATTTTGCCGCCGAACTTTTTGGCGTAGGGATACTTGTTTATGGCTTTGGCGACCGGGACATCGCCTGCGATGCTGCGGACCTTATGGATGATGTCATTGACCGCCTGGTCCTCAATCTGATCGCTGCGTGTGATTACGACCAGATCCGCCCGCCTGAGATTTTTTATGGGCTCCCTCAGCAACCCGGCTGGCAGCATGTGCCCATATCCGAAGGGGCATGTGGCGTCGAGAACGACGATGTCCAGGTCGCGCCGGAGCTTGCGATGCTGAAAACCGTCATCCATTACCAGCGATTTGACGCGGTAATCCTCAACGACCATTTTCGCTCCCTCGGTTCGGTCCGGATTGATCACGATCTTTGCATCCGGACAGGATTTTGCGATGATGGCCGGCTCATCGGTGAACTTGCCCTGCTTGGCTTTGTAGCCGCGGGTGAGTACGCCGCATGAAAATTTATTTGCTCCGAGCCACTTGCAGATCCAGATCACCAAAGGCGTTTTGCCGGTTCCTCCCGCGGTTAGGTTTCCCACGCTAATGACAGGGACCTCGGCCCGGTTGCTCGTGAACAGGCCCTTGTTATAGCAGAAATTGCGTACCGAGATCGCAAGTCTGTAAAGACCCGAAAGCAGCCGCAGAAAAAGGTACGCAAGTTTGCCGACGAGACCTCTTTTACCGCCTATGAAATTGCGAAAAGCGTTCTGATTCAACTATTTAACCGCCTGAAACGACTTTAAATGGTAATTAAAAAGGAATGAGCCATGATCGCTCAAGGCGGTAATATTACGTCAGATGCACCATAAATGCAAGTAAATGCTCGCCAAAGCCCCACACAAAAACAAGGTGAATGGTCATGTTTTGCACAGCAGATTCGCGATTAGTTTAAATCACTGTTAAAAAGGGACTTAGTAGGGGTTTTGCTATTTGCTGGGGTCGTGTCTTTTCCCTGAAATTCGTGTCAAATAACTGGGTAGATCATGGCAGATTATGCTCGCATGCCCGGTTTTGCGGCCCGGAGGCTTCCGATCGGCTTGCAGTTTGCCTGTTTCATCACCGCTGCCAGCCGAGTGGCCTGGCCCGCGTTTTCGGAAAATATAATGCCCCAGTCGGCCAGTCGGGCAATCGGGTGCCGCAGGGGGCTCTGATCGAGCCTTGGAGCGTATATGACCGTTATGCCGTAGCGTTTTCTGGCCTTTCTTATCAGCTTTGTGAGAAGGGCGGCGATGTCGCCGACAAAATACTCTGCGGGCCAGATGAAGACATCGTCAAGGCACGTTTTTAACGGCTTGACTTTACGGTCGCGTTTTACCGTGAGATCGAATGCACTGGTCAGCGGATTTCTGACCACGTCCATGTCCACGAGAAGACATTTGACATTCGAGCATGCCATTCCGATCGCCGCATTTACAGCCATTGTGCTCGGCAGGGCGTCGACGCTGCCTCCCGCAAAGAGAACGACCGAGCCGTCTTTGTGTACGCTCAGAATCCTCTCAGTAAGATAAGAATACTCCTGAGCGTTCGCCCACAGGTTCGATCCGATGTTGGTCTGGCTGCCTCCGATCACCTTACTGCTGCGCCTCCTCAGTTGCGATTATATCCTGTCCACATCGCATCCTTTGCATTATCTTTGCACATCCTGCGAATATCGCGTTCGACAATGTCGGCGATTATTTTTTGCTGCATTGGGCTCAATGAGCTCTTCTCGCGCACAATTGCCAGAACGGGTGCGCTGGTTTGTCTTTTCATTCTCGGCGCGGGGATATCTTTTTGCGGCTGGGGTGCTTCTCGTGCAGGGCGTTGGGGTTTGCCCTGGCTTTTGTGCGGCCAGCCGGTGGTGTCCTTCTTTGTTCGAGCGATCACGTCTCCCAGTGTGCCGCGGCCTTTATTTGTACTGGCGGGCCTTCGCGACGTTGGGGCAATTCTCTTTGCACCAGCTTTCTTTCGCTGTTCGGCCAGTATTTGCTCAGCGAGGTTGAATTTCGGAACCGTGCGTTGAGTATCTGGGGTCGATTTACGCATCTGCTGTTGATCAGTGGCCGTTTTATCGTCCGTAGTGACGCTGTCCTGTTTGTCAGCATTGCTCAGCGTGCTTTCGGCAGTCGCAACATCGCCTTCAGCAGTTTCAGCGGAGTCTGACGGGATGTCTGCAATTGCTTCCCTGGATGATTTATCAGCGTCATCTGATTTTTGATCATCATCGGTGTCGGCAAAACCAAGCGAACGCAGCTCCTTCTCCAGGGCTGCAACGTCTTCATCAATACCGCTGCTCGCTGACTGTGAATTATCCTTGTGCTCATTTCCGAAAGCGGCCCTGAGATCGGCTTCTTCGTGCTCGGCTTCGTTTTCAATTGTGAGCTGTTTTTCCTCGACGCTGGATGTGTTTTCGTCTGTGCTGTCCGTGTCGGCTTTCTCGGGCTGAATCTCTGGTGTTGAGTTTGCAGGTGTGTAGTCGGAATCCGGCGAATCGTTCTGATCAAATTCGGCCGAAGGTTTTTTGTTCTGCTCATCCGAGTCTTCCCATTTCGCGTCGATCACTCCGCTGTCGTGGCGGATGTCTTCGAAACTGCGAATGCCCTTCTTTTTGGCTGGCTTGTCGTCAGTATCCGGTTCGTCAACGTCGGGACGTTTTGCTTTTCGGCCGGCCTTCATGGCACGGATCATTTCACGCGCCTTCGCGATATCGGCTCTGCTTTGAGCGATGTCACGATCTTCTGCATTCTTTCTATCACCCCGAGAATCCATCTTTCACCCTCAAATATTCTGTCCAATACAGTTTTCACTAAAAATTATTCTGCGACCGGAGGCGTTAGCACATACTGCGTAAACTCGCTGAGCGAGTGCTCCGCCAGCAGCGCGTCGATGTCCTGAAGCGTAACACCACGGATCGCCTCGACGTCGTCGGCAAGGCTGCGATATTCCTGCAGGTACATCCAGTTGAAGCCGAGGCCCACGAGTCTGCCCATCGGCTGTTCGCTGCGAATCGCCATGCTGCTGAGCAGTTTATTGCGGGCCTTGTCCAGTTCGGCCTGTGTGACGCCGTCGCGGTGGACCTCGGCAAGCACATCGCGAATGATATCGAGCACTTTGTTCACGTTCGCCTTGTCGCACTGAACATAGCTGTAGTAGACGCCCACGCCGTCCATCGAGTCGAGATGTACAACGGCGGTTTCGGCCAGGGCGTTGTCAACGAGCCGCCAGAAATACCGCGAGCCGGTCGTGTCACCGATGATGGTTCCAAGCAGCGATGCGGCAAATCGTTTTTCGTCCTGCATGCTGACGGCCGGGCTCATGAGGCATATGTGTGCACGCATGAGGTTTTCGTTTTCTTCGACACGGCATTCGCCGGTGCCGGAGAACCATGTCGGTTCGCGGCCCGCGTTCGAGGGCTGCCAGTGGCCGCACTTTTGGGCGACCAGATCAGCGACTGCGTCGAAGTCGATGTTGCCGCAGACAGAGACGACCATGTTGTCCGGTGCGTATCGTCTCGCGAAGTATTCCCGCATCTGTTCGGCGGTCATTGCGTCGATGCTTTCGTTTGTTCCGAGCACGCTGTGTCCGCAGGGATGTACGCCGAAATGCAGCTCGCGGCACTTGTCGACGACGTCGAACTGCGGCATGTCTTTGTACATCGCGATCTCTTCTTTGATCACGTTCTTTTCCATCTCGAAATCGTCGTCCCGCAGGCTCGGTCTCATCAGTTGGGACCACAGGTCCGTTACGTCCTGCAGGTATTCCGGGAGAACGGCGGCGTAATAGACCGTGCTTTCTTCGCTGGTGAAGGCGTTGAATTTCGCGCCGAGCCGGTCGAAGGCTTTGTTGACTTCGAGCGCGGAAAGTTTGTCGGTGCCCTTGAACATCATGTGTTCGAGGAAATGGCTGACGCCGTTTATCTGTGCGTTTTCGTCGCGGGAGCCTGTACGTGTGAAGAAGCCTACCGCAGACGATTGTGCCGCGGGATTGACTTCGCCAATTATCGTCAAGCCGTTGTCTAATGTCGTTTTCTTGAATTCCATATATCTCTGCGCCTTAAACCTGCAGCTCTTTCGAACCTATTGTTACGATCGTGAAGTCTTCGAATGCGTTCTCTTTCAAGAATGTTTCGAGCTCCGCCTTGGTGATGTTTTCTATGCCGGCCTTGATCTCTTCTATTTCTCTGACACGTCGCAAGAAGTAGTAATCGCTCGCAACTCCGCCAGCCCGGGAGGATGTCGATTCGCCCTGCATGACCAGCGAGCTCTTCAGTCCGGCCTTGGCGCTGGCCAGCTCTTCGTCATCGATGCCGTTTTCGAGCTTTGCGAATTCTTCCTTGATCACATCCAGCGTTTCCTGTGCCTTGTCGGGCGTGGTGCCTGCATAGCAGTTTACGCCCGCATGTCCCTTCAAGGCATGATACCTCGCGCCGACTGCGTAACACAGGCCGCGTTTTTCGCGTACTTCGGTGAACAAGCGGCTGCTCATTCCGCCGGAGAGCACAGAAACCATCAGCAGAGTTTTGTAGTAGTCCTCGTGGTCGACTGTTACCGCGGGTGTCATCATGCCAAGATGCACCTGGGCGCCTGGGTATTCGATGTGTTCGTATTTCGGGCCTTTTTCGCCTGGGTTGGCTTGTGTTGGGGGCTCGGGTTTGTCGATGCTGAACAGGGCTTCCATTTCGCTGCAAAGCTGGGCGAAGTCGAACTTGCCGGCGACCGCGAAGATCGTTCCTGCAGGGGTTACACGTTCCTGCGCGATCTTGCGAGCCTGATCTGCTGTCAGGGCCTTGAGTTCATCTTCCTTGCCGATAGCTGGTCTGCCGAGCGGATAGGGATAGAATCGCTCTCGGACCGCGAGCATGACCTTTTGTCTGGGGTCGTCGTCCAGTCCGGCGAGGTGGGCCATTGCGAGCTGTTTGGACATTTCGAACTGTTCGCCATCGAGCTTCGGGTTTAATATGATGTCGCCGTACAGCCGCAATGCTTCGATCAGGTTGCTCGATTCGAGTACGCCGCCCAGCGTGAGGTGACTGCTGGAGACGTGTTCGCTGTGGTGGAGGCCGAGGCCTTCGAGGGCGTCGCTCAATTGGCGGCTGTCCATGTCGCCCGCGCCGCGGACCAGCCAGTCGCTAATGACCTCGCCGGCGCCGCATACGCCTTCAGGCAGGAGGGATTCGCCGCAGGGCAGCAGGAACGAAAATGCCGCCGATTCCACCTGATCCATATGCTCGCCGAGAATGACCATCCCGTTTTTCAATACACGTTTTTCAACTTTGCTGCTCATATTCGCCTTCTCATGGTTTTTGTTGTCGACCGGGGTTTACAGGCAAGCTGCTTGATCCGTCAAGCTACCGCTGCGTCGCTTTCGCTGTCCGGTGAGTCAAATCTTACACTTATCTTTTTACTGATTCCCTGCGTCTGCATTGTAATGCCGAAGAGCACATCCGCAATACTCATTGTTCGTTTTGAGTGGGTAATCACGACGAACTGTGACATTTCCTGGAACTCTTTGACGATCAGGTTAAATCGTTCGTTGTTAGCTTCGTCAAGGGCTGCGTCGACCTCATCGAGGATGCAGAAGGGCGAGGGTTTGCTCTTGAATACGGCGAACAGTATCGCCATGGCGGTCATGGTTTTTTCGCCGCCGCTCAGCAGGCTGATGCTTCGCGTTTCTTTTCCGGGGGGCTTGGCCATGATCTCGATGCCGCACTCGAGTATGTCGTCCGGGTCCTCGAGGATGATGTCGGCCTTGCCGCCGCCGAAGAGCTTGCGGAAAACGGTCTGGAAGTTCTTGCGTATGTCCTTGAACGTTTCGCTGAACTTTTCGACGCTTTCCTTGTTGATCTTGGCGATGAGCTGTTCGAGCTGTGTTTTGCTCTGATTGAGGTCCTCGACCTGGCCAGCCAGAAACTCGTATCGTTCTTCAAGCTCCTGCTGTTCTTCGATCGCGTCGACGTTGACGTTGCCCAGTCGGCCGATCTTTTTACGCAGCATCGCGATCTCTTCGCGAACCTCGTCCCAGTTCGTGTCCTCCTGTTCGAAGCCTTCGTATGCTTCTTCGATGTCCATTTCGAGTTCTTCTGCAACTCGCTGGACAAGGTCCTCGTGGCGTACGGACAACTGTGAAAGCTCGAGTTCGATCTGGTGTATCTGCGATTCGAGCTCGGACTGCATCGACCGTTGCTCCCTGATGGACTCTTCGGTCTCGTCCCGCTGCTGTCTCAACTGGCCGATCTTGTCGTGGTACTTCAGGCTGTTCTTCTGGGCGGTCTCTTTGGCGAGGTAGAGTTCGGAGACAGCCGACTCGGCAGAGAGAATATTTCGCTCGGTTTGTCTTACCTGTTCGTCACAGCCGAGCAGGTCGGTCCTTGCACGCTCGATAGACATCCTGCTGTGCTGCAACTGACTCTGCAGGCTGGTTATCCTCTGCTGCAGTGAGCGTCTCTGTTCGGCGATCTGGCCAAGCTCGATACGGAGCTCCGTGAGGAAACTCGACTGAGCCTCCTGCATCTCCTTCTTTTCGCCTAGCTGAGCCTCGAGTTCCTCGATCCTGCTGGACCGCTCGTTATTTATAGTTTCGAGTTCTTCGAGCTTTTCCTTTGAATCGTATTCCTTCTGGACGGATTCTTCGATCTCGCGTTCCAGTGTTTCTATCTCGTTGGTGATCAGGGGCTGTTCGTTCTTTATCCTTTCGATGTTCTGATCCAGTGCCCGGATCTTCGCCTCGGTGTCGACACGCTCGGTATTCGCTTCATATATAGATGTGCGAAGCTCCTTGCAAAGACCTTCAAGGTGGGCGGTCTTCTGGTTGTTCTGCTGAAGTTCGTCTTCCAGGCGACCGATCGCAGTTGAAACCTCGGCCAGATTGCTTTCCAGCTTCTTAAGTCGGCTCTTACGAGAGATAAGTCCGGCCGTCTTGCCCACGGGACCGACATTCACGCATGCGTTGCCGTCGAACAGTTCGCCGTTTTTCGTGACGAACTTGTATCCGGCCCCGAATTCGCCGGCCAGCTCGACTGCTGTGTCCATATTCTCAACGATGATCGTCTTGCCCAGCAACTGCCATGCAAGTCTTGAATAGCTGCCGTCGAAACTGACGAACTCCGAGGCCCGACCGATCACGCCCGGATAGCCGGAAACGTCTTTGCTGTCGTTGAAGGGGGCTATCCTGTCCAGGCAGATAACTTTTACGCGGCTTTCCAGTTTATCTATCGTGTCCTTATCCGCCAGGAACCTGCCTGTGCTGTTGACAACGAGGGCATCCGTGAGCCCTTCCAGGGCCGCCTCGACAGGTCCTGCATACTGGATGTCGGCGGTGACGATGTCGGCCACGATGCCTTCGACGTAATCGTATCTTTCTGCCGAATCCTGCGCCTGTGAAAGTATCGCCTTGACGGATTTGCTGAGGCCCTCGCGTTTCGCCTCCATATCGGCAAGTACGCTGATCTCGCTGTTTATCGCACTGCGTTTTTCTTTCTCGCCTGCGATCATCTCACTCGCTTCGGCCCGGCTAGCATCTATTCGCTCCAGTTCGTTTCGCTTGTTTTCCAGATTGGCCTGCAGCTCTTCCAGGATCGAGTGCGTCTCGTCCAGGCGACTTTTGTATTGAGCACGCTCGGTCAGGAGGTCCTCTAGCTGTGCGCTGGCCTCACTCGCTTTGCCGTTAAGTCTGTTCTTCTGGTCAGCGATCCTCTCTCGGTATGTGCTCATGCTCTGTATTTCGTTGTGCAGATGAGCAGTCCGGCGGACGATGTCGATGATGCCGCTCTTTTCGTCCTGCAGCGTTGCCTCGATCTCAGAACACTCATGGTTTATCTGCGTGATGACGCCCTGCATCTCTTCAAGCTCACCGTTCTTCTGGCCGTAAACATCTTCGGTTTCCCTGAGTTTGCGTTCGCATTCACGCAGATCCGTGCGGTGTTCGCTGGTCTGGCTGTTGAGCCTGTCGATGTCATCGTTGGCATCGAGCTTGCGCTGCTTGAGCTCGTCGATCCTTTCCCGAAGGAACTTGATCCGCTCCATGTGCTGCTCGATCTTGCTTCGTGAGGAAACCAGCGTGTTGTCCCAGTGGCTGATGTGTCCCTCGGTCTCGCTTATGTTTGCGGCAAGCTCACTCAATGCCGCGTCCGCGCTCGAAACGCTGGCGGCAACCTCCCCGTACTGCGAACGGAGCTCGCCGACGGCCGTGTTCTTTTCGTTGGTTTGTGTGATGATCTTGTCGTACTCAGCCAGGCTGTACTTGACGCGGAGTTCTTTCAGGCGTTCGCTGTACTCCAGGTAGTTCCTGGCCTTGCCCGCCTGCATCTTGATACTGCGAAGCTGTTTTTGTACCTCGGCGACGATGTCAGCGAGCCGGAGCAGGTTCTGATCCGTTCGGTCAAGCTTGCGTATCGCTTCTTTTTTCTGAGCCTTGTATTTGCTGATGCCGGCAGCCTCTTCGAATATCACACGCCGGTCCGTTTTGCTGGCGTGCAGAAGCTGATCGATCTGCCCCTGCTCGATGATCGAATATGCGCTTACGCCCACGCCGGTATCCATGAACAGCTCGCGAATGTCCTTGAGCCGACAGGCCTTGCCGTTGATCAGGTACTGACTGTCGCCGCTTTTGTAAAGACGTCTGGTGATCTCAAGCTCGTCGTTGTCGAGCCCCTTGCCGGTCACACCGGAAAAGCTTAGAGCAACCTCCGCCATACCGCTGGGCTTTCTGCTGCTGCACCCGCTGAATATGACGTCGGTCATCTGTCCCGAACGCAAACCCTTGGGGCTCTGGCTGCCGAGCACCCATTTCAGTGCATCGACCACGTTGCTCTTGCCGCACCCGTTGGGTCCGACGATAGCGGTGATGGGCTCCTTAAACTCGAATGTCGTCTTATCCGCAAAGCTCTTGAATCCGTTGAGCACAAGCTTTTCAAGTCTCATCTATTATCCTCCGTGACAATCTTGCCGCGTATAAATTCCGGTATATCTTTTGGGTTAGATTTCAAAATTACTGCCATGAGAAATTAATGGAAGGCACAGGGCTCGCTGTGAATCCGGCATCGACTGCGTCTGTTTCCACCAATTCATTAAGCAGGAACATTATCGTATCGTATTGCACGCCGAGACCCGGCATTGTTAAACTGCCTTCTTTGGTGACAGGCGATTCGCCCAGCGTTCGTACCAGTTCCCTCAGGGTATAATTAGAGTAGACCGGCCCTACGAGCCTGGCTCGTTTTGGGTGTTTACGCATCACGCTGATGCGATCAGAATCCATATCGGAATTGATGATCACAGAGTCATCCAGCGTCTTGACGAATATCTGCTTGCTGCATTCGACGGGCGATCCGAATAGCACTATCCGGGGCAGCTCCGAGCGGTCAACGTATACTGCGTCGGGGCCGCCTGAGATTACTGTATCAAGAAAGAAGTCAGCTCCCACAGCCTTGCGGTTAATGGAAACATCGCCCACGTCGAGTAACTGGTCGTAGGCCGCCATTCTGACATCGAGCGAGGGATCAGCCAGTATTGGTCGTAGTGCTTCCTTTATCTGTCTGACTTTCGCGTTCTGACCGATGCTTCTGATGGCCGCTATGCGGTAATCGCTGTTGGGATTTGCCGCGATATCATTGAGAACGGGATAGCCGCGGTCATCACCTATTGCCAGCACCGTGCTGGCAGCAAAGAATCTCACCGACTCGTCATCACTTCCCATAAGCGGCGCGAGGCGGTTTATCGCCATTGCACCGATCGTCTCAATCGCCACTGCTGTCGCCGCCTTGTTGTCTTCGGTCGCGAGTTGATTGACCAGCCGTTCGATGCGTCTTTTTTCCAGTTCTGGAGTTGAAACGAGGAAACTTTGTTTGACCATCTCAATGAACTTGGCACGCTGGTCAAGATATTCATTAGGGAACTTGAACTGTATTTCAGCGGGCGATTTGGCGTTTGCCGTGTTCGGCCCGAATCTGTTGTTAAGCTGGTTGCGTACAGCGCTTGCGGTAAAATAGTTCGGCTCGATGAGTCCGATGGAAAGCTGCACAGGTCTTTTGACCGTACCGCCGCCCAGCACATAGCCGGTCCGCTCTTCGATATCGTCACTGAGCGTATTCTGGAATATCGGCCCTTCACCCACAGCGATCGTCTTGGCATACTGACCGATACTCTGCACCCGCCTCATTTCCTTGAGGTCGGTAGTATAGAGCCTGCCGCCGGCTAGCGAAGCCGTCTGGGTATTGGGAAGAGCCTCGACCTTTATGTCAAAATGATCCTCACTCATCGCAAGAGGTGGTATTACGCCATAAACTACCACGACGGCGGTATCATTACTGTCAATGAACGCGTTCGCCTCTTCCGTCGAAACGATGCCGGTCTGCTGCTTGAAAAATTTTACCAGCTCACTGCGAAGAGCAGGGGGGCATTCGCTGGAACCACTGCCCGCAAGCCCGGCCACGATGCCGAAGCCTCTTACGCGAACCGCGCCGGACTGATAGATATTAGCCAGCGAACCGATCGTGCGATCGAGTTCCACGGGCTTTTCGAGTGACTCGTCATCCATAACGTAAGTGTCCCCGCATCCGCACGCCAATACGGCGAGAGCAATCAGCAAGGCAGAAAACACGCCCAAACGCGCCGGCAAACCCTTGCATGCAAAGAACTTATCCGTGATCATGGAATACAGTTTTTTCCCCATGGCAAATGGTCCTCTAAATGTGTACTACCCGCCTCAGAAATCACTGATTTATCGAAAAGGCGCCACTCCAGCCAGCGGGCATAAATTCAAACTAAGAGGTTAGACATCTTGGCCCGATAAGTCAAGAATAATATCCACAATACGCCCGCAACTCACCATAAATCACAACATATTGTGTATGGGCCCGCAAAGTAACCGCAGTGCCTGCATTGTTTCCGCATGCATTAGAAAAGGATGTGTAACACAGGAAAGTTGCCAAGTTTGATATAGTAAGGGCGCAACCGACTCTCTTATGTTACATGAAAGGCACGAAAAACTTGTTTCTGTTTTAAATAAGGTTGTATGTAGGCGCAATACTTGGATGCCAAGGTATTGTCACCGTCCTGAATAGCCGGAACCGCGATTAAATCCGCCGCCTTGGTAGTTGCCTCCGTAGCCTCCGTTTCCATAGCCTTGCTGGTTGCTGTATGATCCACCTCGGCCGTTGCGTTGATTGTTGAGGAACATGCCAGAGCCGGCAAGCTCGGCGATGTCGTAGACTTCCAGGTAATGTTTGACGATGTCTGCCTGTTCTGTGGCGACGGTAACGGCTCCTCCGTCGCATACATAGACCAAGCGGGTGTCGTAACTGCTGACGCCCTTGAGGATCAGGTCCAGCGCCTTCTTCATTGGAATAATGCCATTGCCCTCGACGCCGAGGGTGGTTGTCTTGTCGACGAACGCGTTTCTTTCGAGATCACGCCACATGACGATCAGTGGCAGTCCGGACTCTTGAAGTTTATCGAACGCATCCTCCACGGTCATATCTTCTTTAAAAACAGAAAAATCGATCTTTGATTCCAGCAGTGACCTGGCGTCAATTTGCTGTGCATTGTTTGAGGCGGGTTGCGGGTCTTCTTCGCGAGTCCTGCCAGACAAGCGGCCATATTTGCTCCGGTATTGTGCTATTCGTTCATTACGAGCTTTGCGGCGATCGAGCTCGGCTTGTGAAACAGAGGGATCGTCATCAGCCATTGCGTCGTCAATGTGCGAATTCGTATGTGCATACCGGGTGTCAACCTGCTGCTCGGTTGGCGCAAGCGGCACCTCTTTTATCTTGGGAGCAAATACGATGAGAGTGAGCAGAAACCATGTCATAATGACACCTCCGCGTATTATTCAAGTACTGCCGTAACAGTTTCCTTATTTACATTCTACCCTTCAGCAGCGCAAAAGAAAACAAATAAAGCTGGATATGGTGGATTTTGCAGAATGACAGTCGATAAAAACCCGTCTAATCTGTCATTCGTATGGATAATGGGTCCGGAGGCTTCAAACGGCATTTTAAGTCTGGACATGGATCGCTGAGCAGTTAGAATCGTAATAAAAGGAGACCTTAGATTATGAGTGCGCAGATGTTAAACATCCTTGAAAAACCCAATATGAAGAACCCGACTTTGCTGCTTGGATTTTCCGGCTGGATGAACGGCGGCGAGGTTTCCACGGGGACGGTGCAATGGCTTATCGAGGACAGCAGGGCCCGCGAGATCGCTGAGATAAACCCCGAAGGTTTCTACATTTACAACTTTCCGGGCACTATGGAAACCACCACTCTTTTTCGACCCCATACCAGGATAGTGGACGGAGTTGTCGCAGAATATCAGACGCCTGAGAACGTCTTTTATTATGACGACTCAAAAGATCTTGTCCTGTTTTCCGGCAAGGAACCAAATCTCAATTGGGAAGGTTTCGCCGACTGCATTTTCGAGTTCTGTGAAGTGTTCGGCATTGAGCAGATAGTGTTCATCGGAAGCGTGGCTGGGCTGGTTCCGCACACGCGGGACCCGAGCATGTTCTTTTCGGTTTCGGACGAAAATCTGCGTTCTGAGCTCAAGGATCAAGGTTTTAGCATGTCCGAGTACGAAGGGCCGGCCAGCTTTACGACATATCTGGCGGCTGAATGCCCGGCCAGAAACAAGAAAATGGTAAACGTGGTCGCCGCGGTGCCCGCGTATGTGCAGGGGGAGAATCCCAAGTGCATAGAGGCTGTGCTGCGCAATCTTACACGCGTTATGGATGTGAAGATCAACCTGCACGATCTGCGTTTTCTCAGCGACGAATTCGAAAAACGTCTTACGGAGGCGGTCAAGGAAGTGCCGGAGCTTTCGGAAAATATCGGCAAGCTGGAACAGATGTATGACAAGGAAATAATCGATCATGAGATGGGTGACCTGAAACGGTGGCTGGAGAACAGGGGCGTAAGTCTCGATTGACTTTGCGGGGTTAAGAGTGTTGATCCTGGGGAGTGGATGGGCATTGTTTTTGGCAGGGCATAAAGATGCCAAGTAATTCAATCGTCTGAAGCGATTGCTTTTGAATTTGAAATGATACTTTAATGCTGGAGGACACCATGAGTAAGAAAGTTCTGATCGCGATCGCCGACGGAAGTGAAGAGATTGAGGCGGTTACTATTATAGATACGCTGCGCAGGGCCGGTGCGGAGGTGACGGTTGCTGCGACAGGTCATAAAAAGGAGATAAAGGCGTCACGCGGCGTGCAAATGACAGCGGATGTGCTGGTGGATGATGTCAAGGGGGAGCCGTTCGATCTTATCGTTTTACCCGGCGGTATGCCCGGTGCTGAACGGCTGGCAAACAGTGAAGGCCTTAAGGCGATGCTGGATATTCAGGCGAGGGATGGGAAACTGTATGCCGGGATATGTGCAGCGCCTGCGGTTGTCTTGAGTGTACGCGGGCTGCTCAAGGGCAAACGTGCGACGTGTTATCCGGCCTTCGAAAAGCAGATGGATTGTGAGAAATTTGTTGATGAGCCGGTCGTGGTGGACGGCAATTGTGTGACGAGCCAGGGGCCGGGGACGGCTTTGGCATTCTCGGTTGAGCTGGTGAATCAGTTGTTCGGCGGGGACAAGGCGAAAGAGATCGCGGACGCGATGCTCGTTAATAAATAGACCGGTACATACATTTTGATGTGTGAATGCAAGAGCGTGGCTGATGCTGCGTTCTTTTTTTTATACTATCTGGGCAATGATCTGGATATGTGTCGGCAATTGTGAATTACCAGATTTTTTTGATTTTTCTGTCAGGAATTGTTTACCTTTATCGGTATCTGGGTGAAAAGCTAACCAGTTTTGTCTGGAAGTACTACTATTTATTATTTGGCCAGGTTCGTTGATGGGCAATATTCCTGCTGACAATTCAAACGAGAAAATCGGGTCGCCGGAGCGGTTCATCAAGCTCGTCTACAGGGACCAGAGGCGCATTTTTGCGTTTATATTGACTTTGGTGCCCAATTATTCGGATGCCGAGGATGTGATGCAGGATTGTTTGGGGGTTATGTGGCGAAAGTTTGGTGATTTTGAGCCTGGGACCGATTTTGCGGCCTGGGGGATGAAGGTTGCACACTATCTGGTCATGGATTACAGGCGCAAGAAGGCTAAAAAAACGATTCAGTTTAATGACAAGCTTTTCAGGGATGTTGCGGAAAAGGCGGCTGAGAACAGCAGGCAGACGGACAAGCGCGTTGAGGCGCTTCGAAACTGCATCAAGAGACTGCGGGAGCGGGAGCGAAAGCTGGTCAATCTCAGATATTTCCATGGAGTGCGGCCGCAGGAGATCGCAAAGAAGCTCGGGTTAAGTCTCAACAGCGTTTACAAATCTTTGTCAAGGACTAACAGCAAGCTGCTTGCCTGTGTTGAGATGAAAATGGGGGGCGGAAAATGACAGAGGCCACTAAACGCAGAATTGAATATTTGACAACAGCGTCGCTTGAAGGAACGATCAGCGATTCGCAGAGAGCTGAACTGTACAGTATTCTTGAACAGGACAGCGACTGTGTCGACTATTATGTCAAGTACGTTGGAATTGCGTCTTCGCTTGTAAAATGTGAGCCCTACAGTCAGACGATTGAAGCCATCCGTAATGACGATTCGGCAGTGCTTGATGCGGAAGCATGGATGGCGCTTGCTGAAACGGAACGGACCGCGGAGGCAGTGGAGGTCCGAGCTGATAAGGATCGGGACGTACTTAATGAGGCCCAGAGACACTCTGGCGCCAGGCCGACAAAGCAGAAGACGCGTATATCGCGACTACTGCTGGCGATAACTGTTGTTTCCAGCATCGTGCTGATAATGATCCTTTCGCTGCCGGTCATCGCACCGCAGGGAGAGCCAGTTGCGATCCTCGCGGAGACAATGGACTCTGTGTGGGATGGTGATAGAAAGCCTGAAGTAGGCGATGTGCTAAGGCAGGGTGAGTTTACGCTTCGCGGGGGTTATGCACGTATTCTGATGGACAGCGGTGCGGAGCTTGTGCTTCGGGGCAGTGTGGACCTTTTGCTTGAGGGAGATAACGCTGTTGCCCTTGAGAATGGCAAGGTTTTCAGCAGGGTGCCGAAAAGGGCGCAGGGGTTTGCAGTCATTACGCCTGAGGCTGCGATCGTCGATTATGGAACTGAGTTCGGCGTTTCGTTTGAGCCTTCGGAAGGTACGGCTGCTCATGTTTTTAAAGGTCAGGTGGGTGTGAGTTCTAAGCAGTCCGGGGCTCAGTCTGAGCAGCGGCTCTTTGCCAATCAGGCGGCCCGTGTGGAGCGTTCGGGCAGGGTAAGAACAACTGAATTCAGGCCAGAGATTTTCGCGCAGGACGTTCCCACCATGTATGAGCTGGCTGTACTTCGCGATCAGCCGCAGGGGTATTGGCAGATGAATGATGATGATACTGAAAGTGCCAACAATACGGCATTAGTGGATTGTCCGGCCAAATACGTTGGAGAGGTTGATTTCACCAGCGGTCCGGAGCTGGGCAACGGTGTAGTGCGTTCGGCGGTACAGTTGTCGGGTAAGGGGTATATGTATGTGCCGAACCTGGACCGATTGCGACAGACAAGCAGTACGTGGTCGGCCACAATGTGGGTAAGGCCCGAGATAAGCGGGGCGGATGACGTAAGCGGCGGGAGTGATGACAAGAGATATTTCATTCTGAGCGGTGAAGGACGGTATGGTTACCTGGTAGCTAATGTGGAAGGTGATCTGAGCCATTTCTACTATTCTACAGAATTTGGCGAGTGGGGAAGGCAGGATGTGGAAGGTGTCTTCAGCAAGGGCGAATGGCATCATATAGGTTTGACAGTGGATAGAGACGGCAACAAGCGGATATACGTGGACGGCAGGCTTGTTTCAGGTGAGATCGTGGCTGAGGACCAGGAGAGGTTAGAAAGGAATGCAGGCGGTCAAGATTTGACATGCGAGGAGCTTTATATTGGTTCAGTGTTTGATGAGGGCAAGGCATTTATGCGAGGGGAGCGAGACGAAGATTTTGTGGGGAGTGTTGCTGAAGTTGCGATCTATGATCATGCGTTAAGTGTCGAGGCGATAGAGTCGCAGTATTCTGCGTCACGGCTTAGTAAGAAGTAGAAGTGTTTTTCTAATTTTTTGTATGGAGGTTAGTATGATGAAAGCAAGAGTAATTTTGTCGATGGTGGTTGTTGCGCTCGTCGCGCAGGTCAGTTTTGGCGGTCTGGTCGGTCAGTGGACCTTTGATGATCCGCAGAATCCGGGCGGGACAATTTATGGTGATCCAGTTTTCAGTTCAGGCGATATGATACTGGACGGTGATGACGGTCTGAATACCGGTATTAATGGTGTCGCAGGTGCGGGGGCTCGTACGATCTCTGCATGGGTCAAGGTCGATGACGGTAATTACGGCGGATCTATCATTAGTTATGGTGACCATAGTGCAACCGGTCTGGGGACGCGTTTTACTTTCAAGATCAACAACGATTCCGGCGTACTGAGATGTGAGATTGCAGGCGGATTTTCTATCGGTACGACATCCGTGACTGACGGCCAGTGGCATCATGTTGCGCTAACGACTGCTGAGGGTGATGGCGACACCGCTAACGTAAAGTTCTACATAGACGGTCAACAGGATGCTGTTGCTGATTACGGAAACGCAAATCCAATTGACAGTGACGCTGCTGAGATGAGCATTGGTTACAGCAAGGCGTTCTATGACCTTGGCTGGGCAGGTGCAATGGAACTGATCGGCGGACTGGATGACGTTCGGGTTTATGACGAGCAACTCAGTTCCAGTGAGGTTGCAGCACTGGTTCCGGAACCTGCAACGATGTCACTGTTGGCAATTGGTGCATTTGGTCTTATTTCTTCCAGAAAACGAAAGTAGTTTGGCCTTCGTTGACTGTTCCGGGCTCGTTGGAGTCCGGAGCAGTATGTTTTGCTGTTTAGCTGAGGATGATTCGCTATGAAAAGATTAAGTATTATAATTGCATTATGTACGATCTTGTGCGTGAGCCAGTTCGGCATGGCCGATCTGATCGGTCACTGGAAACTGGAGGCCGGCAGCGGTGATACGGCTGTCAGTGCTATTAACTCACCTGACGAGGATGGAACGATCGTAGGCGGAGCCGCATGGGACACGACCGATATTCCGGCGGTTCCGAGCGGCAGTTCGGCAATGCTTGTGCTGGACGGCAGTTCAGGTACAGGTATCAACACCCCTGTTGCGGGCATTGCGGGTGCGGGTGCTCGTACAATCGCAGCATGGGTCAAGGTAGATGACGGTAATTACGGCGGCTCAATAGTCAGTTACGGCGATCATAGTGCAACCGGTCTGGGGACTCGTTTCACTTTCAAGATCAACAATGATTCCGGTGTGCTGAGATGTGAGATTGCCGGCGGGTTTTCGATCGGCACGACTTCGGTGACAGACGGTCAGTGGCATCATGTGGCGATTGTGGTTCCTGAAGGTGAAACCAGCACATCCAATGTGAAATTTTATGTTGATGGTGTCGAAGATGCTGTTGCTGATTTTGGCGATGCCAACCCAATTAACAGTGATCCGGCAAATATGAGTGTAGGCTACAGTAAGGCTTTCTATGATCTCGGCTGGGCAGGTGCAATGGAACTGATCGGTTCCATCGATGAAGTTCGCGTTTATGACAATGCTCTGGCAGCGAATGAGGTCGCGGCCCTGTACAGTGAGGACTATGCAAAGGTAGTCAGCCCTGCAAACGGAGCGACGCTTGTTGCTCTGGATGCTGCGGTTAGCTGGGAAGCTCCCGGCAATTACGTTCCGGACGGCTACAATGTCTATTTCGGTACGGATCCGAATCTTGGAACTGCAGACCGCAAGCTTACAGGTACAACAGCAACCAGCTATGATCCATTTGGTACGGGTGATATGGCGTTTGAGACGACGTACTACTGGCGTGTCGACGCTATCGAGCCCGGCACTGGTACGATATATCAGGGACCTGTATGGAGCTTTGAGACTATTCCCGCACGTCCTGTCATTACGGGTCAACCTGTTGATGTGATGGTTGGTGAGGGCGATAGCTTTACGCTGAGTGTTACAGCTACGAATCCTCTGACCGGTGATATGTCGAATCTTGAGTATCAGTGGCAGCTTGACGGGGCGGCAATAACCGGGGCGACGTCTGCTGACTATACAGTTGCCAGTGCTTCGGCTGCTGATGAAGGTACCTATACGTGTGTAGTTGCCATCAGCGGTAACGGCAGTACGACTTCTGATGCGGCGGCTGTAGGCGTCAAGCGTATGCTTGCCAAGTGGACGCTGGATCAGGCCGACTATGCAAACGGTCAGTATCTGGACGTCGTCAACGGCTACAATGCAGATCCTAACGGCACGCCTGTATTCACTGCAGGCTGGGACGGCAGCGCTACCGGCGCGATCACGCCTAATCAGGATGCCTGGGCGACGGCCAGCACGTGGAACCCTGCTGAATTTACGGGCCAGTATGGTATCAGTGCCTGGATCAAGTGGGACGGCACCGGCCCTGCCACCTACGGCAGCGGTATCGTTGCAAAAGGTACTGCGTATGGTGCAGATACAGACTTTTTCTTCCTGGTACTTCGCGGTACTGAGGATGGAAACGCGGGTCTGTGGCTGTACAACTATTCGTCGTTCCTGTCTACCAACGGTGTTGTGGTTCCGAATGAGTGGACACATGTTGCGGCTGGTTTTGACGGCAGTCAGTACAGAATTTACGTCAACGGCGAGCTGATCGGAACTGCAGGCGGTGCACTGGACAATGGCGTGGATACACCGGTTGTGATCGGTGCAAAAACGAGTGCTGGGGGCGATCCCTTCCCCGGTCAGATCGACGAGGTTGCGATCTACAACTATGGTCTGACGGATGTAGAGGCGGCAGTGCTGTACGCGAATTACACTGGTGAGTCCACATGTCTTACACAGCCGGCGATGGATATTACAGGCCCTGACGGCGAACCGGACTGTGTTGTCAATCTGTATGACTTTGCAGAGTTTGCAGCAAGCTGGATGGAATGCGGCCTTGTGCCTGAATGTCAATAATTGAGTGAGCTGAAATCATTTCGGCTAATTGACACAGCTTTTAGTGTTCCCGGCTCGGCAGAGGTCGGGTCGGGAACTTTCACTTTTTGGGTGGCGATATGAGTTTCAAAAAGAGCTTTGTGCCGGTTGTTAATCTGGGGCGGATCATGAGACGGTGCTCGAAACTATTTGCAATTATAGCAATTTTATTATTTGTCAGCCAGGCGGGTTATGCGAGTCTGGTCGGTCACTGGAAACTTGATGACGGAAGTGGGAGTACGGCTGCAAGTGCTGTCGATTCGCCTGCCGACGATGGCGCAATAGTAGGGACAGCCGCCTGGGAGAGTACGGATATACCGCCTGTTCCCGGCGGTAACAGTTATGCTCTGGAGCTGGCTGCAGGCAAGGGTATAGATACACCTGTAAACGGGATTCCCGGTGCAGGGGGTCGCACGATTTCGGCGTGGATCAATGTGGATCCGACCGCGTCATTAGCTGAGGGCGGAGGTGGGATCGTAACTTGGGGTGATAACTGGGCGAACGGTCTCGGCCATCGGTTCACATTTAAGATCGATGATTCGTCTACGGGTCGGCTTCGTGTTGAAATTGGCGGAGGGTACGCAGTGGGTTCAACATCGGTTAATGACGGTCAGTGGCACCATGTGGCGGTTACGCTTGCAGACGGTCAGAGCAGCGTTGCAAATGTTAAGTTTTATATTGACGGCGAGGTCGATGTTATCTCGGATTCGGACACTTCGAACCCCATTAACAGCGATGCGGCACCTATCGATATTGGGTATTGCGAGGCTTTGCTTGATACGTGGAGCAAGGCCATGGGTATCGAGGGCGGTATCGACGATGTGCGGGTTTACGATCATGAGCTTAGCGAGGGCGAAATTCTTTTGCTATGTACGGGCAGTGACGAGCCGTATGTTTACGGGCCTTCGCCTGGTGATGGTGAAGATCATGTCTCCCCGGATGCTGTTCTGAGCTGGAGTGCCGGGGCGGTGGAAAATCCTGATTATGACGTGAATATCGGAACGACGATGGCGTGTGATGAGATTATAAGCGGCGTTTCTACGGGAAGCGCAACAAGTTATGTCCCTGCAGCGGGGACGCTGACGCTGGGCAATACATATTTCTGGCGAGTGGATGTGACGGACGGCGGGACGGAGTATACGGGGGATGTGTGGAGCTTTACGGTCGGGGCGGGCAGCGCGACGGATCCGGTTCCCGCGGATGGTGCGAGTATTGTCGCGACGAGTGCATATCTGGACTGGACGGGGGATGATTTTGTTGATAGCTATCGGATCATGTTTGCTCCAGCCGGTGAGCAGCTCGTGAATGCGGGTGAATATGCCGGTGCGCCGGTGGGGCTTGCGAAGATCGCGCGGGCAGCGGGGATGGACCTGCTGGAAGCGGGCACCTATGATTGGCAGGTTGTTTCGCTGGATGCCAGTGGCGAGATGATCAACTCCGGGCCTGTATGGAGTTTTTCGATAGGAACGGATATATGGGTTTACATGCTGGGCGATTATGTGCCGGTGGATACGACGGTTGACGACTTTTTCAGCTATGTGAGCACTGCCGATCTGCTGGGGACCTGGACGGACGGAGCAGCGAACGGCAGCAACGCCCAGGCGACGATAGACGCGATGGAAGGTGCGGTTACGCTCAGCTACGACAATACAACCGTGCCGTATCAATCCTATATCAGCAGGACATTTGCGAGCGTTCAGGACTGGTCGGGCGAGCAGGTTCTGTCGGTGACGATGCAGGGCGATTCAGCTAATGCGGGCGAGACTTTGTTTGTTGGTTTGTCAGACGGAACAGACAGTGCTGACCTGGCGTTACAAAGTGAGAAACTGGTGAGCAATGATGAGGCGACGACAATCACGCTGGCGCTGAGCGAATTTGCGGCGGCCGGTGTTGACCTTGCCAATGTAAGCGAGATGCGTATCGGGACCGGTGACGGCTCGACAGGCGGGGCGGCAGGTTCGATAGTCGTTTATGACGTTATGATTCATCCGGCCGGCAGTGAAGAGATCACTGAACCGACGGCGGACTTGGATGGTGATTTCGTCGTTGATCTGGGTGATATTGCTTTGTTTGCCGAGGGCTGGGCGATGGCTGAGTATATGGTTTCGGCCAGCGGTTCGGAGCCTGCAGGTTTGCGGGCCGAGTACCGCTTTGAAGAGCTCGGCGGATATGTGGTCGGTGATTCTAGCGGGAACGGTCTGGACGGCAGTATCCAGCGAGATCTGACAGGTGTATGGAACGTTGACGGCTTCGACGGAGGGTGTGTCAAGCTGACCGATGGGAGCTCGGTTGTTCTGCCTGCGAGCGTATTCGACGGTGTCGACGGCTTTACGATGAGTTTCTGGATGTCGCAGACAACAAGTGCAGGCGTTGGGATGCAGGCCTTTACAGTCGATTCTGTCGGGCTAGATGCGTCTTACGAACTTACGAATACTGGCTTCTATGACGGGTCGTGGCACCACATTGCGATCGTGAATGACGCCATAAACGCGAGGGTCGAATTGTACGTAAACGGCTTGCTGGTTGCAGGCGGGGATGCAGGATCAACTGCCGAGGCTGCGAGCGAAACTGTGATCGAGAAGATATCGGACAATGCGTTCGGGTCAACGGTGGACAAGATTGACAGCGTGAGTGTTTATTCGCGGGCTCTCGATCACAGCGAGATCGTCAGGCTGTACGGCGGGGCGGGTGCTTCTGTGATGCAGCCGGTGAACGGTTCGGTTACGGTCAGTGATCTCAATGGCGACGGCAGGGTCGATCTGGAAGATTATGCGGAACTGATCGGTTCTATGATCCAACGTTTGTAAGCCGGGTGCGAAGGTTTGCGCGATAATTTGAATTTCTGCCAAGTTAGTTGTTTGGCGAAGGAGTATCGATAGAATGGATAGAAGAGATTTTCTCAAACGAGCGGGAATGACTGCGGGAGCGTTTGCTCTTGGTACCGGGTCCATCGGCAGGGCGGGGGTCAAAATAAGCAACGATGCTTTGACTGCCAAGGCTGGCCGGAACAGGCCGAACATTGTGTTCATTATATCCGATCAGCACAGGTGGGACTGTATCGGTGCGGCGGGCAATTCTATTATCAAAACGCCGAACCTGGACGCGTTAGCCGCTGACGGCGCGTTGTTTGAGAACGGATATGTATCTGTGCCAAGCTGTACGCCGGCACGTTCGAGTCTGCTGACGGGTCTTTCGCCGTGGCATCACGGGATGCTGGGTTACGGCAGGGTTCGCAACGGTTATCCCGCGGAGCTGCCGCAGATGATGCGTGACTCTGGCTATTATACGTTCGGCATCGGCAAGATGCACTGGTATCCGCAGAAGACGCTGCACGGTTTCCACGGTACGCTCGTGGATGAATCGGGCAGGGTGGAGTCGCCGGACTTTATCAGTGATTACCGCAGGTGGTTTGCAGAGGTTGCGCCGAACAAGAATCCGGATGCTACGGGCATCGGCTGGAACGACTACGAAGCGGCGCAGTACGCGCTGGACGAAAAATTGCATCCCACGACTTGGACCGGCAGGATGGCGACCGAGTTCATAGAGACGTATGATAAAAACGAACCGTTCTTTTTGAAGGTCAGTTTTGCCCGGCCGCACAGTCCTTATGATCCGCCCAAGCGGTTCTGGGAGATGTATGAGCAGGACGATATGCCCGCGCCTTATATTGGCGACTGGGTCGATAAGTACGCAGAATACAATAATTACGCGAGCAGCTCGTGGCGAGCAGCCCGGAGCGTCGATACGGTGAAACGTTCGCGGAAAGGGTATTACGGCAACGTCAGCTTTATTGACGAGCAGGTTGGCAAGATCATCCAAACGCTCAAGAAGAAGGGGCTTTACGACAATTCGCTGATCTTCTTCACTGCCGATCACGGCGATATGCTTGGGGATCATCATATGTGGCGAAAGACCTATGCGTACGAGGCCAGTACGCATGTGCCTATGATCATGAGGTGGCCGAAGGGTTACCAGGCGAGCATTTCGCGAGGGGCCTCTGTTCCGAATCCGGTTGAGCTGCGTGATATTATGCCAACGTGTCTTGATATGGCCGGCGCGGACATACCGCCCGCACTGGACGGGATGAGCATGCTCAAGCTGGTGCGCGGCGAGACGGCTGACTGGCGTGAGTATATCGATCTGGAGCACGATGTGTGTTACGCGGCGGAGAATCACTGGATCTCGCTGACGGACGGCCAGTTTAAGTACGTGTACTTCCTGTATGACGGCAGTGAACAGTTGTTCGATATGCGGCAGGGACGCGGCGAGCTCGAGGATCTGGCGGGTAAGACCGAATGGGCGAGTACGCTGGAGATGTGGCGTAACCGTCTGATCCAACACGTTAGTGAGCGCGGCAGTCAATATGTGCAGAACGGGCAGCTTCAGGTGTGGGGCTCGACGCGGAAGCTGTATTCGCCTTACTATAACAATTTATATGATCCATGGCAGGCATAAACAATTTTGAATGGAGACAAAAAATGAAGAAACGGGGATTCACCTTAATAGAGCTGCTGGTAGTTATTTCGATAATCGCGCTTTTGCTGGCGATTATGATGCCGGCGCTGGGTATGGTCAAGGAAAAGGCGCGGGCGGTCGTTTGCAGGTCCAATATGAAGCAGTGGGGTCTGTGCGTGGCGCTGTATGCGCAGAATAACAATGGCAAGCTGCAGGATGGCCGAACGGGTTATGAAGAAGGCGGAGAGGGGGCTTCCGTTTGGTATCACGCATATCGGGACTACTACAACGATCCGGACATAAGGTTTTGTCCGTCTGCGAAGAAGCTGGGTAAAGTTCCGCACGGTAATGCGGGGATAGGCTACTGGGGCGGCAAGTATGAGGCCTGGAGCCTGAACAATGCTACAGATGACAGCGGCAGCATTGCTATGAACAGTTGGGCGATGAGTCCTACTTATGGAGATACTTCGTACTACTGGAAGAAGTTCCATTGCAAGGGTGCAAAGGATGTTCCGGTTTTCGTTGACGGGCTGTGGCGGTCGCTTAACCCAAAGAACATAGACACTGCACCGGCAAGTGACGGTGCGTTGCCCCCGGCCGCATGGCAGGACAGCATGTGGCGTGTGGCTCTGGACAGGCACGATGGTGCGGTCAATGTAGCGTTTATGGACGGTTCGGTCAGTAAGGTGGATATCAAGGAGCTATGGTCGCTGAAGTGGAGCCGGGTGTGGGATACGGATGAAGGTCCAAACGGAGGCTGGCCGGAGTGGATGGACAAGTTCAAAGATTATGATTATCCCGGCTTGCGTGATGATTGATCAGCCGGCAGAGGCTGTGTGAAAGCCGAGACCGCATTATTATAATTGAGAAGGGCAGTGCAAGATCGAATGTGACCATGCACTGCCCTTTTTTGTTGACCTGGTTTGGCCCGTCTTATGCGTAGCGGTTTTTTATGATCTTCGAGAAGTCGAGCTCGTCTTTGGATTTGGGCTCGCGGTGTTCGTCGGGGTAGCCGATCGCGATGACGGACTCGACAGCGGTGTTCTCGGGGGCGTTGAGCAGTTCGCGGACATATTCATCGCTTGTTCGGCCCGTGGGGGATTTGCGGTTGCGTATCTGTACCCAGCAGGAGCCGAGCCCGAGGCTCTGGGCGGTTAGTTGGATAAGGATCGAAGCGATGGAGCAGTCTTCAACCCAGACATCGGATTTGGTGGTGTCGGCGAGGACGACGACGGCAAAGGGGGCGTGGAGCATGAAGTTCGAGCCGTGGGTTTTGGACTCTGCGAGCTTGGTGATCAGTTCGGGATCATCAACAAAGACGAACTGCCAGGGATCGAAATTGCGGGAGGAGGGACTGCGAAGAGCTGCCTCTTTGAGCAGCTCCACTTTGTCGGGCTCGACCTTTTTGTCGGTGAATTTTCGGATGCTGCGACGATTGCGTAGAAGCTCGATCATTATGTATTCCTTTCCTTAAAAGCAAAATTCAAGTTTATTGTAGCATGAGACGGCATTTCTGACCAGTTGCTTTTGGCGGTTACGATGTTTCAGTTATAGGGGATTCATCGTGTAAGGATTGTTCGAGAAAGTATTTGACAAGCAGGTATGAGTGTGTCTATAATTCGCACCTCACCCAGCGGGTGTAGCTTAGTGGTAAAGCGCCAGCTTCCCAAGCTGGATACCAGGGTTCGATTCCCTGTACCCGCATTCTTCCCGGTTTTTCGCTTGCTGTGTGTGTTCGCGCGCGGACATTTTATAACATTAGCTTCTGAAAGGGTGTGTATGAGGATCTTCGAGGTTGTTTGCTTGAGTTTCGCTGCGTTTTTGTTTGCGGGTTGCGGCGGGTCGGCCAGGCCCGAGACTCCGATAATGGGCTGGAGCAGTTGGAACAGCTACCGCATAAATATCAATGAGGAGCTGATAAAGGCCCAGGCGGACTCGATGGTTTCCAGCGGGATGGCTGATGCGGGGTATGAGTATGTCAATATAGATGACGGCTATTTTGGGGGCCGTGATGAGGATGGAAAGCTGTTTTCGCATCCTGAGAAGTTTCCCAACGGCATGAAAGCGGTTGCGGACTATATACACTCAAAGGGGCTCAAAGCTGGGATATACAGCGATGCGGGGAAGGATACTTGTGCGAGCAAGTGGGATAACGATCCGAAGGGGTACGGCGTGGGGCTTTACGGCCATACGGAGCAGGACCTGCGTTTGATGCTCGAGGAGTGGGGCTATGATTTTATGAAGGTTGACTGGTGCGGGGGCGAATGGCTTGGGCTCGATGAACCGTCCCGTTATACGGAGATAGGTGAGACGATACGCTCGATCCGTGAGGACGTGGTTTACAATGTTTGCAGGTGGCAGTTTCCGGGGGAATGGTTTATCGATGTAGCGGATTCATGGAGAATTTCGGGTGATATTCAGGCCGACTTTGGGTCGATCACCAGGATCATTGATCTGAATGCAGATCTGTGGAAGTATGCCGGGCCGGGCCACGTGAATGATATGGATATGCTGCAGGTGGGCAGGGGGATGAGCTATGAGGAGGACAAGGCGCATTTTTCAATGTGGTGCATGATGGCGTCGCCGCTGCTGGCGGGTAATGATCTGCGATCGATGACGGAAGAGACGGTGGAGATACTGACGAATGCGGAGATGATCGCGATAAATCAGGATCCGCTGGTGTACCAGGCGAGAAGGCTGAGGGACGATGGTGAATATGAGTTGTGGGCGCGGCCGTTGGGTGCTGTGGACAGCGGGGTGGTTGCGGTTGCATTGCTGAACCGTTCGAAAGCTGAGGCTGTGATCGGCTTCGAGCCCGCGGAGGTTGGGCTTGCTGATACAGGGTATACCGTTCGTGATGTTTGGGCTCATAAGTTTATCAAGGTTGATGATGAGTCAGGGCTTGAATTTGCGGTGCCCGCGCATGGGGTTGTAGTCCTGACACTGAAGGGTAAGGCGGCTGAGGATAATCCGTTTTCGCCTGATGAGCGGATTTGAGTGGACAAAAATAACCCCCGGGGAAGGAGGAACCCCGAGGGTTTGGAGGAGGAGGAGGTAAATGTGTGGTTTTAGTTGCTATTTATACGCCTTAACATAGATTTCCTTGATCTCGCTCAGGAGAGGATATCTCGGGTTCGTGCCGGTGCACTGGTCGTCGAAGGCCTGTTCCGTGAGGTCCTCTAGCTTGCCGTAGAAATCCTTTTCGGTCACGCCTGCGTCCTTGATGGTGGTCGGCACGTCGAGTTCGGCGCTGAGCCTGGTCAGGGCTTCGATCAGCTTTTCGACCTTTTCTTCGTTCCTGCTGCCGCCCAGACCGAGGTAGTCGGCTACTCGTGCGTAAACCTTGTTGCTCACCGGGTGCGTGTACTGCGAGAAGATACCCTGCTTACGCGGCTTGTCGGTCGCGTTGTATCTGACGATGTGCGGTATCAGGATCGCGTTCGCAACGCCGTGCGGGATGTGGAACGCGGAACCGAGCTTGTGCGCCATCGAGTGGCACAGACCGAGGAACGCGTTGGCGAATGCCATACCAGCCATCGTCGCGGCGTAGTGCACCTTTTCGCGTGCCTTCACGTTGTTCGCACCGTCCCTGTAGGAAGCGGGCAGGTAGTCGAACAGCAGCTTCAGCGATTCCATCGCGATGCCGTTGGTGTAGTCCGTGGCCGTTGTCGCCGCCAGTGCTTCGAGTGCGTGCGTTACCGCGTCCAGGCCCGACGCTGCTGTCAAAGATGCGGGCATCGAGAGTACCAGGTCCGGATCAACGATCGCCATGTCGGGCGTCAGTTCGTAATCGGCGATCGGGTATTTCACGCCTTCCATGTCATCGGTGATGACCGCGAAGGGCGTTACCTCAGAGCCCGTGCCGGATGTGGTCGGGATAGCTACCATTGTCGCCTTCTTGCCGAGCTCGGGGAACTTGCAGACACGCTTGCGGATGTCCATGAACCGCATCGCGAGATCCTCGAAGCGAGACTCGGGGTGCTCGTACATCAGCCACATGATCTTTGCCGCGTCGATGGGCGAACCGCCGCCGAGTGCGATGACAGTGTCGGGCTTGAACGTGTTCATCGCGGCAAGGCCCTTGTCGACCGTCGTCAGATCCGGGTCCGGGTTGACGTCGGCGAAGACCTGGCTTTCGATGCCGATCGAGTCGAGTACCTCGGTGACCTTTCTCGTGTAGCCGAGCTCGAAGAGCGGCTTGTCGGTTACGATGAAGGCACGCTTGCGGCCGTAGAGTTCCTTGAGCGAATCAGCCAGGCAGCCTCGCTTGAAGTATACTTTGGGCGGAACGCGGAACCACTGCATGTTTTCGCGGCGTTCTGCGACGGTTTTTACATTGAGCAGGTGCTGTACGCTGACGTTCTCACTTACGCTGTTGCCGCCCCATGTGCCGCAGCCGAGCGTGAGAGACGGGTCGACCTTGAAGTTGTAGATGTCGCCGATCGCGCCCTGCGAGCTGGGCATGTTGATCAGTGTTCGGCCGGTAGACATGCGTGCGCTGAATGCCGCGATGCGCTCGTCGTTGTCGGGGTTAGTATAGAGGACAGATGTGTGTCCCATGCCGGCGAATTCGACGAGATCGACGGCTTTGTCTACTGCTGCGGCAAAGTCCGAAACCTTGTACAATGCGAGGACCGGAGAGAGCTTCTCGATGCTGAACGGCTCATCTGTGCCGACCTTCGTGACCTCGGCGATAAGAACCTTTGTGTCTTCACGAACGTCGAAGTTTGCGGCCTGTGCGATCTTGTATGCAGGCTGGCCGACGATAGCAGCGTTGAGCTTGCCGTCCTTTACGATTGTGCCGGCGAGCTTCTTTTTCTGCGTATCGTTGAGGATCAGTGCGCCCCGCTTTGCGAATTCAGCCTTTACCGCGTTGTAGACCTCATCAGCGACGATCACAGACTGCTCGGATGCGCAGATCAGGCCGTTGTCGAAAGTCTTGCTGACCAGGATAGAGCTTACAGCATTTTCGATGTCTGCGGTTTCGTCGATGATAGCGGGCGTATTGCCGCTGCCTACACCGATTGCGGGTCGGCCTGAAGAGTATGCGGCCTTTACCATACCCGGTCCGCCTGTCGCGAGGATCAATGCGGTGTCGCGGTGCTTCATGAGATGGCTGGTGCCGTCGAGAGACGGTTCTTCGATCCAGCCAACTATTCCTTCGGGTGCTCCGGCCTTTACGGCGGCGTCGTAGACGATCTTCGCTGCTTCGACGGTGCATTTCTTGGCACGGGGGTGCGGCGCGAAGATGATCGCGTTGCGGGTTTTCAGCGCGAGCAGGGCCTTGAAGATCGCGGTCGAAGTCGGGTTTGTGGTCGGGATGATGCCCGCGATCACTCCGACAGGCTCGGCGACCTTGCGAACGCCCATCGCTGTGTCGTGTTCAATCACGCCGCAGGTTTTTGCGTCGCGGAATTTGTTGTAGACGAATTCAGATGCAAAGTGATTTTTGACGACCTTATCTTCAACGATCCCCATGCCTGTCTCGGCGGCGGCGTGTTTTGCCAGGGAGATCCGTGCGCTGTTTGCAGCCATTGCAGCACGGAAGAAGATCTCGTCGACCTGCTCCTGCGAGAATGAAGCGTACTTGTACTGGGCGATCTTGGCCCGGTTGATGATGCCGTCCAGTTGCTCCAGGGGGTCGATCCGGTTTTGTTCTTTGCGGTCCGCCACAGCGACCTGTCCGTTCGCGTTGTTCTTTCTTGTTTTGTCGTTCATCTTAATCTCCCTTTTGTAATACTTGCTTTGTTTCGTGTCGAGCAGTGGTCGGGCGCTCGATACTTTATGCTCGATATTTATTGCTCGATATACAATTATCAAACTCTAGGCGTTTGTTCAAGTGTTTTTCTTGAGATTTGGCGGTCAAGATGCCGCATAGATCGCGGTAAGGCTGCGTAAGTGTTGTCTTAAAAACCACTTATAGTCAAGCAAGTTGTTATGAAAAAAATCACAAAAACATCTACGTGCCCCGGCTTATTGTTCCGGTATTCACAATAATTTGCTAAAATCTGCTGGAATCGGCCGAAAAGTATTGCACAAGAGACTGGTTTTATGCATAATATACATGGATTCGATAAAAGTTTACCGAACTGTCATGTTGGAGAGAGAAATGAGCCAGGACAAGCCAGTGTCAGTATCGCACCCTACGATAAGGCGATTGCCCGCGTACCTGAATATTCTGCGTAAGGCACAGGACGAAAACAAGACACACATCAGCAGCACCTTCATAGCCGATAAGCTCGGGTACGAGCCAATACAGGTTCGCAAGGATCTGGCGGGTCTGGGAATAACGGGCCAGGCCGGTGTCGGTTTCGATGCAGCAGAACTGATCGATGCGATCCTTGGATTTCTCGGCTGGGACAATGCGACGGACGCTTATCTGATCGGTGCGGGTAACCTGGGGTCGGCCCTGGCGGGATACAAGGGCTTCAAAGATTATAATTTGAATATTCTTGCCTGTTTCGACAGCGATCTGAGAAAGGTCGGCACTGAAATACACGGCAAGAAAGTCTTCGGCATGGAACGTCTGGCTGAACTGATAGAACGGACGGGCGTAAACATTGCGATACTCACTCTACCCGACAAAGCGGCCCAGGAAATTACGGACAAGATCGTTGAGGCAGGGATAAGAGCGATATGGAACTTCACGACGGTCAAGCTGGATGTACCCGATGGAGTTATCGTCGAGCGGGTGGACCTTGCGGCAAGTTTGGCGCTGCTTTCCAGGAGGACGGCAGAGGCAATGAAGAACGATAAATGAACTGTTTAACAGGAGTCAATATGTTCCGCCGAAAGAAAAAACTGGAGATCACGATCTGCATGGGCAGCAGTTGTTTTTCACGAGGGAGCAGGGATTCTCTTGAGGTGCTTCAGAAATACCTCGAGGAAGAGGGGCTGGAAGAAAAGGTAGACTTGCGTGGGGCACTTTGCATGGGCAACTGCAAGAAGGGGCCCAACATGGTGGTGAGTGACGAAGAATATGAAAACGTTACGCCTGGAACGGTGGTCGATATAGTCAAGCATCATCTGGAACGCAAGTAAGCAGGTGATAAGTGAATTTATGAACTGACAGGCAAACAGAGCATGAGTACCTTTCCGCAGGAGAAGAGCATGAATCAATTACAGCCAATTTTTACTGAGCCCGCAGAATGCCAGGACTGCTATAAATGCCTGAGGCAGTGTTCGGTGAAGGGTATCAAGATCCAGGAAGGACACGCCAGGATCATTCCTGAGCTTTGCGTGATGTGCGGAAAGTGTGTGCAGGTGTGTCCCGTGGGTGCAAAGCGTGTCCGCAATGATCTTGACAGGGCGAAGCTGCTCTTGCAAATGAAGAAGAAGGTAATAGTTTCGCTGGCGCCGAGTTTTGTGTCCGAGTTTGCCGGTATCGAGCAGGCGCAGTTGATAGCCGGTATCAAGCGACTGGGTTTTTACGGCGTCAGTGAGACTGCGCTCGGTGCGCAGGAGGTCTCAGCGACGATCGCAAAAAAGCTCAAAGAAGAAAATGAAGGCGTTTATATATCCTCAGCGTGTCCGACGGTTGTGGAGCTGGTCAAAAAATACCGCAGCGAGCATGCCGAGAAAGTGACGAGTCTGCTGTCGCCAGTGCTGGCTCACACGAAGCTGCTCCGCCGGCAGTACGGTGAGGATGTCGGAGTCGTGTTCGTTGGGCCGTGCATAAGCAAAAAGGCAGAAGCTGATTCGCATGGTGAGATGCTCGAAGTAGCGATCACTTTCGAAGAGCTCAGAGAGTGGTTCGACTCGGCCGGGATAGAGCCCGGTGACGAACAGGGCGGTGCAGATGATGATTTCATCCCTTACAGAGCCAACGAAGGCGCACTGTACCCCATCGACGGCGGGATGATCGCGGGGATCAAGCGGAACTGCTCCGTGAGTGATTCGCAGTTGATGACGTTTTCGGGCATAGAGAATATCGAGCAGGCTTTGGGTAGCCTTGAAGAGATAAAGACGGACGGACCGATGTTCATAGAGATGCTCGCGTGTGAGGGCGGGTGCGTGAATGGGCCCAAGGCCGGCCAGCAGGGCAAGACCATCGTCAAGCGGAGCAGCGTGCTCAGTTTTGCTCAGTGGGACGATTCTGCGATACCGCGTGAGCCGGGCGTTGAGATCGAGGACAACTGGCTGATCGAGCCGGTCAGGCGTATGGTTCACAGCGAAGAAGAGATAAGTCGAGCCCTAAAGACGGTCGGCAAGTTCAGCCGGGAAGACGAGCTGAACTGCGGCGGGTGCGGTTATGATTCCTGCCGGGAGTTTGCCAGGGCGCTGCTTGACGGCCGGGCGGAGACGAGCATGTGTGCCGGTTATATGCGAAAGCTCGCGCACAAGAAAGCGGATGCACTGATAAGGACCATGCCCTCTGGCGTCGTGATCGTGGATGAGCACATGCGGATCGTTGAAAGCAACAGGCGATTCGCTGAGCTGATGGGCGAGGAAAGTGCCGCAGCGTTTGACGCCAAGCCCGGACTCGAGGGTGCGGTGCTTGACCGGGTCATCGGTTTCGGCAACCTGTTTTCGCAGGTCCTGAGCAGCGGTCAGCAGTCGGTCGAAAAAAGCGTGCGTCACGGCAAGGTAATTCTCCGCGTCACAGTGTTTACGATCGACCCGCACAGGATAGTCGGCGGGATCGTGCAGGATATAACCGCGCCGGCCGTACAGAAGGAACAGGTCGTGCGAAAAGCGAAGGAAGTGATCACGAACCACTTGTCAACGGTTCAGCAGATCGCCTTCCTGCTTGGTGAGAACGCTGCCGAATCGGAGGTCATACTGAACTCTATCACCGAGTCATTCTCCGCGGACGCTTTGGGAGACGGGACCGATGCAGACTGATAAAGCTTTTGTCGAAGTCGATTTCGGCCAGCACAGCAAATCCGGCCAGCAGGCAGCAGGGGATGTATTTCTTTCGAAGAAGATACCGGAAGAAGGCAGGACGATCTGTGTGCTCGCCGACGGGCTGGGCAGCGGAATCAAGGCGCATGTGCTCGCTACCTTGACGGCGACGATGGCCATGAAGTACATCTCGTCGGATATTGACATAAGGCGAGCGTCGGAGATCATCATGGCGACGCTGCCGATATGCAGCGAGAGAAAGATCGGCTATTCGACCTTTACGATCGTGGATATACGCAGCGACGGGCGTGTTTCCGTGATCGAATATGACAATCCCCCATTCAGGCTGCTGCGGGATGGTGTGTTGGTCGACATCGACAAGAAGAAGCTGGAAGTAGCGACCGCGAATCGGGGCAGATGTGAGGTTCTGTACAGCAGCTTCACCGCCAGGCAGGGCGACCGGACGGTTTTTTATACTGACGGGGTGACGCAGAGCGGTATGGGCCGGGATGCCACGCCGTTCGGCTGGGGCAATGATGCTGTCGGCAGCTACATCGTCGAGCAGTGCGGCATGGAACGCGATATAAGCGCGAGACAGTTGAGCAGGTCCGTCGTGGAAAAGGCCAGACGGATCGACGGAGGCAAGGCGAAGGATGACATAAGCTGTGCCGTGGTGAATTTCCGCAGGCCGAGAAAGTCGGTAGTGATGACAGGACCGCCGCTGGATGAGCGGAAGGATACGGAAATGGCGCGAATACTACGGGAGTATGGCGGCCGGAAGATCGTTTGCGGAGGAACGACTGCCAGGATCATTGCGCGGGAGCTTGGCGAGGAGATCAGCGTTGATCTGGGCTGCCTGGACAGCTCGGTGCCGCCTGCGTCGAATATCGCTGGCGTGGACCTGGTGACCGAAGGGACGCTGACGCTGAGCAGGATGGCGGAGATACTTGAGGCCGGCGAGGATCCGGACAAGCTCAAATCGAACGCGGCTGTTCGTCTGGCTCGCTATCTGCTTGACAGTGATATAATAGAATTTGTGGTTGGGACAAAGATCAACGAAGCTCACCAGGATCCGAATTTCCCGGTCGAGCTGGATATAAGACGGAACCTGATGAAACGTATCGTTGGGCTGTTAAATACGAAATACCTCAAGCAGGCAAATATGAGGCTTATTTAGGTGGTAACATGGAAAAGGTAAAAGTTGAGATATGTACGGGCACGACTTGTTATGTCATGGGCGCCTCCGAGGTGGCAGGACTCGAGGAACTGCTGGATGAAAAGCTTCGCCCAGCGGTCCAGATCAAGGGTTCGCCCTGTTTTGGACTTTGCAAGGATCTGCAGTACAGGGGTGCGCCGTATGTCAAGGTCAACGACGTGCTGATCGAGGAAGCGACCGTGGAAGATGTGGTGCGTGAAATAAAGAAACAACTGGATACGTGAGGTTTCCGGAATGAAATATCAGAACAATGCTCAGAGGATCAAAACCACACTGCTGATCGAGACGGCGAGACTAGCATTCGAAGGTAAACTGCAACGTGAGATCGACAGGGTGCCTGTGAACCTGTATCCGCGGGACAGAACCGGTGCGCGATGCTGTGTTTACAAGGACCGGGCGATCACAAAGTATCGGCTGATGGCGATAATGGGACATGCCGTTGAGACCGAGACTGATGAGCTTAAGATGCTGGGCGAGTATGCTGTCGATGCTGACAAACGCGAAAAGCCCGCCGACCCGATCCTCACCGTGATCGACGAGGCGTGCAGTGCATGTCTCAAGGGAAGACACTATGTGACGAACGTGTGCAAAGGGTGTGTTGCCCGGCCCTGTACAGTGAATTGCCCCAAAGATGCGATCCAGGTGGTTAACGGCCAGGCGATCATCGACGACGACAAGTGCGTTAACTGCGGGCTTTGTGTGAATGTGTGCCCGTATCACGCGATAGTTTATGTGCCCGTGCCTTGCGAAGAGGCGTGTCCGGTGGGAGCTATTGCCAAGGGCGCCGACGGCAGGGAGCACATCGATTACGATAAATGCACATTCTGCGGCAAGTGCATGCAGGCGTGTCCGTTCGGCGCGATCATGGAGCGGTCGCAGATGGTGGACGTAATAGGAAAACTCAAGAGTGACAGGAAGGTGGTTGCGATGCTGGCGCCTGCGATGGCGGGACAGTTCCCTGCTGAGTTCGGCAAGCTGTGTGCAGCGGTCAGGGCGATGGGTTTTGACAATGTCATGGAGGTTGCCGAAGGTGCCGCGATAACGGCTGAGCACGAAGCGAATGAACTGGCTGACCGGCTGGGCGATGGTGAGCAAATGATGACTTCAAGCTGTTGTCCGGCGTACATGGAGACGGTTCGAAAACACGTCCCGGAGATGGCAAAATTTGTCTCGGATACGCCGACTCCGATGCATTACGCTGCTAAGCTGGTGAAGGATCGCGAGCCCGATGCGGTGACCGTCTTCATAGGTCCATGCGTTGCAAAGAGACACGAAGCAATGAGTGACGAATTGGTTGACTATGTGCTGACCACGGATGAACTCGGGGCAATGCTTGTCGGTCAGGAGCTGGATATTGATGAATTTATCGCTGCGGATCTGGGCGAAGGCCCGGGAAGTGAAGCGAGAGAATTTGCGGTGACCGGCGGGGTTACGGGTGCGATCAGGGCAAAGTGCGGAGATAACCGGGTCAAGGCAATGCAGGTCGATGGGATCGGCAAGAAAGAGCTGAAAATGCTGCGAAGGTACGCAAAGGCCGGCTGTGATGCCAACTTCATCGAAGTTATGAGCTGTCAGGGCGGGTGTGTGGCCGGGCCGTGCAATATCAGCAAGCCCAAGGCCGCTGAACGCAGAGTGAGAAAATTCGTAGAACAGTCAAAAGGAGCCCGTGCCTGAATCAATAAGGGTATATTGCCGGAAAATATTGGATTATCCGCCCAAAAATCCTATACTCAGGCAGGGACGGATTAATTTGATTATACGGGTGTTTGTAAATGAGACCATTTTCGCTTTTGATCAAGCCCACCGGGCCTGACTGCAATATAGACTGCAGATACTGTTTTTACACGTGCAAGACCACTCTGTTCGGCGGCGGCAGGCACCGCATGAGCGAAGAGGTGCTCGAGAAGATGGTGAACGATTTTCTCGGGTGCGGGTTCCCGCAGAACAGTTTTGCATGGCAGGGCGGTGAGCCTACGCTGATGGGGTTGGATTTCTATAAAAAAGTCGTCGAGCTGCAGGAGAAGGCATGCGGGGCGGGCCAGAACTTCACGAATTCACTGCAGACCAACGGCATTCTGCTGGACGATGAATGGTGCGAGTTTCTGGCGGAAAAGGGTTTTCTTGTTGGGATCAGTATAGACGGGCCGAAGAAGTTTCATGACAAATACAGGCTCGATCATGGGGGGAATGGGACCTTCGATCGGGTGATGGCTGCGATCGAACGATGCAAAAAGCATGGGGTTCAGTTCAACATTCTGACGCTGCTGAACAGTTATAATGTCGAGCATCCGGACGAGCTGTTCGATTTTTACGTGGAAAACGGTTTCAAGTTCCTGCAGTTTATCCAGTGTGTGGAAGAGGACCCGGAGACGGGTGAGATCGCGGATTTCAGTATAACGCCCGAACAGTATGGCGATTTTCTGTGCAGGATATTCGATCGGTGGGTTGACCATGGCGTGCGGAAGATGAGTATCCGGACGTTTGACAGCATGATAAGTCAGTGTCTGGGTATGGGTGCGACCGAGTGTACTTTCATGCCGAAATGTGCGGATTACGTGGTTGTCGAGCATGACGGCGGGGTGTACTGCTGTGACTTTTTTGTTGAGAACGAGCACAGGATCGGAAATCTGCTGGATCGCAACCTCGGCGAACTGGCGGGCGACAGTATCAAACGGCGATTCAACCGGCAGAAACGGAAGCTGGCGAACAAGTGCCTGGTTTGTCGACATCTCGATATTTGCAGGGGAGGATGTCCGAAGGATCGCAAGAAGGGCTATGACGACGGGATCACCTATTTCTGCGAGGGGTACAAAAAGTTTTTCGACCATTCGATGGGAGAATTCTGGAAGCTGGCGTCGATGATACAGCAGGAGAATCTGCTGGCTGAACGGCAGGAGGTCTGGAACAAGGGGTGATCTGTCTGGTTTTTCCACGCCTTCAAATTGTGTCCCGCCAGCGCTTTATACCGGCGTAATTTCTTGACTTGACGGGCTCATATTGGTAACTTACTGAAGAATTTTTATTGCTACTTTTGCCCAGTTTTTGAAGCTTTTTGCATAGTTTTGCTTCATTTTTCTTACTTTTGTGCACTTTTTACAGGTTCAGGAGCAGCCAATTGAGAGTACTTTCAGGTATACAGCCGTCGGGTAAACTGCATATAGGCAACTTTTTCGGGGCCATGCGCCAGCATTTGCAGCTCCAGGCGGACAACGAGGGTTTCTATTTTATCGCCGATTATCACGCATTAACCACGAATCCGCAGGCCGATGAACTCAGGCAGCGGTGCCTGGATGTTGCGATGGATTACCTGGCGCTCGGTTTGGACCCTGAAAAGACGGTTTTCTGGCGGCAGTCTGATGTGCCTGAAGTGACGGAGCTGGCGTGGATACTTTCGTGTGTGACGCCGATGGGGCTGCTGCAGCGGTGCACCTCTTATAAGGATAAGGTAGCACAGGGTTTATCGCCCAATCACGGGCTTTTTGCCTATCCTGTGCTGCAGGCGGCTGATATAGTGGCGTTCGACAGTGAATGTGTGCCGGTCGGTCAGGATCAGAAGCAGCACATCGAGGTGACCCGGGACATCGCCCAGCGGTTCAATAATATGTACGGCGAGGTATTTGTCCTGCCTGATGAGCATATACTTGAGTCTGTCGCTGTCGTGCCGGGCGTGGACGGGCGGAAGATGAGTAAGAGTTACGATAACACCATCGAGATATTCGAGCCCGAGAACAAGGTCAAGAAGAAGGTTATGCGGATCAAGACCGATTCGACACCGGTGGAGGAGCCGAAGGATCCTGATCAGTGCAGTATTTTCGCGATGCTCAAGCTGGTGGCTGAGAAGGATGAGCTGGCGGAGTGGCGCGAGAAGTACGAAAAGGGCGGGACCGGGTACGGGACCGTGAAAAAACGCGTTGTTGAGCTGCTGCATGACTATTTCAGGCCTTACCGTAATAAGCGGGCCGAGCTTGAGGATAATCAGGATTATGTGAAAAAGGTGCTTGCCGACGGTGCGGAGCGAGCCAGGGCCGTTGCGCGGACTACGTTGGATAAGGTTCGGGATGCAGTTGGGATGGGAGGTCTGGATTGAGCTCGGATAAGCTGATCACGATTGCTGAATATGAGAACAACCTGGACGCCAGGCTTGCGATGATGTGGCTTGAGAGCAATGGGGTCAAGGCCACGGTGACCGGTGAGACGCTTTCGGTGGTTGTGCCGGAGATAGGCTGGCGGCGGATCGAGCTGCAGGTGCTGGAGAGCGATGCCGAAGAGGCGAGAAAGCTGCTGGAGGAGCATGAAAAGCAAAGGGATGATGAAATTGATGGGGATGAATGATGAGTGAACTATACAGGGTCGACCTGGATGTTTTTTCAGGGCCGCTGGATCTGCTGCTGTATCTGGTGCGCAAGGACGAGGTCGACATTTATGACATACCTATCTCGCATATAACTGAGCAGTACATACATTATATTGAGATGCTCAAGCTGCTGGATATCGAGGTTGCGGGTGATTTTCTGATCATGGCGGCGACGCTGATGGAGATCAAATCCGCGATGCTGCTGCCGAAAGCGTCGGTAGAGGACGGCGAAGAGGAGGAAGACAGCGACCCGCGGGCGGAGCTGGTAAGGCAGTTGCTGGAATACAAAAAGTTCAAGGATGCTGCGAATCTGCTGGAGAGCTCGGCCGAGGACAGGAGCGAGAGGCATACGCGGCCGGACAATATACTTACGGAGCTCAAGCAGGACGCTGAGCCCGAGGTGGACCTGGAGCAGGTGAGCATCTGGGACCTGCTGGAAGCGTTTGACGGGATAATGCAGGCGACGGGGCGGTATGCGGATTACAGCAGTATCAAGGATGACACGCCTATCGACCTGTATCAGATCGATATCCTACATCGGCTGCAGAGCGAAGGTACTATGAGTTTTGAGAGTATCTTTGCGGGCAAGAAGAACAAGCTGGTGATGGTGGGGATGTTTTTGGCGATGCTGGAGTTGATGCGGAATCGACTTATCTGGGTGGAACAGAGCGAGAAGCAGGGCGACATTTATGTCAGGCCGTTGACGGAGGATGCCGCGGAGGAAGCTGTTCAGCGGGCGATCTATGAGCGAACGGTCGGCGAGGAAGCGGCGGAAAATGAGCAAAATGCCACGGTTGGGCATGCTGACGGCCAGCCGGAGGGGGCCGCTGAGAACGCCAGCGTCCCGGCAGGGGAAGGCGGCCCCGGTGAAACAGAGGAGGAAGTAAATCGCGATATGATACCTATAAGGGAGTATTCACCCGCACAGGGACGGGAAGAGCCGGATGAGCATATGGTCGCTGAGGGCGAAGAATCAGGCGATGAGGAGCTTTAGGCGGGGCGGGTTAATTGAGAGCTGTTTTTGATGTGCTAAAGCCGGTATTTGCGTCATTTGTTGTTTGACACATACGTCAACTGGCGGTAGAATTCGCGTTGTAACATTATGTGCTTTGAGACGCTTTTGAAAGGATATTACGATGGCAGGTAACGTTGTAGAACTCACTGATGCGACTTTCGATGATACGGTAACGGGTTCGGACGTGCCGGTGCTTGTTGATTTCTGGGCTCCGTGGTGCGGTCCGTGTAAGATGATCGCTCCGGTTATCGATGAGTTGGCGGACGAATACGCAGGCAAGGCCAAGGTGTGCAAGGTCAACACTGACGAGCACCGCGAAGCTGCTGTCGAGTACGCGATCAATGCTATTCCCACGATCATTCTGTTCAATAACGGGCAGGTTGCAAAGAAGTGGGTCGGCATGACAACTAAGAAAGATATTACGGCGGAAATTGACGAGCTGATATAATTCCGTCATTCAGTTGCCGTCATTGCGAAGGCTTTTGGACGGTATATATAAGTATATGATCCTGCCATTTTCGGCGGGTATGCATGGCTGATCCAGGGGACGCATAATTTTAATGCGTCCTTTTTTTAGTATGATGATAGCCGGTTCTGTTTTGTGACTTCTTTATCAGATGCAGAGCCGGTGGGAAGTTATTAGAATTTTTGTGATACCTGGAAAGAAAGAAAATGCTGAAACGAACACATAACTGCGGTGAGCTGCGAAGCAGCAATGTTGGTGAGAAGGTCCGTATGGCAGGTTGGGTCCATTCGTACAGGGACCATGGTAATCTGGTTTTCATTGACCTTCGAGACCGTGAGGGGCTCGTGCAGCTTGTGTTCGATCCTGAACAGCATAAAGAGGTGCATGCCGAGGCTCGCAAACTTAGGTGTGAGTGGGTTATTGCCGCTCAGGGCGAGGTTCGCAGACGCAGTGAGGGCATGGACAATCCGAAGATGGCGACGGGCGAGATCGAGGTGGCGATAGATGAGCTGGAGATACTGAATACGGCGAAGACGCCGCCTTTCGATATCGATTCGGTTAACGAGGTGAATGAGGAAACTCGGCTGAAGTACCGTTTCTTTGATCTTCGCCGGCCCGCGATGCAGGAGAAGATGCGTGTGAGGCATCGTGTTGCGAAGATGGTGCGGGACTATTATGACGACAACGGGTTCTGGGAGATCGAGACGCCGATGCTGGGCAAGAGCACGCCTGAAGGTGCGAGAGACTTTCTTGTGCCGAGCAGACTCTACCAGGGATCATTCTATGCACTGCCTCAGTCGCCTCAGCTTTTCAAGCAGATACTGATGGTAGCGGGCAGTGACAGGTATTTCCAGATCGTCCGGTGCTTCCGTGATGAGGATCCGCGGGCGGACAGGCAGGCAGAGTTTACGCAGGTCGACGTGGAGATGAGTTTCGTCGACAGTGAAGATGTCATGAGCGTAAACGAGAAGCTCGTTGCTGACATATTCAAGAACGTGCTCGATGTTGATGTTTCACTGCCCATCAAACGGATGAGCTATAAGCAGGCGATCGATGAATACGGTATCGACAGGCCCGATCTGCGGTTCGATATGCGTTTGCATGAAATTACAGATATTGCCGCGAACGTCGATTTCAAGGTTTTTACTTCGACAGTCAAAAAGGGCGGTATTGTCAAGGGACTTTGTGCTCCGGGCGGGGGCAAGTTCTCCCGCAGGGATATCGAGAAGACGCTGACGGAGTTTGTCAACGGATATGGAGCGAAGGGTCTGGCGTGGCTGAAGGTTGTCGCTAAAGAGGACGGCAGCGGGTTGACAGTAAACAGCAGTATTGCGAAGTTCTTCTCTGAGGAACAGCAGCAGGAGATCATCAGCAGATTCGATGCCAATGACGGCGATGTGATACTGATGGTAGCGGACAAAGAGGACGTGGTGAACAAGTCGCTTGCTCCGCTTCGTGTCAAGCTCGGTAAAGAGCTTGGGTTATGCAAAGAGGGCAGTTATGAGTTCGTGTGGATCGTGGACTTCCCGCTGTTCGACTGGAACGAGGATGAAAAGCGGTTCGATTCGCTGCACCATCCGTTTACGGCGCCGGTTCCGGAGGACCTGGAAAAGCTGGAAAGTGATCCTGGCAATATCCGGTCGCAGGCTTACGATCTGGTCGTCAACGGCTCGGAGGTAGGCGGCGGCAGCATTCGTATACATAACCCTGAAGTGCAGGCGAAGGTGTTTGACCTGCTGAATATTTCCCGCGAGCAGGCAGAGGAGCGTTTCGGCTTCTTCCTGAAGGCACTTGATTACGGTACGCCGCCGCACGGTGGTATCGCGTTCGGTCTTGACAGGCTTGTGATGCTGCTGACGGGTACGGACAATATTCGCGACGTGATCGCATTCCCGAAGACACAGCGCGGGCAGTGTCTGCTAACGGATGCGCCTGGTGAGGTAGACAAGGCTCAGTTGGACGAGCTCAACCTGCGGACGCAGAAGCATCTGCATGCTGTGGAAAAGAAACCGGGACAGGCGTAAATCATTGGCCAGTCATTTGACAGGTAGGTGTGATGCTTGATGCCGTTAAAAAATGGATCTATAAGGGGCTTCGAATTGTCGGTTTGAAGCCCCTTTCGATTGCTGAGAAGTCCCGGATCATGTTCGGCGGGGCGGTGATCCTGATCCTTACGGTGGCACTGTTGATACCCTATTTCTGGATGGGCAAGCTGATCGAGAAGAATGCGCTGGATGCGGGCAGGGCTGTTGCGGATACGGTTTATGAGCGACACTTCCAGATGGGTGAGGGCCAGATCGAAGGGCTTCCGGCGCTGGGGAGCGGGGGAAGGCTGCAGCAGAAGGATGATTTTGCTGTCAAGTGGCTTCGGCTTGAAGGCGGGGGCGATATTGTTAAGGATGATATGCCCGAACGCCACTATGAGGTTTTGACCGAATTGACGGCTGAGGAGGACGGGATGGATGAGGAGTCGTGGACGAGCACGGAGGGTGAGGCCGCCCAGAACAACTATGTCAAAATTGTACGTGCGAATGACGCATGCATCAGATGTCACAATCCTGACGGCTCGGGTTCGGCATTCAATCGTAATCAGGTCGTAGGTGCGATTATCGCCAGCACCCCCGCCCGAGAGCTGGCGAAAACGCAGTTGATGAATACGGTTGCAATAATAATTGCGGGTTTGCTTGCCGGTGCCGCGGCGGTGGTTGCGTTTTACGCGATCGCACAGCGGATAATTTTGCGGCCGATACGTCAGCTTCGTGCCCTGGTGAACAATATTGCGGACGGTAATTTCGATGCAAGAAGTTCGATCAGGACGGGTGATGAATACGAAAAACTAGCCAATGCTTTCAACCATATGCTGGACGTTCTACAGGAATCGCAGGAGAAACTACGTCACGCCAATGAAGAGCTGGATAACAAGATAGCGGAGCTTTCCGAACGTAATATCGAGCTGTATAAAGCGAATAAACTCAAGAGTGAATTTTTGGCAAACATGAGTCATGAATTCAGGACGCCTTTGAATGCGATAATTGGATTCGCTCAGTTGCTGCATGATCGGGCTGGGGCGGATGCCGAGAAGATGAAACGCTATGCTGAGAATATACTGACCAGCGGGAAATCGCTGCTCAGCATGATAAACGATCTTCTGGATCTGGCGAAAGCGGAAGCGGGCAAGATGATCCTGCACGTCGGAAAGGTCAATGTGCAGGAGCTTTGTCAGGGGCTGGCGGCGTTCTTTTCACCGATGACCGAACAGAAATCCATTAAGCTGAAGGTAGAGCCTTCTGAGGATGTGCCTCTGGTTACTACTGACGCCGGCAAGGTGCAGCAGATACTTTACAATTTTTTGAGTAACGCGATCAAGTTTACACCCGAGGGGGGCAGAATAGTTATTTCAGCGAAGATGATCGGCGAAAAGAAGGTGCGGCTGACGGTCAGTGACAGTGGGTGCGGAATAGCGGAGGCTCAGCAGGAGAATATTTTTGAGAAGTTCCGGCAGCTTGACGGATCGCTGACCAGGCAGGGTGAGGGCACGGGGCTTGGCTTAGCAATATGCAAGGAGCTTAGCGGTCTTCTGGCAGGCCAGGTTTCGGTAGAGAGCGAGTTAGGCGAGGGGGCAGCGTTCCATCTGGACATCCCTGTGGCATTGAGGGAAAAGAAACCACAGCAGCAGCCGAGTATAGACAGCTAACCATAAGCTTCAGGGGGTAATGGGGAGGGGCATCTACGAGGGCAGTTCATTTCTCATATGTGAGAATCTCTTCTCACATGTGCAAAGCCATTTTGTTGTGCGAAGATTCTGCGGACAAAGAATAAATGGCCATTTCCATAAAAACTATTAAGACGTACTAATTATTTGTCGAGCTTAGGCGGTTTTTGCCTTTGGGAACGGTCGTTCAAGTCTCGATGTATTTTGGGGGCATTTCTTTCGATTTTAGCTGTGGCGTTCTGGCACGGAGCTTGCGTTTATGTAATGGCGTCTGATAACGGAGAGGTCAGACAGTTTACGTGAGAGAGTGAAGGTTAGTGCTATCAGTTTTTTGGGAAGGAAAAGTGATGTTGAAATCTGCCTTAAGTACGATGCCGGTCAGCAGCGCAAGCAGGGTTGGGGATGAAGTTGTCAACGAATGCGATTTTGATGTGGTCGTTCAGATGCACATGCCTCTTTTAGCGGAGCTGGTTGGGGAATTTGAGAGCATGTGTCCCTGCAGGATATGCCGAGATGATCTTATGAGGGTTGCGGTGGTGAGTTTTCGTAATTCTGTCGAGGCTTACGAGTTCTGCACCGATGTGGATTACTGGGAATTCTGCAAGCCTGAAGTATCACAGTGCCTTGCGGATGCGGTTCGGTATGCCCTGTATGTAAATAGTTGTGATGCTGAGAAAGATTGCGGGAGAGTGGTATGGTAGCTGTCAAATCGATTAAAGAATCAAAATCGGATAAGCAGAACAAGTGCGGTTTTTTTGAGAAGGAAGGCGGACAGTTAGGTTTGGACGAGCGGAATGAGCTTCTGAAAAAGTTTCTGCCGCTGGTAAGAAGTATTGCTGCAAAAGTTTCGAGCTCGACCAGTTCGAATGTTGAATTCGATGACATGGTGAGCGTTGGCGTATTTGGTCTTATGAGGGCGATCGACAATTATGATCCGTCTCGTGAGGTTCACTTCAGCACTTATGCAAGGTCGCGGATCAAGGGTGCGATGCTGGATGAGCTTCGGCAGAGCGACTGGATACCGAGGCACACTCGAAGGCAGGTTAACAAATATAAGCGGGCGAAGTCGAAGCTAGTGGTTGATCTCGGACGTGAGCCGAAACAGCCTGAAATAGCGGCAGAGCTCGGCAAGACGATGGAGGAGTTCAGGAAATGGCAGTATCATCTTGAAACGACGAGTCTTGTGTCGCTGGATTCTTTGAGCGGGGGCAGTGATGACGAAGACGAGAAGCTGGGTTGGCTGGCTGATCCAGGCGGTTATGATCCTTCTATGCCTGTGCAGCAGGAGGATTCGAGGAACTATCTGACCAAGAGTCTGGGCAAGATCGAACGTCTGATCATAAAGCTTTATTACTACGAACAGCTTACAATGAGGGAGGTGGGCAGTATCCTGAAGATATCTGAGTCGCGGGTTTCGCAGATGCACAGTGACATTCTTGAAAGGCTGCGAGAACGGCTTGGCAGTAACGAGGAGTTCTATCACCTCGCCAGCTAGATTTGGTTAGGCGGATGGCTGCATGGATGTGGTAGAGGCTAAAGCTGGGGCATGTAGCAGTCGTAGTGGCGGCCGAACAGTCCGACGGCTCGCATTGCGAAAAGCATCAGCAGGACGGCAATGAGTTCACCGAGAAAGGCTGATGCTGCGATGATCATTGGCGGGCTGTCAAGTCGGCCGTAATCTGGGATGAGTATCTGTGCGATGACCGCAGCAGCTACCAGCAGGAACACCAGCGTGTAGGGTTTGAATGCTTTGGCAATGGGGCGGAGCGTATTTGCGGGCACGAAGGCCAGCCAGGGTGATTCTGAGGCGGTGAGGTTCAGGAGCATCATCGGGAAGAGGAAAAAGCCTGCGACGAGAAATGTTATGCGGACGAGGGCAGGGACCGGGACAGGTGTGCTCATCAGCATTGTGAGCAGTAGTATGAAGGGAAGCTGGGAGAGAATGAAGGCGACGATGAAGAAGTAATCGGCCTTGATGACGTTGCCGAAGAAGGCGAAACCTGAGTTGATGTCATCGGAATCGGGCATTTCGTCGACGCCGTAGACGGTGTCTTCGATGAGTCGCATGTAACACCAGAATACGCAGCCGTAAGCGATGACGGTCGTGATCTGGCCGATAGGCATCTGCAGTCGGAAGCCGGGGAAGGTGGCGGAAAGATCTACGTGGCCTATGAAGAATTTGAAGGCGACGGCGGCGAATATGAAAACCATGAATTTTAAGTTGCTGCATCGGAAAAGCACCTTCCAACTGTCTCGCAGAGCGGCGGTGTAGAAGCCGGGCAGGGGTGTGTCGTTGGTGTACTGCTCGTCAGCGGGCTCTGGATTTTCGTAATCGCTGGCTTGTTCAGGGGAGATCGTGAATATGCTGCCGCACATTTTGCACTGGACCTTTTTGCCCGCGTGGGAGTCGGGTACGGTGTAGGTTTTATTGCAGCCGGTACAATCTACGTTCATGGTTTGCTGGTTATCAGCTCACTCCTATGTCGGATACGACGTTCATTGCGTCTACGAATGACTTCTGGTCGTTTGCCCACTTTTTCGCTTCGAGAAGATCGACCTTTCCCTGTTTGACAAGGCGGGCGAGGTGGCGTTCGAGGGTGATCATGTTTTCGTCGACTCGGTCGCGGGTCTTGGTTTGGAGGAGGGAATAGAGCTGTTCGATTTTTGCGTGCCTTATGAGGTTTGAGACAGCATAGGTGTTGTTCAATATTTCCATTGCGACTATACGACCTTGACCGTCCTTGCGGGGGACGAGCTTCTGGCTGATCACGTATGCAAGGCCGAGGGAGAGCTGGCTGCGGACTTCTTCCTGGCGGCCGGACGGGAAATAGTCGAGTATCCTTGTAATAGTGCCGGTGACGTCGCGGGTGTGCAGTGTTGAGAAAACCAGGTGGCCCGTTTCGGCTGCGGTGAGGGTCATTGCTACGGTTTCCGGGTCACGCATTTCGCCGACGAAGATTACGTCGGGATCCTCACGCATCATGGCGCGGAGTCCGTCGGAGAAGCTGTTTACGTCTCGGCCTACTTCCCGCTGAGAAATGACCGAGTGCTTCTGGTCGAATACGTATTCGATGGGGTCCTCGAGTGTGATGATGCGGCATGCACGGTTCTTGTTGATGTAATTGATAAGAGAGGCAATCGTGGTGCTTTTTCCTGCGCCGGTTATGCCGGTAAAGAGCATGAGCCCCTGTTTACGGTTTACTACTTCCTGCCACATATTGCTGGGAAATCCGACATCTTTGGGCTCGGGAATCTCTATGCCCAAGGCACGTATCGCGGCGGAGAGGCCGTCATTTTCGCGGAACACGTTGATGCGGTATTGGAGTTTGCCGTGGCGGTATGAGCAGTCTACGCTGCAGTCCTTGTTAAGGCGGTCGACCTCGCGTGGTCCGATGAGGGGGTAGATGAGTTTCCTGGCGAGATCGTCGGTCATGACCGCGCCTCGCATTCTTACGAGGTCGCCATCGACACGGTAGGCGGGCTGAGTGCCGATCTTGATGTGCAGGTCGGAAACTCTCATCGCGCCATGTTTTTCAAAATAGGCAAGCATATCGGTCATGCTCAGCTTTACGCCGTCACCGCCGGGATATATCTTGTCGTCTACTGAATAAGAGAAATAGTCCTGATCAGTCATAAATAATCCTCTGAAGTTCGCTCATAATATAGGGCAGCTCTAACAATTCATTTTGGCGGACAAGCGAATCTTTTTGATTCCGAGCGGCGTCAGACAAAAACCGCTTTAGCTACAACTAAAGCTGATTTGTCTTCCTTGCCGGAACGCAAAAATCTTCTACTTGCCGCTCAAAAGCAATTATTAGAGCTACCCTATATAATACCGTTATCGGCTTTTTGTTACCAGAAAATTAGAGTTCCGGTGGTATTACATGGAAATGGCGGGTGGAAGTCATCAGGGCAGTGATAGTCGGCGGTACGGTGTGGACAAAAACAGTTGCATATGTGTGGTAAGGCATTATACTGTTTAGCGAACCGGGATTAAGCAATGGCGAGGCAGTAATGAGACCAAGAATTCCCAGAATTGTCGTGATCGGCCCATCTTACGTCGATATGGCGATCAAATGCGATACGTTTCCATCGGCGGGGGAATCTGTGGAAGGGACCGGTTTTTCCTACATACCAACCGGTTCGGGGGTTGTAAGTGCAATAGAGGCATCACTTTGTGATTGCGATGTCAATCTGATCAGCAAAGTTGGTGACGATTGCCAGGGGCAGACTATTCGCTCGTATTTAGAAGAGAAAAAAGTGAGTACGGAATTCGTCTATACGGCCCAGGCTATCAGTACCGGTGCGATCGTGACGATGGTTAACGGAACCGGTGAGAATATGTCCTGTGTGGCAGAAGGGGCCAATCGTTCATTGCAGGTTGACGAGATCAAGGCGGCCCCAACTGAGCAGTTGATATCCTCTGCGGATGCCTGTCTTATCCGTACGGGGGTTTCGCGTGAAATAGGCAGAGCGGCCATACAATTGTGCAAGCTGTACCAGACGCGTGTGGTGCTTGAACTGCCAATGGAAACCAGGGACGAAACCGAGTTGGAGTTTCTTGACTGGCCCTCAGACTTTTACGATGTGGACGTACTTATTCCCGATGTATCAAACGGCAGCCTGGTCAGTGACCCGGCGGTAGGAATTGTTCACAATCTTAAATTCCTCGGGTCGGGACTGGTTGCGAGGGGGGTTAAGTACGTTGTGATAAAGATGGGACACCGGGGCTGCTGTGTTGTAAGCAGGGACGGCGTGGATCAGATACGAGGTTTTTCGCTCGAGGGCGTGATAGAGCAGGGTGCCAGCGGTGACGCTTTTGCGGGTGCTTTGGCAGCTTCATGCGGTGCGGGAGACCAGATCAATGATGCTGCCAGGTTCGCCCAGGCAGCATGCGAACTGGCAGGCCAGAAGTTCAGCACGCCGGATTCTCTTCCACGGAAGGCAGAGATAATTGAGTTGCTGCAGAGTCAGCGGGATTGACCTGGATGGAAAACAACGAGTTGAAAGCTTTTACAAAGCAGAATACGCAGGTTCGGGCAGGTGAAATATTACGCGCACTTTGTGACAGGCGTGAAATACGTCTGTTTCGATGCACCGTTATAGGGGAGCTGGACGCCAATAAGCTGCTTGACCCTGAAGGTGAATACAATTGTGACGATCTGTCCGTTGACCGGCCAGCCTTCCATGCATGCCTTCGATTTGAACAGAAGATCCATTTCAATAGCTGCAAGTTTCTCGAAAACGTATGTTTTGCTTCTCCGTGGGACACTCCAAAGGCACTGAAAGCCGTTTTTGCTGGGGACGTAGTATTTAATTCATCCATTTTCTGCGGACAGGCTTTATTCGCGAATGCGACTTTCAAACAGTTGGCCGGCTTTGACGGTTGTGAATTCCAGAAGGTTACAGCTTTTCGCAATTCGTTGTTCGAATCGAGGGCGATGTTCCGAACTGCGCACTTCGCAGGATATGGGCTTTTCAGCGGGGCTCGTTTTGGGGGTGACAGCAGGTTTACGAATACCTGTTTCGGCAAAGGTGCGAATTTTTCGAAGACGAAGTTCTGCACCGCGGTGGACTTTGCCGGTGTGTATGCGGAAAGTCGAGCCATACCCATTTTCGAGGATGTAGAATTCACGCGTAAGGGGCGTGGTGACGATGAGACCTTCTGGCGTTTTATCAAGCAGGCGTCACAGGAGGCGGGCTATTATAGAATGGCCGGCGAGTGCTTCTACAAGGAGCGCTGCGCGCATTTATGGAAGAAGTTCAGAGGTCCGGATGATGAGGTTGAACGCGGCAAACGCATTGCGGTGCGGTTACTGAGAGGTTTGCAGATACTGCCGGAGCTTGTATTTGGTAGACTGCTTTTCGGTTATGGGGAAAGGCCTATACGGGTGCTGATCGCAGGTGCGATAGTCATTATAGCTTGCGGAATCTTTTATGAGTCGCCATTGGCCGATCTTTCGGGCAGACTGGCTACTGAGTCAGGGCATTATTCTCTGGTTGACGGCCTCTATTTCAGCGTGACGACGTTTACAACGGTAGGATTTGGAGATATACATCCTGTAGAGACTCATCTTCTTACTCGTTTTGTGGTGATGCTCGAGGCAATGACCGGGGCGGGTTTGACGGCGCTGTTTATTGTGGCACTGTCAAAGCGGTATTCCAGGGGGTAGAAGCTTTGTGGCGGTGTTTGCTTAGTCTGCAGACGAGGAGATCGGGTCGGTTTTTGTCAGCGGCGGCCGGGATTATGGCGCGGTCTTCATGTAGCCACTTGTAGCGACCATCAGCGCATCTGAGTCGATATTTTATGCAAGGCAAGGTTTCACTTTTGCAGGTTTGCGTGTCATATTGTGCATTAAGACGGTCGGCATCTGCAGGATGCATAAGTGAATAAAACCATCCGGGTCCCTGCCCTTTGAGATGGGCGGCGTCGTAACCTGTCAACAGTTTTACTTCAGGGGCAGCATGCCTGAAGGCATAGGTCTTAAGGTCCACTGCAAGTACACATGATATACTATCGATCATTTTTAAGTTCCCTAAGGTCGTTTATGGTCGATTATTAGTCCCAAAATGGTAGATCAATGAGTTCGCAACTGAACCTTATGGTCGTAAGAAAAGAGACGCTAATTTGAGTAAAAAGCCATAATTGCTGAGAATCCCCGAACAATCCGGGAGGAATTGGAAATATAGCTTTATGTAGTCTTGTGTAGAGCATTGCAAGAGATGACCTTGACAGCAGGTTCGGCAAAGAGTATATGTAAAGTATAGAGCACCGCAAAAGTTTTGTCAGATCACTAGTTCGCTCGAAAGGAAGGCGAGGAGAATGAAGGACAACGTAACCATCATAGCAGTGCAGAGAGATGTCGATGAGCTGGAATCTTTGCGTAAGGGCCTGCATCGTGCTGGTATCGCGAACGAGGTCAAACATTTTGGGGAAATAAGCAAAGCGGAAAACTTTTTCGATTCGCTTGGCGATTCTGAGGGGGCTCATCCGGGGGCGTGCTATCTGCTTCTTGTAGACGCTGAAGGAGCAAACGGCGAGGCTGAAGATTTCATTGCGAAGCTTAAGCAAAGCGCTGCTTTGAAACGTATGCCGATCCTGGTTCTTTCAACTGAGGATGACGAAGCGGCTACCGAGAAATGGCATTCGATGGGCTGCAGTATCTACCTATCAAAACCGTCATCTCCGGCCGATCTGATTGATGCCATACATAAACTGGGGTTGTTCCTTGGGACAGTTGAGATACCTCAGGTTGGCAGTACTTCGTAAGCGGGACGTTTCGTGTTTGGGGGTTGTGTGACAGTTGCGTAGTGCATTGACTGCACAAGTTTTTAGTTTATTCTTTTTGTTCAGGATTTTGGATGGCGTATCTGGGGGCGAAGCCGCATGTGATCCTTATCGTCGAGGATGATCGATTACTTGCACGGCTTATGGAAAAACGCTTGCATTCGGCCGGCCATAAGGTAAAGGCGGTTTACAGCGGCAAGAGTGCGATTCAATATGTTGAGAGCAATCTGAGTAAAAAACTGTTCATGATTGCAGATTATCAACTCGGTGATATGACGGCGAGCCAACTTGTCTGCAAGCTGAGTGCGATAAATTCTGATGTTCCTTTTATCGTAGCCACGGGGCAAGGGAGTGAGCAGGTCGCGGTCGAAATGATGAAGCTTGGGGCGCTTGACTATCTTATCAAAGACGGTACTTTTCTCGACCTTTTGCCGCTGGTTGTAAGTCAGGGCATTAGAAATGTTGAGCTGGAGGGCAAGCTGGCTTCAACCGAGCAGGCGCTTCGCCAGGAGAAGACTCATCTTTTGAATAATATACCCGACCTTGTATTTCAAATCGACAGGGAAGGGTTGCTGAGGTCCTTGAATCCTGCGATGTTCAAAAAACTCGGGTACAGTTCCGAGGAACTGAGCGGGAAGTGCTTGTTTGAATTCTGTGATCCGCAGAGCCAAAAAGGTGTTCGGGCGGATTATGCATCGGTCATGGAAGGAAGTCAGCTTAGTTCACACATCTTACGACTGGTTGACAAGGCTGGGAGCACGAAGTGGCTTGAAGGTAATGTCGTACCGATAAGGGATGAGCCCGAGGGCGGCATTTCGGGTGCAAGTGCAATTTATCATGATATTACTGCACAGAAGCTTGCGTCTGAGGCCCTGAGGGAGGCAGAGCAGAGATACCGCCTGCTTGTTGAAAACTCGCCTACGCTGGTTGTGGAGCTTGATAACAATAACAATCGCGTGAGGCTGAACAGCAAAGCGCATGATTTTTTCGGCGTACAAAATGCTGGGGATATTTCGGGCCGAGAGCTTCTGGAGAAGATGCCGGAAAGCTGGCACGGTCCACTGCTGGAAGCTGTCAAGAAGGCTCCTGAGGGGATCTCAAAAAGAATGACCCTTCCGTGGTACGGAAAAAATAACTCTAAGCAGTGGTATGAACTCGATGTATCACCGCTGGCGGGCGCGGAAGGCGCGGCCAGCAAGACCCTCATTACGGCTTGGAACGTCACGCACCGCGTCAGCAAAGAAATCGAATATGCTGAGTCTTTGAGGGCTCAGCATAAATCTGCAAGAGAGGCCAAGATACTTCAGCAGATAGCGTTTTCAGTCGACCTTAACAGACCCGATGCGAGCGAAGGGGTTCTAGACCTGTCAACAAAGCTTCTCTGTCGTCATCTGGGAGCGGCAGCCGGCGTTGGTTATTTTTTCGACGACAACGGTTTTATGATACGTGCCGGACAAAAGGGCAGCATACCCTTGAATGCCCTGGAGAGGCTGGACGATCATATTTGCAGCCGTCGCATGGTTGGCAAGCTGGCCCGGACGCGAGGTCCGCGGCTGGTGTCAAATCTTCACCTGGTGCCTGGCGATGCCGGTGATATCGAATATAGAGGACGATCGGGGCTTTCGACATGTATATTGCCATTGAGACACGGGCGAAGGGTACAGGGAGCAATTCTGCTGGTTGCAGGGCATAAGGAGCTGACCTCTCACACCGACTTTCTGAGATCAGCGGCAGACTGTATTGGCATTACAATTGCTAACAGCAGATCCTATCAAAAGGCCAAGAAACAGTTAAGCAATATAGGTTCATCGGGCGAGACTATGGTTGACGAAAGCCGGAGTCGGTTTGATGACAGTCGGAACCCTGATGAGCTTGTGTCAGTCATCGCCTCGGGCGTGCATGCTGTCAAGGCGGAGGGCGGGATCGTTCTTCTTTACGACAAGAAGCGAGATGTGTTGGAAAGCGCTGCCAATTATAGCAAAGGTGACCAGGGGATGAACGTGGTAATGCTTTCGCGGCACAATAATGCTGTCTGGCAATGCTATGAAGCGGGTAAACCTGAATTGCATGTGAAGGACCAGGACAATACACAGGTACTGCCTAGTGCTGTGAGACGACTTGCTGACAGTTCCGTTCTGATAATGCCGCTGAAAGACGGTAATGAAAACGTCGGAGTTTTTATCTTGCTGGACGTTGCCGCGGAATTTTATGATTCGGCAATGTATATACTTGGAGCTTTTACCAAGCTGGCGATCCAAGCCATACAGAATAGAAGGCTGTTTTCCAGGGCCGAGTCTTTTCGCGAAAATATCACAAGCATAAGGGATTGTGCCAGAAGGATGGAGCGTTCCACGGATACCGCTGAAATACTGCGATCCTTTAGCGATACCGCGAGGATAGCTGTTAAGGCATCAATAGCGGGTGCGGCAACATATTCACATGCAGAAGGGAAGTATACTGCCGGAGAATATGCCTGTAAATTGAAGGACGGTCGCCCGAGTTCGAAGCTTGAAGGTTTGTTAAATCAGGGCAAGTATTTCCGAAAGGTGAGTAATGAAGCCCATGTGATTTCAGATCCTGAAATTGCGATGCATCTGTTTGGAAATGAAGGTGATTATGGTGATTGTATTTGTGCTCCGGTCACTTATTCAGATGATATCCTGGGTGTGCTGCTGCTGTGTTTTGAGAATGGTACAATTGTTAATCGGCAGGACATAATGTTGGCCGAGGAGACTGCAAGGCTGCTGGCGGTCACGCTAAACAGTCTGCGTCTGAACCGACGCCTTTTGGCATCGGAGAGACTTAAGGACATAATCCTGCACACTGTTCACGAGCCGCTTTTGGTGATCGATCTCAAAGGAATGGTTGTCACTGTAAATGATGCCGCTTCCAAACTTTTCGGCAAGAGCAGGGACGCTTTCGAGAATCTCTATTATGCAGAAGTGCCTGGGTTCGACACGGCGCTCGCCAAGCCTGTGAAGGATTGGCTGAAGGGTGCAAATGAGGAAGGGCAGTCTCATGGGATTGCGAATGACTATGACGACAATGAGCTATTTCTGGCATTAGAGAGCAGAACGATTACGATCGAGAACACTCGCTGTCTGCTTGTGTCGATCACTGACATGACACAGCAGCGTAAAATGAATGAGACGCTAGAGCATAAAGATAAGCTTTCCAGCCTGGGGCGCATGGCCGCACAAATTGCCCACGAGGTCGGAAATCCTCTCGCGTTGATATCGAGCAGAATACAAAGGCTGACAGAGAAGGAAGAGATCGATAAGAATGATCTTGCTGGCGTGTTGCCTCATGTCGATCGAATATCCGGGCTTATAAAACGCATGTCAGACCTGGGGCGTCCAAACGTTCCGGCATTTGATCGGTGCAAGCTAAGTTCGATAGTAAATAATGTGATCACTTTGGCCGGCTACACCGATATGTTTGAGAAGGTAGAGTTGAAAACAGTGATTGTTGACGAGTCTCCTGTTGTTGAGTGTGATGCGGGCAAGGTTACTCAGATCCTTCTGAATCTTCTTATGAATGCAGCTCAGGCATGTGAGATGGATGGCGAGGTGACAGTGGGGGTCAAGTACCGCAGGCTGCCTATCGAGGAAGCTGATCGTGAGCGGTTTGAGGATTTTGCGGTTATTACTGTCAGCGACAACGGAAAGGGGATGACTGAGGAAACTCAGGAGCACATCTTCGAGCCGTTCTATACCCAAAGACAAGATGGGGCGGGTCTGGGGCTTTCGGTGTCGATGTCTATAATGCGTCAGCACCAAGGATGGATAAGCGTGGAAAGCACACTTGGGAAGGGGGCAGTGTTTACGCTCTTTTTGCCCATGAAGCAAAATGACCGCGAAAAGGTTGAGGGTGGAAGTAAACGCCGAATCGGTGCGATCTGTTACGAAAGTAAGACGAGAGAACTCAATCAGAGAAATTGATATGGAACGCATTCTAATCGTGGATGATGATTCAGGTATTCGCTCTGAACTGGTCAGTATAGTCAGCAGTCCTGGCAGAGAGATCATCGAGGCCTCGGATGGATCAGAGGCATTGCAAGTGCTTGAGAGCGAGATGTTTGACCTCATTTTGTCCGATGTTCGCATGCCTGGGATGGATGGGTTCGAACTTCTTGCAGAGATTCGTCAGAGGTGGACGAATCTGCCGGTGATCATAATCACCGCCTTTGCGTCTACCGACACGGCTGTGCAGGCATTGCGGGGAGGAGCCTATGATTACATCACCAAGCCGTTTTCAATAGATGATATTCGTAATATTGTTAGCCATGCGCTGGAGGCAAATCGCCTGTTCAATGAGGTCAGCTACCTGAAAGGCAGGCTGGGCGAAAGGTATTCGATGGACAATATCATCGGTCAGTGTCCCGCGATGCAAAAAGTTTTCGATACCATAATGCGTGTGGCGAAGGCGCCGTGCAACATTCTTATCACCGGCGAAAGTGGAACGGGTAAGGATCTGGCTGCGCAGGCAATACATGAGTACAGTTCCAGAAGTCAGAATCATCTTGTGACCATAGATTGCGGGAGCATCCCCGAGGGGTTGCTGGAGTCCGAGCTATTTGGACACGTAAAAGGCGCCTTTACAGGGGCCGTGAGCGAAAAAGAGGGGCTGGTGCAGAGCGCTAACGGGGGAACAATATTTCTGGATGAGATCGGTGACATGCCGTTATCTCTTCAGGTTAAGCTTCTGCGACTGATTCAGAACCGACATGTTCAGAAGGTCGGCAGCACAAAGCGGGAGCAAGTTGACGTGCGGATCCTTGCAGCCACCAACGCCAATTTGGCCGAAAAGGTTCGTAACAAGCAGTTCAGGGAGGACCTTTTCTACCGTCTCAATGTAGTTGAGATACACCTGCCTCCTTTGAGAAGCAGAGGTGGTGATGTTCTGCTGCTGATGTCGTATTTTCTTAAACGGTACTCCGAAGCTTTGGGCAGAGAGGTTTGCAAAGTTGACGAGAGTGTCAAGCGTGCATTCGGAAAATACCCCTGGCCGGGCAACGTCAGGGAGCTGGAGAATGCTGTAGAAAGGGCTGTGACGCTTTGTGATGGTAGTTTGATACGGCTGGAGGATATTCCGGGCAATATTGCACAATGGCAGAATGAAAGCGGGGCGGTGTCAGGTACCCTGTCAGAACGCGTGGACCATTTCGAAAAGCAATGCCTGATCGGGGCAATGGAAGCTGAGGAGTTCCATGCAGCAGGAGCCGCTGAGCGATTAGGAATAAGCCTTGCTACGCTCTATCGCAAGCTCAAGAAATTCGACATACCGGTCGCCAGTACCGGCATCGTCGAGGTTGAAAGATCAAACACAGGACAGACACAATTCACCAGGGGCTTAAAAAGATAGTGTTGAGCGTCTGAGCAGGCAGAAAAGAAACACTTGTATACTTGCGCTCAGTGTAGTAAAGTACTTCATATTCGTTAAAGTCCTGGTCCTGTTCAAGAGATTGTGATGGTTCTGTATTTCAGCGTTTTTTGGCTGAGCTGCAGGCCGGTATTGTATATTATGCTTCGTGACATTACGCCAAAACCTGTTCGTCTGTTTGCAGCCAAACATATCTTCCCTAAAAGCCCTGTGATCTGGGCCAATTTCAGGCCGATCGTTCAACTATGCACAAACAGGTTGAAACCTCAGGAGCCGCCGGTTGTGATTTTATCGCTGCCGAGAAGCGGGTCCAGTTGGGTGGGAGAGATACTCGGAGGTGCTGGTGATGCCCTCTATCTTCGTGAGCCTCTTACTCAAACATATCTGAGGAGCGGGGGCGAAAAGAAGCTCAGTTTTTTCGAATTCGATGGCCCTCCCTGGGAGTACGAGAAAGCTGCTGACCTGTCATTTCGGGCTATACCTCAATTCTCAAAAGGCATCGTCAGATTTCCTGAGCAGTGGGGTTTAAACTGCAGGACCCGCAAAAAGACGGTAATCAAGGAGGTAAATCCGTTTGTGCTTCCCTGGTTAATGCAAAAGTATCAACCCCGAATTATTTATCTGGTCAGGCATCCTGCGTCTACGGCACATAGTTTTCATAAGATGGGTTGGGACGGCAGGAACCAATTTGAACGCCGGTTTCTGGATCGTAGTCTTGCTGAGATAAATGATTATCAGCGGTGGGCCGGATCGTTCTGGTCCGCCCATGCGGCAGTTCAGTCGGTGGTTTTGAAACGTGTTCTAGAACAAGCAAAAGGTTATGAGTCTTTCAAGCTGGTACAGTACGAGAACCTCTGTAAAGATCCTATCAATGAATTCAGATCCTTATATGATTTCGCAGGATTGAAATGGGACGAAGCTGCGGAAGATCTTGTTGTCAAGAAGACTCAGCCCTCACAAGTCGACAAGCATAGTTTCAGCACGCAGCGTAATAGTGCGGTCGAGGCAGAGAAATGGCGAAAACTCGTTTCTGCTGACAAGCTTGAACTTATAAAGGAAGCCTGGCTATGGTACGATCCGCCGTTGTACAGGGATGAATGGTAGCAGCAGCCATTTTTTAATCGTGTTATGGATTTGCATTAGAAAAGCTCCGCCGGACAGTGCCGAACGGAGCTTTTTGTAGATAGTGTTTCTGAGACTTTTCGCTATTGTGTAAGTTCGAACGTATCGTGGGCTATGGCATATTCTTCATCGGTGGGGATGATATAGACATTTACGCTGCTGTCTTCGGTACTGATCTTGCCTTCTTTGCGAACCGTTTCATCATTAAGAGCGGTGTCCATTTTGACACCCATCGCGGAAAGATCGGTGCAAATTCGTTCCCTGACCGGGGTGGAATTTTCGCCTATGCCGCCTGTGAAGATTATAGCGTCGACACCGTTGAGCACAGCAAAGTACATGCCTATGTATTTCTTTATGCGGTAGCTGAACATATCGACGGCCAGCTCTGCCTGTTTGTCGCCTTCATCCACTGCTTCGAGCAGATTACGCATGTCGTTGCTCTTGCCTGAGATCCCAAGCAGACCGCTTTGCTTGTTGCACATTTTGTTGATCTCGTCAACATCGTAGCCCTTGTCCTTGAGATAGAAGATTATAGCGGGGTCGATGTCGCCGCAACGGGTTCCCATCATGACGCCTTCCAGAGGGGTCAGACCCATTGAGGTGTCGATGGATTTGCCGTCCTTGACAGCGGTGATGGAGCAACCGTTTCCGAGGTGGCAGGTGATCAGCTTAACGTCCTTGAAATCCTTGCCGAGCACTTCCGCAGCCCGTCTCGCAACGTAGTTGTGACTGGTTCCGTGGAAACCATACCGGCGGACCCGGTACTTTTCGTAAATGTCATAGGGCAGGCCGTACATGTAAGCGACCTTTGGTATAGAGGCATGGAAGGCGGTGTCGAAACAGGCGACCTGTTTTGCGTTTGGAAGGTTTTCCTGAGCCGCCTTGATTCCGGTCAAATTCGGTGGATTGTGAAGAGGTGCCAGGTCGGCGAATTTTTCGATCGAAGCGATAACATCGTCGTCTATGACAACAGAGCCCGAAAACTCTTCCCCGCCATGCACTACTCTATGGCCCACTGCCTGGATATCCTGAATGTCGTCTATGACTTTTGACTCTCCGGTTGCAAGCGTCTCCAGGATCAGGTTCATGCCCTGCTTGTGATTTTTGATCTCAGTCTCAAATACATGTTCCTTGCTGTCTGACTTCTGGGAGAGAACTGAGCCTGCTTCACCAATTCGTTCGACAACACCTTTGGCAAGCACATTGGCTTCGGGCATTTGATACAGTTGGTACTTTATTGAAGAGCTGCCTGCGTTGATGACTAAAACCTTCATCGCGATGGGTCCTTTTGATGATATTGGGTAACAATGTAAAAATGGGAGCACCAAAGCTCCGGAACGAAAAAGATCAGCCTTTAGAAAGCATGTCGCTGGCTGAAGTGCAAAGTCTATTTGTAACGCGAAGATAGGGCTAAGTCAATAGGAATATGAGGATTAACGGCAGCAAGCATGCAGTCGATCAGAAACGAAAGCAGGACGACTCTGGAGCAACATTTGGGATCAGGCCATTTATTGCAAATTGGACCATTAAGTGAATGCAATTTTGACTGACAGCAATCTGCTAACAAAATACTAACAGATTGCCGCGATCAGGTGAGCTGGCCTTTTTCCAGTCTGTGTGTAGCAAGGGCCGCATTACCGATGATGCCTGCATGAGTGCCCAATTCAGCAAAACACAGTTCTATCTCCTCGTGTTGAAGGGTCCAGATGTGCTGGCGGAAATACTTCTTTATGGGTTCGAGCAGAAGGTCGCCGGCAGCGATCATGCCGCCGTAGAAAAGGATCCGCTCAGGGCCAGCGACATGCAAGAGGCTGACGCAGAGCAGGGCGAGGTACTCTGCTGTCGTGTCGGTGATTTGTCTTGCCAGGTCGTCGCCCTTTGCGAGATGGTCATAGACATCCTCGCAGGTTACCGTTCCATTTTCTTTGAGTACCTGCTGAAGTGTCGAGTCTTCAGCATTTTCCTGCAATGCCTCGATTGCTCGTCTTGCAGTCGAGCTGGCGGAGCTGTACGCCTCGACACAACCTTTTTGGCCGCATCCGCAGAGTCTTCCGCCGGGCTGGACGATCATATGTCCTATTTCCGCTCCTGCGTTGGCATATCCGTGCACGAGTTCGCCGTTGCTGATTATTCCACCGCCCACGCCTGTACCAAGGGTAATCAGGATCATGTCCTGTGCGCCCTTGCCCGCGCCTGCGACGTGTTCACCCCAGCAGGTGACGTTGGCGTCATTTTCAAGAACGACAGGACAGCCTAATCTGTCTCGGATCATCTGTCGGAGAGGTGTGTCGTTGAACTTGAGATTTGGGGCGTTGAGAACAATGCCGTTTTCGACATCTACAACACCGGGAGTTCCGATACCTGCGGCCGCGATCTCACTGAGAGCCAGGCCATACTGACCAAGTAGTGATTCGACTGTCTGGCCGATACGGTCCACTATGTCGGATGCACCGTTTTCCACCAGGGTCGGGACCGAGGTTTCCGTGAGCAGGTTGAGATTGCTGTCGAAACAGCCGATCTTTATGTTTGTCCCCCCAAGGTCAATGCCGACAAATATTTCCGCCATATTCTCATCCCTCAAAAAAAATTGACCCGGTAATCTGATACTGATTTTCACGGCTATGCGACCATAAGGCTGCCGGTCAAGCAGTTTACCAGTTGGCTAAACTTGCGTCACGGAAATTATCGGCTTAATATGGCAACCAGATTAGTAGAGAATTCTGAACAAGTGCCAGACGGGTTGGCAGACGGTTTCACTTACGGTAAAGGAGTTTATGAAATTGACAATTTAAGCCCAATGTGCTAGGAATTATGTTCCGAGGTTCATCAGCTAAGAGATTATTAAGCTTGTGAGACAGAATTTTGGCCAATAAGATCGTTGTTCCGATAAAGCAGGTTCCTGAGACCAAATCCGTTAAAATGGACGAAAAAACGGGTACGGTTATCAGGGAAGGTGTTGATTCGATCGTAAATCCGCTGGATCTGTACGCTATTGAAGCGGCTTTGAGACTGCGGGATCGATACGGAGGCGAAATTGTCGGCATCTCCATGGGCCCTAAAAAGTCAGTTAAAGCACTCAAAGAGGCAGTTTCAATGGGAGTAGATTCCGCGATCTTGCTAAGCGACAGGGCGTTTGCGGGATCCGATACATGGGCGACAAGTCTGATCCTGGCGTCGGCGATACGGAAGATCGGGGATTTTGGACTGGTTGTTTGCGGCGAGCGAGCCACTGATGGAGACACAGGACAGGTAGGGCCCGGAATTGCATCATTTCTTGGTATTCCGGCATTAACTTACGTAAGCCGAATTCAAGATCTCAGTGACAAGTTGTGTCGGGCAGAAAGGCTGATCGAAGATGGACGTGAGATTCTTGAGACATCGCTGCCGGCCGTACTGACAGTTATAAAGGAGGCCGGCGAACCGAGACTGCCGACGCTTCGGGGTAAAAAGAGGGCTAAGGATCTGGACGTGCAGATCTGGGGCAATGATGAGCTGGGCATCGATCCTGACAAGATAGGGCTGAAAGGATCACCGACGCGGGTAGTGAAGATCTATCGGCCAAAAGTAGCTAGAAAATGCACCATCGCAGAGGCTAAAGACGAAGCCTCAGTCGGGCCTGCGGTTGATCGCATGTGCGGATTTCTGGCCGATAAGGGGGTGCTGCAGTGAAGGCTTCTGGTATATGGATACTTGCGGAGCAGAAGGGTGGAAAGATCGCGGATGTCTCGTTCGAGCTGTTGACCAGGGGGATAAAGCTGTCTGAGGAGCGGGGCTGTGAACTTGCCGCAGTGATACTGGGCAAGGACCTGTCAGACGCTGATTTGCAGGAACTGATAGACAGAGGGGCGGATCGCGTGATATGCATCGAGGCCGAGCAGCTCGATCATTTTCTCGTCGAGCCTTATAGCAACTGCCTGCTTGAGCTTTTAGGTGAGGAAAGGCCTGAGGTTCTTATCGCGGCGGCGACTTCGACGGGCAGAACGTTGATGCCTTACCTTGCGATACAGGCCAACGCGGGGCTGACCGCGGATTGTACCGAGCTGAGTATCGAGAAAGACACAGGCAATCTGCTTCAGACAAGGCCTGCGATAGGCGGCAACATCATGGCGACCATCAAGACGCCGGAGCACAGACCGCAGATGGCGACGGTCAGGCCCAGGTCCGCACCACCAGCAACTCGGCATAAGGGCAGGAGCGGACCAATTGAACGGTTCAAACCCAGCGAGGGCAGCCTGGGCAGCAGGGTCAAACGGCTGTCATTTTTGCCGGATGCTGACGAAAAGCCGCTTGGCGATGCAGGCGTGGTAGTCGCGGTCGGCAAGGGGATCAAGAAAGCCGAGAACATTGCCATCGTTAAGGAACTGGCGGATGCTTTGGGCGGGGCGCTCGGTGCTACCCGTGAGGTTGTCGACAGAGGTTGGCTGAGTTATCCGCATCAGATCGGGCTCAGCGGCCAGACGATTAGTCCAAAACTCTATGTCGGAGTTGGTGTTTCGGGGACCATTCAGCATCTTGCGGGCATGCAGACATCCGAGGTGATCGTGGCGATCAATAATGATCCGGAGGCGCAGATTTTTAAGATAGCGGACTTTGGCGTCGTGGGAAATCTTTTCGACGTTGTGCCCGCGATGGTAGAAAAACTCAAGGCGGGGAGGGGTATGGTATGACAGATAGAACTTACAGCCCGGTGACGAATGAAATTTTGCAGGAGCTCAAAGCGATCGTGGGCGAGCGGTACGTGATCGCCGGCGATGACGACAAGCTCGAACCGTATTCGCATGACGAGGTGAAGGGTGAGCAGTACGCTCATATGCCCGAATGCGTGGTAAGGCCTCGCAAGGCAGAGGAGATCGCCGAGATAATGAAACTGGCGAACCGCGAGCATGTCGCTGTCACTCCTCGCGGCGCGGGCTCGGGCATGTCCGGCGGGGCGGTGCCCATCGAGGGCGGCATTGTGCTGCTGATGGATCGCATGAATGACATCGTCGAGCTTGACAAAGAAAATATGATGATCACGGTCGAGCCGGGCGTTGTTGCGAATGACATCAATGAGTACCTCGCAGAGTACGACCTGTTTTACGCGGGCTATCCGATGAGCCTGGAGACATGTTTTATTGGCGGTAATGTCGCTGAAAACGCCGGCGGGGGCAAGGCGGTGAAGTACGGGGTGACCAGTCGGTATGTTCTGGGGCTTGAGGTAGTGACGCCGACAGGTGAGATCGTGGAGTTGGGAGGTAAGCTGATAAAGGACGTGACCGGCTATAATATGATCCAGTTGATGGTCGGCTCGGAGGGGACGCTCGGCGTTTTCACTAAGATCGTGCTGAAGCTGATGCCTCTGCCCAAATCGCAGGTGGATCTGCTGTGCCTGTTCGACAGTGCGGAACAGGCGATCGAGTGCGTGCCGCAGATCATGACGCGGAGCGGTATAATCCCAACCGCGATAGAGTTCATGGACAGGACGGCTGTGCGGGCCGCGTGTGAATACCTGAACGAATCAATACCGTACGAGCAGGCCGGGGCGATGCTGCTCATCACGGTAGACGGCCCGTCGGAGGAGCAGGTCGAGCATGACTATATGCAGATAGGCGATCAGTGCATGGAGGCGGGAGCGAGCGAGGTGTACGTGGCGGATAATTCGACCACGAGTGAGCGGGTGTGGAAGGTGCGGCGAAATATTGGTGAGGCGTACAATGTCATAAGCAAGCGGCAGTGTGCGGAGGATATTGTCGTTCCGCCCGCCTGCATTCCTGCGATCGTTGGAAAGCTGGGAGAGCTGTCAGAAAAATATGACGTGATGATGCCGTGCTTCGGTCATGCAGGTGATGGAAATTTGCATGCGAGGATCGTGTCGCCGCCGGAATGGTCCGACGAGCAGTGGGAACCTGTTGCGGAAAAGATCCTAAATGAATTGTATAAGTTCACGGCCCAATGCGGGGGCAGGATAAGCGGTGAGCATGGCATAGGCCATAAGCGGAAGAAGTATATGTCGTATTTCGTCTCCGAGGGCTATCTTGATATGCTCAGGGCGGTCAAACGCGGCATGGACCCGAACAATATACTGAACCCGGGTAAGATATTTGATTTGCAGGGGAAGGCATGAAGTCATTCAAACTGACAGGCATTAGGCAGATGGAAGTTTTCGATGTTCCTGAACCCACAGCCAAAGACGATCAGGTCGTAGTCGAACTGGCTGCTATAGGCGTGTGCGGATCTGACGTGCATTATTACGTAAACGGCAACATAGGCAGTCAGGTGGTTGAGTATCCTTTTGCTGTTGGGCACGAGTGTGCCGGGACGGTGGTGAAAACGGGCGGGTCCGTGAGCTCGCTGAAGGAGGGCGACAGGGTCGCGGTGGACCCGGCAATGCCCTGCTGGAAATGCGATCAGTGCAAGGCGGGGCGTCATCATACCTGTCGGAACCTGAAATTCCTGGGATGTCCCGGTCAGGCGGAAGGGTGCCTGAGTGAATATATTGCGATGCCCGAGACAAGCTGTGTTAAACTGCCCGAGGGTATGAGCTTTACGCGGGGTGCTCTTTCCGAGCCGTTGGCGATTGGAGTTTATGCAGTCAGGCTGTCGATCCCGATGCAGGATGCCAAAGTTGCAATCCTGGGCGTCGGTCCCATCGGTCTTAGTGTGCTGTTGGCGGCGAAGGCCGGCGGGGCGGAAACTGTTTTCGCTACCGACAAGCTGGATTACCGCCTGAAAGCAGCAAAGCAGGCTGGGGCCGATGCTGCGGGCAACCCGGACAAGCAGAACATCGTTAAACAGGCCGCCGTGGTTGAGCCAGGCGGATTTGACGTTGTCTTTGAGTGCTGCGGGCAGCAGGATGCACTCGATCAGGCTATTGAAATACTGAAGCCCGGCGGTAAGCTGATGGTGGTTGGGATTCCGCAGGAAGATCGCGTTTCATTCTGTCCTGACAAGACCAGGCGGAAAGAGATTTGCATCCAGAACGTGCGCAGGCAGGTTGACTGCGTTGATGCGACGCTGGAGATGATGGCTGACGGGCGGCTGAATGCTGATTTTATGGCAACTCACCGCTTTGGTTTTGATGCTGCACAGGAAGCATTCGATCTTGTCAGTAATTATCAGGATGGTGTTATAAAGGCAATGATCGATTTTTGATGATGGTATGAAAAAAGGCGGACCACTCTGAAATGATCCGCCTTTGCATATTTTTCTTTCAGCGTTCTATTTTTTACTGTTGAGATAGTCGGCTGCAACTGCGTCCGCAACCTGCCTGTGGACATTACGGTCCAGCATGTCGGGCAGCAGGCAGTCCTCGTCCGCGATCTCGGCAAGCTTCTTCGCAGCAGCGATCTGCATGCTCAAAGTTATAGCGTCGGCATGAACGTCGAGAGCTCCACGGAAGATGCCTGGGTATGCGAGAGCGTTATTAACGCCCCGGCCATCGGCGTATACTGCAGCTCCGGCATCGATGGCGTCTTCGGCACTGATCTCGCCGACAGGATTACTGAGCGGGAAGCAGATGGGGTCGGGGTTCATCGAGGCGACCATTTCCTTGCTTACCATGTTAGGCTGAGCGACGCCGATGAAGATGTCCTTGTCCTTAAAGCCTTCAGCGAGTGGGCAGGTCTGTCCCTGCTTGTTGGTTATGTCCGCGAGCCTGTCCTTATACTTGGTCATTCTCTCGGTACGGCCCTTGTAGATCGGGCCGGTAGAGTCGTAGACTACGATGTCCTTGACGCCGAAGTCCAGAAGGATCTTCGAGATCGCGATGCCTGCTGCGCCCGCGCCGAGCATTATAACATTGCAGTCCTCGGTCTTCTTGCCGGTGGCTTTGATTGCGTTGATAAGGGCCGCGAGTACGACGGTCGCTGTTCCGTGCTGGTCGTCGTGGAATACGGGCACATCCAGCTTTTCGCGAAGGGCCTCTTCGATCTCAAAGCATGCAGGAGCTGCGATGTCTTCGAGCTGGATCGCGCCGAAGCTCGGAGCGATATTCAAAGATGTTTCGATGACTGTCTTCGGATCCTTCGAATCAACCAGGATCGGGATAGCGCTGAGATTCGCAAATTCAGCAAATATGGCAGCCTTGCCTTCCATTACCGGCAGGGAGGGAACTACGCCGATATCCCCAAGACCCAGAACTGCTGTTCCGTCAGTGATTATCGCGACGCGGTCACAGAGTCCGGTCCAATCCCAGGCGGATTCGGGATTGTTCTGAATTTCCTTGCATACGCTTGCAACGCCGGGGGTGTAGACCATTCGCAAGTCGGTAAGGCTCTGTATCGGGATGCGGCTGACCATCTCCACTGCCCCTCGGCGATGGATCTCCATGATCTCGTCAACCTGATCGACAACTTCAACATCATCTAGAGCGTTGATGCCTTGAACGGTCTTTGCGACCTCATCCTTACTCTTGCAGTAGATGAGTATATCGCGAACCTGCGTCTGGTCGTCAACTTCCACCAGGTCGATACTGCCGACATGTACACCGACATCTCCTATAACGCTGGTGACTTTTCCCAGTATGCCAGGCTTGTCCGCCATTTGACATCTCAGCGAGAAAATCTCATTTGCACCATAACGTTCCTGCCAGCTACTTCCTTCTAAAAACATAATGTAACCCCGAAATTAATCAGATTTCAAAGACAAGAAGCAGTCTTATATTCTATGCGGCTCGAAAAGTCAACCGCTAAGAAGTAAAAGCGCGTACCGGAGAATTGTGAGGTGTTTATCTGCGTGTGTTTTCAGCGAGCTGCTTGTTGAATAGCCTCAACTGGACATCAGTCGCTGAAAGTGCCCAGTCGATATAGTGGAGTTTATGGACTGGCTTGTGATGGCCTTCGTTCATGAGCCCGTGTTGAACGGCCTGCAGAAATTCCCGGCAGACATTGCGATTGATAGGCGTTGGCGCATTGGCCCAGTCCTTTAGTTCGGCATAGATATTTCGCAGGTTCTGACTGCCCTCGAGTTGTGCAATAGTCAGATAATCGGCGGGATTGCAGGAGATCTGCAGGCCCTTCAATGCCAGTATCAGCGGTTCGAAATTAGCGCGCGAATTAAGCCTGATGAATTTGTACTGCTGTACGTATGTCGGAGCGAAAGTGTGCAGGTGGTCGACCATGAAGTCGTTTTTGCGATGGTATTTTCTCTTGCTGGTTCGGGCAAAAACAAGCTCTTCATCCGGCCTGTATTGTTTGATCTCGTCATGGCCCATTCGTGATATCCACATCTTGCCGGACATAAGCCTTTGCGGATCTCCGCCGAGTGCAAGCAGGCATTTGACGAAACCCGGACGAAGCACCTTCTGTTTGCCGATCTGCCTTTTTCGAAGCTGCAGTGAAATATGCAGACTGTGCGGGCCGATCGGGTAAAATTTCGTTGTTTCCTTGATCAACTGATTGAGAATCCAGGGGTCATTGGTTGCGGGCTTTGAGAGATCTCCGAGCCTGCTTAATCTTCCCGGTGCAAGTTCCAGAAAGCCGCGTTTGCCATCCGGATCGCTGTCGCCGCTGTGATCGTCTATGTAACCGCCCAGCTTCCAGGTCATGATATCCAGGCCGAAATCGCTGAAATACTGGAAATTGTCAAAAACGCTATCCTTTTCGCCGTTCTTTTCGGAAATAGCTTTGAAGCCCAGATTGCTCAGTTCAACTTCCGCACCGAGCGGCGTCAGGCCGGGCTGACAGTTGTTGTGAATCTTGAAAAGTTCGCTTCTGCCTACACGAGAGTCAAACATGCTGTCGGCAGCTCTGATCGCGTATTTGACGTAATCGAGCAGGTCATAATTGCCATCCAGCGGCATGGTTTCCAGCCCGCGTCCGAGGATAAGGTCGACGGTCTGCGGATTCGCGTTGATCATTCTTAGCGCTATCAGAAGGCTGATCGAGCGTGTGTAGAAACGGCGTGAAGGGCCCAACTGCTCCAGGTCATATCTGTAACGGCTGTGCAGCTTGTGTTCGAACTGGTTCAGGATGATCTGTTTGATGACCAGGGCGACGTAGTTCGGCAGATACGGCCGCGCCTCGTCGTCGTCGAAAAGATGGCGAATAGTCGGGAACGGACGATCCAGCTCATTTTCGAGATAGAAGTCGCTTACGACATCGCTGCCGAGGTGGCTGATGACCAGGTCACGCTCGGTGGTACCAAGCAGTTCTCGCCTCGCTCGTCGTTCGACTTCAGCGTCGTGTGATTTTTCGCCCGGCCGTGTCCTGCTCTTGAAAAAGTTGGTGATGCGCTTTCGCAGCCATAGTTCATGTATAAGATTGACGTGCCAGCGGTCGCCGAACTTGCGTGCCAGCGACTCTAGGCTCCCCAGATATGCGAGCGACTCTACGGATCCACTTGCAGTATTTACGGTTACGGTCCCGCGGTCGTAGAATTTGCCCTCGTATGCATCGACCTCTTCCACGGCTGAGGCGGGCAATCCGTATATGAGAAAGCCCTCGATCCTGCCGCCTTGCTGCGGAGTTGCATAATAGTAAACATTGTCCGGACTTACTTTCTGATAGCCGGGGAGTATGGCCAGTTCGGCATGGAGGACCTGCGGCCCGCGCGGGTTCTTTTTCAGGCTGAAACTATAGCCGCAAACCGACTTTAGGATATTGGGGTCCCGCAGCGAGCCGTAAACGAAAAGATTGTAGCGATCATTGTCCATAAGTATCTTCCCCCTGACGGCGGCTAATGCACGATCCTGCTGACGTGCGCATGTACGCTTGTGAGTATCTCATAGCAGATGGTCTCGGCAAGATCCGCCAGTGCGTACCCGCCGCAGGGCGAGTCATGTTTGTCGTCGATAATCGTTACCATCTGGCCGACAGCGACACCGGGTACATCGGTGACGTCCAGCAGAAGCTGGTCCATACATACTCTTCCGATTACTTTGCCTACATGTTCGCCCACCATCATTGGCGCCTTGTTCGAGAAGCACCGCCAGTAGCCGTCCGCATATCCAAGCGGAACGATCGCGGCGACCGTATCCCTGTAGGGTACGAAGGAACGGCCGTAACTGACAGAATGTCCTGCGGGAATATGCTTGAGCCGAGCGATCGGAGCCTGGAGCTTCATCGTAGGAGATAGCTTAATTGGCGGGTCAGTCATGGGACGCGAATAGTAACCGTACATGCTTATACCGCAGCGAACCATGTCAAAGTTGGCCTCGGGCATTTTGATCGTGGCTGCGCTGTTCGATGCGTGAATTATAACGTCTTTTCTTTTGCGGATGCTCGCAGTGCCAAGAAAGTCTTCGAAACGCCGAAGCTGTTCATACGCATAGTCAAGCTCGACTTCGTCAGCAGTTGCAAAATGGGTGTAAATACCGGCCAGCCTTACATTCGGGGCCTGGTCGATCAGATCGATCAGCGTTTGTGCTTCGTTCTGATCCAGGCCGCACCTGCTCATTCCGGTTTCGATATTCAGGTGTGCGTTGAACACGTGGCTGGACCCTTCCAGCACATCTTGAATGAAGTTGACAGCGTCCGCGGACGCGACGGGGCAGTGGAAACCTCGTTCGGCACTTATAAGTATCTGCTCCCTGGGCTGGGAAGGGTAAACAGCTTCGAAAATCAGTATAGACTGCCTGTCGATCAGGGTGTCGATATGCAGGGCCTCGTAGAAGCTGTTCACCGCGAAAAAGTCGACGTCCTCGGTTTTCAGGATGTTCACAACCTCGGCGATTCCATGACCGTAGGCGTTTGCTTTTACGACCGCGCAATACTTCGTGCCATCCTTGCACAGGCTCTTTAGATTGCGGACGTTGTGCTTGAGGGCCTTTGATGAGATATGGCACTCCAGGTCGGGCCTTATGAATCTTTGTGATCGGTATAAACGCATCTTAACTGCTTAAGATATCTTTCCTGAGTATGAACAATTCCTTGAATGCACGGAGGATGACTGCCGGGCTTGCGCCGGTTGGCGCGCCTGCAGTACGCGGGTAGTGGTGTACACCGTGCTGGACTATTTTGAAACCCCTACGGCTCGCCCGAGCCAGGACCTCAGTGTCTATGAGAGCGCCGGTACTTTTCATAGGCATATTCTCGAATACCCTGGCGCGGTACAACTTGAACGCACAGTCAATATCGCGCAGCTTCATATGAAAGACAAAGTTTACCAGAACACCCCAGCAGTAAGCATTTATCTTGCGAATAGTTCCTTCCTGACGCTTGAGACGATAGCAGCTTACGATATCGCAATCCTCGATCAGCGGCAGAATGTCTTTGAGCTCGCCGACGTCAAACTGCCCGTCGCCGTCGGTATAGAATATCAGCTCCTTCGAGGCAGCTTCAAAGCCGGACTGAAGGGCGGCACCGTAACCCGAGTTTGTTTTGTGATGGACAACCTTTACCGAAGATATCTCCTCAGCAAGGCTGTCGGCGATCTGAGCGGTTCCGTCGACGCTGCCGTCATTTACGATTATTATTTCGTGATCATCGGTCAGCGACTCGAGAACTTCTTCGGTCTTGCGGACGAGCTTTTCGATATTCTCCTGCTCGTTGTAACAAGGGAAAAATGCACTGATTGACGGGGAGGTTTTAGTCATTTTTGGCAAAACTGGAAATAGTTAACCGATCATTAATCGGGTCATTTACCACTTAATCTTACTAATTAACTCGCCTTGCTCTGCTTTGAACTTCTCATTGAGTTGTTTGTACTCATCAGCAAGGTCGGGTTGCTGCTGTCTCTTATATATATCGGCCAAAAGGGCGGCACTTAATGAGGCCGCAGCCAATCTTTCCCCATATCCATCCTGGTTTTTGAGCATCAGCTTGTTTTTCTCGAATTCCTCGAGGAACGAACGCATTTCGGTAGCGATGCTGTCCCGCAATTCGCGATGATTCAGTGCCAGATTATACAGCAGACCGGCTGTGGCCGGCTCAGCATTTATCTCAAACGCCTGCATTGCGTGCTCGAATGCCCGACGCCTGGCAGCAGGGTTTCGCTGTCCGGATTTAAGACGGGCCAGCGTCAACTGTTTCGAAAGCTCAGTCGGGAATTCCGTAGTGCCGTTAATAGCTCCCGCCACCAGTTTCCTGCCCTGATCCGTGGATATGTCGACATACATGATCTGATGCGGGTCGGCGTACGCAAGCTGCCAGTTGGGATGTCTCGGCAGGGCCTTGGGCAGGTAGTTCACTCTATATGGATTGCTTTCGGGCCTGAACTCGCGTTCGGGCAGCAGCAATACCCAGATATCGCGTTTCTTCATCTCTTCATCGAGCGCATCTCCGATCTTGCGTAACTGATCCGCATCCGCCATTCGACCGGACCGTCGCAGCTTGTACGCCAGTCGCGTACCGCCTCCGTACAACTGCCGCCAGAGGATGAACTTGGAATGATCGTAGGCTGCCTGTGCGCGGCCGTCCATAAACAACTGCAGCGGAGTTCTGCCTGTTTCCGGGTCCGGGTCCTGCCCGAATGCTATCGCGCCGCCTTCGGTCCAGAAGTTGAACATATTGCCGCTTATATCGTTCATGTTTATGAAGTCGCACACATCTATCGGTTTGAGCCCCGAAGCGGTCATCCGCATGAACATACTGGTTCGTTCGCTGTCGGTGGGCCAGGGATCGAGGTATACGCGTTTGAATTGTTTACCCCAGATGGATGTAAAAGCTATCAGGATAACCGCACCGGCAATGACGATTCCGGTACCCATTTTACGCGGTATGACGGGCAGATTCAGGCCTCGACCTTCGTTGTAGCGCTTTCTAGCCAGCACCATGGCAATAGTCTGCTCGATGAACATTGCAACGACAGGGCAGGCGGCAAAGGCTGCGATCGGTATGAATCGCCTCATCTGCACAGCCATGTAAACTGTTGCGGCGGCGACAGCGATCATCGCAAGGTCGATCTTTGGCCAGCTATATTCTCCCTCAGCATACGTCACTTTGGCTCGTTTTCTGGCTTTGACTTTTGGTCGTAGGAATCTGACTAAGATCCATGCTGCAAGGGCGATCCACATGATAATGAACAGTACGAGAAAGGCGGTTTCCTGCCCGACAGGGTTTTCCCATTCGAATGCTGGGTGCCATTCGTTGACAGTTCTCCAGGACTCGGCATGTTCGCTCACGCTGATGATGAAGGTGTGCGTCAGATTGGTCAGGTGGAAGGGATTGAAGATCACCATCGCAACGAAAGACGCCAGTCCCGCACCGACTATGTGCCACAGCTTCTTAAGCTCGATCGCCACAAGCCTGTCTTTGAGGATGAAGTTGCCCAGAAGATGAATAGTGAAAAAGGGCACGAGCATGATGTAAACGTAAATATAGCCGCCGTGCAGGTTGGCCCAGAGCGCTGTCAGTGGAACCAAAAGCCACGCGAAAAGCGCGCTTCGATATGTCGTTAGCCCTAAAATAACCAGATATGCAGCCACGAGCAGGTTTGCATGCGCAGCAGGGCGTATATCCAGAAATGTCCTCGCTGTATACATTGCAAATGCTGCTGCGATCGCCGCACCGGGTATGGTAACACCCAGCAGGCGTGCAAAATAATACACGCAGATGGCAGCGAGGATGTTGATTCCGAACTTCCAATAGACCAGTGTGTCATAGTTCAACTCGCCCGCATCGCCGAATATCTTGGCTGTTTTATAGAACAGCAAATGTGTGAGCCAGTTCTGGTTGATCCAGCCGGTGGGGTGTATCTTTTTGATGATATCATGGCTCCACTCCGGAAACTCCGCGAGCTGCTGCTCGGTCGGTCCCGCTTCGTGGCTGTTGGCGCTGAACGGCTCGACCGTATCAACGCCATGGTTGTCAAAATGCCTGCCGCATGCAAGGGCGACCCACGTATCGCCTGCAGCAACCATATGAGTCGAAGCCTGCAGAGCGAACAAAATCACTCCCGCCCAGAAAACAACTCTGACCCAGATAGACAAAGATCCATTGTTGATTTTTAACTGCTCAGCCATTTTTCGATGCGATCCAATCCTTTTTCAATCTGCTCGGTGGAGCAGGCGAAACTCAAACGTACATTATCGGGACAGCCGAAAGGCTCGCCCGGCACAACAGCGACATTGGCCTGTTCCAGAAGAACCTGCGCAAAGCTCATGCTGTCCTTGACCGGTGCCTGTCCCATCGTTCTGCCGTAAAGGCTCGATACATCCGGGAAGCAGTAAAACGCCCCGGTCGGTTGATGGCACTGGATGCCGGGCAGTTCGTTCAGCCGCTTGGCCATGTAATTGCCGCGTTTTTCAAATTCGACCCTCATGCTTTCGACCGTACCGGTTTTATCCGCCAGTGCAGCCAGTGCCGCTTCCTGTACGAACGTTACCGCATTTGAGGTCATATGCGATTGAAGTCTTCCCATCGCTCGAATAGCACTGAGCGGGCCGGCCGTGTAACCGAGCCTCCAGCCGGTCATCGCGAACGCCTTGCTGAATCCGTTTATCGTCAAGGTACGCTCGTATGCGTCATCGCTGACCGCTGCAAAACTGACGAACTTTGTTCCGCCGTATACGAGTTTTTCATAAATCTCATCGGAAAGCACCATAACGTCGGTGTCCTCGAGAACCTCGGCAAGGTCGGCAAACTCTTGAGGTGTATATGAGAAACCGCCCGGATTGTTCGGTGAATTCAGTATAAGCAGTGCTGTGCGGTCGGTTATCGAAGACTCAAGAAGTTCAGGCGTGAGCTTGTAGCTGTTTTCTTTTTCTGTGTGAATTACTTTGACTTTGCCGCCAGCCAGCTTTACAGCTTCAGGATACGTTACCCAGTAAGGGGCCGGCAGCAGAACATCGTCGCCGGGATCAATTACCGCCTGAAGGGCAGTATAAACGCTGTGTTTTGCCCCGATATTGACGATGATCTGGTCGGGGGTGTAATCGAGTTCGTTGTCTGAGGCGAGTTTCTCGGCTATGGCGTTACGCAGTTTCAGAATCCCGTTCGCTGCTGTATAGCCTGTTTTCCCGGCATTTATAGCTTCGATAGCGGCGGTTTTTATGAAATTCGGCGTGTCAAAATCAGGCTCACCAGCCGCAAAGCTGACGACGTCGATTCCCTCTGCTGCCATCTCCTTCGCTCGCGATGTCACGGCTATGGTGGCTGAGGGCGGCACCGACTGTGCTCTCTTGCTTACCTTCATTGTCGCTATTTCCTCCGCAGAGTGATCTTTGTATTTGAAATTGGTGTATTAGACCCAATGCCGGAGTAATCGTCAAGCAAAAAGGAAGTGCGGGCAGCTCTGATCCCTGTTAGGTGGGCTTACGTGACGATCTGCTCATCCTGTTGAAGACATAAAACAGAACAAGGCCCGTTATGACCATGTAAATGCCGATGTTTTGTGACACCGTTCCGCCTTTGTAAAGTGCCCACCATCCATATTCGAAGGGGTTGTCCGCTCTTATGGACTCCAGCACGAATCGGGTCGTGCCGTAAAGGATGAGCATCAGCGAAAATGTCCAGCCGGGTTTTGCATCTCTGAAACGCCGCCAAAATAAAAACAAAACACCCGCAAGAAGAAGTCCATTTGCACTGGCATAGAGCTGAGTGGGGTGAACGGGCCGGCACGAATATACGTTTTTTACGGCTTCCTGCTGTTGTTCTGTCAGCTTTTCTTTGGGTTTCAGATAGTAATGGTGCTTTTGAGCATCAGATTGAGCGGGAACCCAGTGGCCGTGTTCGTCAAAGCCGCCATAATACTCTGGCGGCAGGTCAAGAACAGCTTCATCTCTCTGACGGTCGGAATCAGGGTATGCCTGGCTCTGGTACGGCGGGGAGCCGTAAGGGAATTGCACTCCAAGCGGGTTTTCCGTAATTGCGCCGAAGCAGCAGCCGTTCAGAAAGCATCCTATCCGTCCGAACGCAAGGCCGATCATCAGTCCCACCGCGATCATATCACCGTATTTACGGGCATTGAGCTTTTTGAACCACAGATACGATCCTACCACCGCAGCGGCGAATAGAACACCCCCCAGAAACTCGAGCCCTCCCTGCCAGACCGCAAATATTTCGCCAAAGCTGTCGATATTCTCAGCGTGATGCACGACGTAAAAGAGCCTTGCCCCGATCACGCCCGCAAGCAGTGAATACAGGGCGACATTCAAGATGTTCGCCGGATCCTCACCCTGATGCGCTGCCATACGGCGCATGACGAACATCGCAACCAGAAAGCCTATGACCATCATCAGGCCGTAGCTTTTAAGCGTTACATGGATGAAAGGTATTTCGAAAAGCTCAGGCTGCATAGAAGCTCTTTACAGAATCTTAGCGATCTTATTATTCTCGTCCGGCACGACGACGCTTGGCTTGAGCGAATCCATTTCCTCATCGGTGTAGTAGGCAAAGTTCATCACGATTACAATATCACCGACGGAAAAGTGCCTGGCCGCCGCACCTAGTACGGTAAATTCACCGCTGCCTGCCGGGGCTGGTATACAGTACGTGCCGAGTCGCTCGCCGTTTGTTACGTTTGCCAGAAGAACCTCTTCATATGGCTTTATGTTCGCTGCTTCAAGCAGATCGGCATCTATGCCCACGCTGCCCGGGTAATCGATCTTGGTGCCGGTAACTGTCGCTCGGTGGATCTTGCCTTTTAATGCCTTTGACAACATTATTGAATGTTCCTTACTTGTGAATAGAAAAAATTGGCTCTGCCATAATGATTACATCTATTATTTCTGGGTGTTCGCGTCAACTATTATATTGTCAATTAGCCTTGCCGTTCCCAGCTTAGCCGCAATAGCGATCAATGCCTTGCCCTGTATCTGCGGTAGTTCGCTAAGTGTATCAAGGTCGACAATATTGATATATTCGGGCTCGATCTCTTGGGATTCAGCTAAGACACTCTGAATCGTCTGCTTGACTTTTTCCGTTGAACGTTCGCCCTGATCAACCGCATCACGTGCGGCTGCCAACGACTTGTATATCAGCGGTGCGTCCTGTCGCTGCTCGGGCGTAAGATATTTGTTCCTGCTGCTCATCGCAAGCCCGTCCGGTTCCCTGACCGTATCGCACACAACAATCTGCAGCGGCATATTCAAATCCGCGACCATCCGCTTGATCACAATGGCTTGCTGACCGTCCTTCTGGCCGAAAAAGGCGTAATCGGGCTGGACGATGTTGAACAGCTTTGTACACACGGTCGTTACGCCGCGAAAATGGCCGGGTCGGCTTCGCCCGCACAGCTTGTCGGTCAGGCTCTCCACATTGACCCATGTGAGATTTTCCTGCGGGTACATCTCATTTACAGCCGGCGCAAAGATCGCATCTACCTGTTCATCACGGCACTTCTGCTGATCTGCTGCCATATCCCGCGGGTATGCCTCCAGATCTTCAGAAGGGCCGAACTGGGTCGGATTGACGAATATGCTCACCACAACGACATCACTTTTTTCTTTAGCCCGGCGTATCAGTGAAAGATGCCCGGCATGCAGTGCGCCCATAGTCGGCACAAAACCGATCGATTTGCCCTGACTTCGAGCATCTCTGACGAAGGCCCGCATTTCTTCTATCGTTGTCAGCGTTCGCATATATAGCACCGTATTTCGGAAGCGAGTTCACTTACATGGTCGTTTTGCATGCAGTTGAACTGAGCTGCATCCAGAGTTATAAGCGGACTGTGCGCCCAGTCCGCGAACATTTCGTCATAATCACCCCCTAGCTCTGCAATTGAATTTTCGTTGATCGAACTTTCGTAAGGACGGCTGCGTTGTTGTACCCGCTCCAGGATTCTCGCAGGTGTATCCTTGAGATATATCGTAAGGACTGGTTCCGAGATAGCTCGCTCAACCTGAGCATGCCTGGTGTTGTATTCGTTCAACTGATCCGCATCCAGCGTCCGCTCAGCAAATAACGAATCCTTGGCAAAAACATAATCACTGAGCACGACCTTGCCGGAAGGCAGTGTGTCCGCGTTGAGCTGCTCATAACGGCTTTCAAGGAAATACAGTTGGGACTTCAGTGCTGCTTCTCTGTCCCCCTTACATGCGGCCGGCAGATAAGGATTTGTATCGTACGCCTCCCTTAGTACCCCGCAGCCAAGTTTATCTGCCAGCTTCGTTGCAAGAGTCGTCTTGCCAACACCGATAACACCTGCAACAGAGATCAACTGAGGCCGATCCGGATCGAGCCAGAAATCATGCCCGTTAAGTCTGTCAGCAAGCTCCTGCATCGTCCTGCCCGTCGTGGGATGCCGCAGCTCAGCTGCTATCTCACACATGCCTTTGAGGACGAACGTGCGCAGGTGCATTTGCGGATGCGGAACTATCAGGCCCGGCGATTCGAAAATCTGATCGCCATGCATCAGCAGATCGAGATCGATGGTTCGTGACTCCCACCTGCCGTTTCGTGCTCTGCCAAGCGAATTTTCGATCGAAACGAGCCTGCCGAAAAGCTGCTGCGGGGTCAGGGTTGTCCTGACCTCCGCTACAGCATTGAGATACGATGGTTGATCCTTGTTCGCAAGGGGGGCAGTCTCATAGATGCTACTGATCCGGACAACGTGAGTATCGGCGCTGTCCAGCTTCTGCAGAGCTTGCCGAATCTTCACGGCCGTATCGCCGAGGTTGCCGCCCAGTCCAACATATGCTGCCAATTCAGATCCCCTTGCGCAAGGCATCGACTTTCAGTTATATCTTCGCGAAACGCTTCATCGCTTCGTCTACGATCTCCGGCTTGTTGAATGCACTGAGGCGGAAGTAGCCTTCGCCCGCCGCACCGAAGCCTGCGCCAGGAGTGCCGACTACGTGAGCCTTATTCAGAACTGCATCGAAGAATTCCCACGACTTCATTCCCTCAGGTGCCTGCAGCCAGACGTATGGAGCGTTCTGTCCGCCGTAGACATTGTAACCGAGTTCGGTCAGCGCCTTGCGGATACGAGAAGCATTGTCCATGTACAGGTTGATCGTATTGCGGATCTGTTCCTTGCCTTCCGGCGTATAGACTGCTGCTGCACCCTTTTGGGTGATGTAGGAGCAGCCGTTGAACTTGGTGCTGTGACGGCGGTTCCAGATTGCGTTTACGTCGATCGCTTCGCCGGCCTTAGTGTAGGCTTTAAGTGCTTTAGGTACAACTGTGAATGCACAGCGTGTGCCCGTGAAGCCGGCAGTCTTCGAGAAGCTGCGGAACTCGATCGCGACTTCTTCCGCTCCGTCGATCTCATAGATAGAGTGCGGAATGTTCGGATCGGAGATAAACGCTTCATAGGCTGCATCGAACAGGATAAGGGCCTTGTTCTCGCGAGCATAATCAACCCACTTCTTGAGCTGATCCTTCGTTGCGGTTGCACCGGTCGGATTGTTGGGATAGCAAAGGTAGATCATATCTACCGATTCCGAGGGCAGTTCCGGGACGAAGTTGTTCTCTGCTGTGCAGGGCATATAGACGATGCCGCCGTATCGGCCGCCTTCAGTCGCGTTGCTCGTCCTGCCGGCCATGACGTTTGTGTCGACGTAGACGGGGTAGACAGGGTCAGTCACTGCAACGATGTTGTCCAGTCCGAAGATCTCCTGGATATTGCCGGTATCACATTTCGAACCGTCGCTGATAAAAATCTCGCTCTTGTCCAGCTTTACTCCGCGCGGCGCGAAATCGTTTGCCAGAATAGCTTCGGTCAGAAATTCATAACCCTGTTCAGGACCGTAGCCGTGAAAGCCTTCGGACGTCGCCATCTCATCGACAGCGTCGTGCATGGCCTTGATAACGGCAGGGCACAGCGGTTCGGTCACATCACCGATACCGAGCTTGATGATGTCAGCATCAGGATTGTTCTCCGCAAATTCGGAAACACGTCTACCAATTTCCGGAAACAGGTAACCAGCCTGCAGTTTGAGGTAATTTTCATTGATCTTGATCATAGTTTCACCATTAAATGAATTAACATCTCAGTTGTCAGTTAAACATACACCGCTTGTGACATGACAATGCAAACCGAAGCGATGAGAGTGCAGATCTTCCGCCTAGACCGCACTAAAGCCCTTGATTCTAGTGGTGCGAAGGTCATTAGTCAACCTTAACATCCTAAAAGTGCTAAGTGACACCGCAAATAAGGACATATGGGTCAGTTTAACGTTAAGCTGCACGTTTTTTGAACCGATTTACTAATGAGATAGCAAAAATTCAAAAAATAGAGGTGCGTAAAATGAAGTGTTTAATAGTAGAAGACGACCGCAGTGCGCAAAAACTAATGCAAATTTACTTGAGCGACTTTTTTGAGTGTTCCGTTGCGGAAAATGGAGTGGAAGCTCTGGAAGAAGTAGTCTCTTCGCTCGAAAGCGGAACCCCCTATGATCTAATTTGTATGGACATAATGATGCCGGAGATGGATGGGATGGAAGCGCTGGAAAAGATACGCCAGGCCGAAAGCAAACGAGGAATAGAAGGGCTCAACTGCATAAAGGTTATCATGACCACAGCGAAGCAGCAGTCCGAAGACATATTCGGTGCGTTCCGCAAGGGCTGTGAAGGGTATATCGTAAAACCCATCCGCCGTGCAGATCTCATCGAGCAGATAGAAAAGCTCGGTCTGATCAAGATAGAAGCCGTTAAATAAAGAACGCCTCCGCTTTGTGCAAAGGCGTTCAATCGATCAAAGAGTCTTTTTCACATACTCAACGGCGTTGTTGAAGATGATCATTCCATCCGCTTCGCTGTCGCCTTCGAGTCTGGTCCAGTGAGGGTGCTGCGTCCTTCTCACAAATCGCTCCGGATGCGGCATCAGGCCCAGCACTCGCCCCGTTGAATCGGTCAGACCCGCGATGGAGTTGAACGAGCCGTTCGGATTGACCGGGAAGCCGCCCACCTTGCCGTCCGCATCGACGTATCTGAATGCGATATGGTCCTCATTTTCAAGCTTCGACAGAACCGATTCGTCGCGCGTGACGACCTTACCCTCGCCATGTGCGACCGGCAGATATATCCGCTGGCCTTTCTTGATGAACACGCAGTGCTCGCTCTCACTCTGGAGGTACGCCCAGCGGTCCTCGAATTTGCCGCTGTCGTTGTCAATCACGCTGACCGCCGGCTCAGTGAGGTTCGTGACGCTCTTATTACCGGCGCGATCGTCCGCAAATCCCGGCAGTATGCCGGTCTTCGCAAGTACCTGGAATCCGTTGCAGATGCCCAGCATCAGCTTACCGTCAGCAAGAAACTGCGTCAGCGGCTCGGATAAATGATGAACGATCTGATTCGCAAGTATCTTGCCAGCAGCGACATCGTCACCATAGCTGAAGCCGCCCGGGAACAGCAGTATCTGGTATTCCTTGAGCAGATCGGTGTTCTCGATCACACGGTTTATATGTATTCTGTCCGCGGCTGCTCCCGCCAACTCGAGAGCGTGAACCGATTCATAGTCGCAATTTATGCCTGCCGCACGCAGTACTAATGCTTTAACCTGTTTCATTTGTATTCTGATCCGTTAAAAACTTACCAATTGAGCGGTTTCTGCCATGCTTCCTTCAGTGTGTCAATGTCGGCGTCGATAACCTTTTTCTGCTTCGCGTCAGAGATCGCCAATCGTTTGTCCGCAACCACTTCGCCGATCTGACCGAACGGCGTATTCACCATTAGCTTGGCGAAAGCATCATAATTCGCCGGCTCGACTTCGACAACATACCGCGAATTCGACTCACTGAAAAGCTGAGCATGCGTCTCGACGCAGTCGTCAGTCTTTGCCAGCCCGCGAAGGTCGGCATCAATGCCGAATCCGCCCGCGAATGCCATCTCAGCCAAAGCTGTCGCCAGCCCGCCTTCAGAGCAGTCGTGACAGCTTCTGACAAGACCCGCCTGGATCGCTTCATAGATACGCTTTGCGGTCTGTGCGGATGCCGAAATATCGACGGTCGGTACGTTCGCACCGAGCTTGCCGTTGACTTTATAGAAATGCGATCCGCCAAGCTCATTTTTCGTCAGCCCGACAGCAAAAAGCAGATTGCCCGGCTTCTTCACATCCATCGTGACGCACTTGTCTATGTCATCCACCAGCGTCATCGCACTGATCAGCAATGTCGGCGGGATCGCGATCTCCGTCCCGTCATCGCATACGAATTCATTGTTGAGCGAGTCCTTACCCGAGATGAACGGTACTTCGAAGCCCATCGCGCCGTCATAGCACGCCTGGCATGCTCGAACGAGTGCACCCATTGTCTCGGGCTTGTTGCAATCGCCCCAGCAGAAGTTGTCCAGTATCGCGATCCGGTCTGGCCGACCGCCAACCGAAATTATGTTACGTATCGCCTCATCGATACCCGACAGTGCCATCCAGTAGGGATCGATGTCGCCGTATAGCGGATTCATGCCGCAAGCAAGCGCGGTTCCCTTGTTAGAATCGAATTTGGGCTTGATCACAGCAGCATCCCCGGGCCCGTCATTGGCAATGCCCACCAAAGGCTTGACCACGCTCGCACCCTGCACCTCATGATCGTACTGGCGGATGACCCATTCCTTGCTCGCTACGTTATAAGAAGACAGTATCGCAAGCAGATCATCGTTGTAGTTGTCCTTTTCGCTAAGTTTAGGCTCGCTTAGATCCTTAGTCTTCCAAACAGCCTTCTTCAACGGCTTGCAAATTCCGCTATGCAGGAATTCCATGCCTAGCTGACCAACCTCCTTGTCGTCATATTTGAGCGTCAACTGATTGTCGCCGGTGAACTGGCCGATCACGGTCGCTTCGACGTCTTCTGACGCAAAGAGTGCGGTCACTTTCTCGACGTTCTCCGGCTTGACGGAAATCACCATACGCTCCTGGGCCTCACTTATCCATATTTCCGTATAGTTCAGACCCGCGTACTTCAGCGGCACTTTTTCCAGGTCAACCGAGACGCCGATCTCTTCGCCCATTTCGCCTACCGCACTGCTCAGTCCGCCTGCACCGCAGTCGGTGATAGCATCGTAAAGGTTCTGTTCGCGGGCCTGCAGCAGTACATCGAGCACCTTCTTCTCGACAATCGCATCACCGATCTGCACAGCATGCGAGAATATGTCCTCGTGCTCATGCGTCATCTGACCGCTGCTGAAGGTCGCGCCGTGAATACCGTCTCTTCCGGTCCTGCCGCCGACCACGATGACATAGTCACCTTTGCTCGCTTGGCCGAAGCACTTGTCTTTCGGCATGATCCCAAGATTGCCGCAGAATACCAGCGGATTGGCAATATAACGGTCGTCGAAGTATATCGCACCGTTCACAGTCGGAATACCCATGCGGTTGCCGTAATCGCGAACTCCCGACACGACGCCTTTCATGATGCGTCGCGGATGCAGCACGCCCTTGGGTACATCTTCCAGTTCCATATCGGGCTCGCCGAAACAGAATATGTCCGTGTTGGCTATCGGCTTCGCGCCCAGGCCTGTCCCCATCGGGTCCCTTATCACACCGCCTATACCCGTCGCAGCTCCGCCGTACGGATCCAACGCGGAAGGGTGGTTGTGCGTTTCAACCTTGAAGCATATCGCCGAATCATCGTCGAATTCCACAACGCCGGCATTGTCTGCAAATACAGAAATGCACCAGTCCCTGTTGAGGTCCTTGGTGGCCTTGAAAACTGTGTCCTTGAGCAGATTCTTGTATTCCACTTTCTGCCCGTCGTGATCGAGCTCTACGCTGCTTGTCAGCGTCTTGTGTACGCAGTGTTCGCTCCAGGTCTGTGCGATCGTCTCGAGCTCAACGTCCCGCGGCTCACGGCCGATCTGCTTGTAGTAATTCTGAATGGTGTGCATCTCGGTCAAATTCAGGAACATGTCCATGTCCTTGCTGAGCTTCTCGAGCTGCTCATCGTCCAGGTCACGAATAGGCACTTCGGTGATTTTCAGAGCATAAGGCTCGGTATGCGGGCTGGGCGGCTCTGCATCACTGCCGAAGATAACATCCTCGATGCAGTCGTTGGCAAGAACACGCTTGACGATGTTGTCACGGTCGGCTGTCGAGATGTTACCTTCCATGACGAATTTGCGGGCGGTTCTCACCGAGCCCGGCGTAACACCCATATCCTGAAGGGCGGTAACGACCGATCTTGCAACGGGATCCGTAACGCCGCTTTTGAGGTGCACTTCGATCACTGTCGCGTTCTCAAGTCCTGCCGGCAGGGGGGCTCGACCGATCTCAAACTGCTGGTAGACAGTATCCGTAAGCAGCTCTTCGCCTACGCGCTGTGCGAACTCGCCATCGAACTCAGCCTCGATCAAAAATACATGCGTAAAATGTACTGCCTTGACAGAACTGATGCCGAGTTCCTGTATATCTTCGAGCACCATCTGGCCGTGAACATCCGGAAAGCCGTGCCTGCTCGAAATCTCAAAACGCCATTGTCTCACAATAGTTCCTTCTTACTGATCTTGTAATCTATCAATTCCGCGCGTTTAGTCCGCGCCTTTTCCAGCAGATTCGCTAGCTTCCGCTGATCATCTTTTTCAATTGCTTCCTTGATCGTACTCAACTGCTTTATCATCCGGTCAATGCCGCGTGCCGTGTTGCTCGTATTGCTCAGAAGTATGTCGCTCCAGACGTTTGACGGCCCCGACGCGATCCTTGATGTATCGATGAATCCTTTGCCTGCATACTTGAGCTGCTCGAAGTTGCTTGCATTTACCAGCGCCACCGCGACCACATGCGGCAGGTGGCTTACGCTGCCGAAAATCCGATCGTGCTCGGCAGGGCTCATCACACTGACCCGCGAACCGAGAGCGGCCCAGAACTGCACCAAAGTCTTTACTGCTTCTTCGTTAGTTTTCTTCTTGCGGGTTACAATACACTTGGCACCGACAAGCAGATCATCACGAGCATAGTCCACGCCGCTTTTCTCCGAGCCCGCTATGGGGTGCGATCCGACGTAGGCGACATCCTTTGAGAATATCTTCTCGCCCCATCTGTGAGGCAGTACCTTCGTGGACCCGACATCTGTGATTATTGCCCCGGGCTTTATGCTCGAAGCTATCTCTTTGAATATCCGCTCGAATGTGTAAATCGGTGTAGCGAGAATGACGATATCCGCACCCTTGACAGCTTCGTTCATGTCGTCGGCGATCTCGCTGGCGATGCACAGCTCTCTGGCTCGATTTCTCGTGCTTTCCCTGTGGCTGTAGCCCACGGCCTTGACACCGTTGAGCGACCGCAAAATGCTCAAAGTCACCGATCCGCCAAGCAGGCCCATTCCAATGACAGTGATTTGCTGTAAATTCTTCATAAACATAGCCTTAGAGAAATACGGAAGAAAGGACGAACGCCTAAGAAGTTATCCCGAAATGCCCTCTATGTCAATTTTTTTCTTTCATTTATCCCACCAAATTGGTATCATAATCGCCCGAAATGCATGTTGCCGACGGAACCGGCAAAAACAATAACCTGATTCGCTCACAAAGGCGAATCTTTTTTAGTATGTATTGCTAACAACATAGGGTAAAATAATAATATGGCTGGTCAAAACGATAACAACACAGTTAACCAGTATTTGCCGTTCGAAGAGACAGTTGCTCAGCTCGATAGGCAGGTGGTCGAGCTCAAGGAGCAGGCCCAAACGAAGGGGCTGGACTTTTCTGCCGAGATCAGGCAGCTTCAGAAGGCCCAGACCAAGGAGCTCAAAAGGGTATATTCAAGTCTGAACCCGTGGCAGACTGTACAGGTCGCACGTCATCCTCAAAGGCCTTTGTTTACCGACTACCTCGACCATATGGTTAAGGACGTTCGCGAGCTGCACGGCGACCGCCTTTTCGGTGACGACCGCGCGATCGTGACAGCTTTGGGCCAGATCGGTCATGAAAAAGTGATGATCGTCGGCCAGAATAAGGGTCGCGAGACCAAAGAAAAGATCGAGTGCAATTTCGGCTGTCCGAACCCTGAGGGCTATAGAAAAGCACTCTTGAAGATGAAATTCGCTGAGAAATACGGCCTGCCGATAGTCACATTCATTGATACGCCGGGAGCATATCCGGGCATCGGAGCCGAAGAACGCGGGCAGGCGCAGGCTATCGCCCTCAATCTCATGGAAATGTCCCGCTTGAAAGTGCCTATCATATGCATCGTCATAGGCGAAGGCGGCTCAGGCGGAGCTCTGGGTATCGGAGTAGGGGATCAGATCGCAATTCTCGAATATGCATACTATTCTGTCATTTCACCGGAAGGTTGTGCAGCGATCCTTTGGCGTGACGGCTCGAAGGCGAACGAAGCCGCCGACGCATTGAAGCTGACCAGCACCGACCTCAAGAAGCTTAACCTGGTGGACGAAGTCATCAAGGAACCGCTGGGCGGTGCCCACAGAAATGTGCATGACACTATATACAATGTCGAGCAGTACATTCTCAAGGCTTTACGTGACTGCAAACGGCAGAAGATCGACAATCTCCTCGATGCCAGGTACGAAAAACTCAGAAAGCTTGGAAACGCTTTCCAGACTGTTGCCCAAAGCAAATCTCAGGAAAAAGAGCTGCCGGATAACTTGTCCGTAAAAAAACAGCTTGAACAGGCCACTAAGGCTCAGAAGCAGCGAATGAAAGCATAACCGAGATAATTTAAGATATTAAAAAAGGCCGCTCCAGTGACACTGGGCGGCCTTTTCTTTATGCCTGTTTCGAACGTTAATCAGTCACCGTTCGAGGATCTTTACCTTCTTCAATTGCGGCTATCTTGCTGACGCGCCTCTTATGACGTCCACCCAGAAATTCGGTGGTCAGCCAGGTTTCTACCATTTTGCGAAGCATCGTATTGCCGAGCAGGTCGCCGGACATGCAAAGAACGTTTGCATCATTGTGCTGACGGGAGATCTTTGCATTCAGTTCGTCAAAGCACAGCGCTGCTCTGACGCCCTTGACCTTGTTGGCCGCGATACTCATTCCAATGCCAGTGCCGCACACCAGGACCGCACGATCCACTTTACCGCTGGATACAGCTTCTGCCGCCAGATAAGCCACATCCGGATAGTCCACGGGGTGGTCATTACAGCAGCCAAGGTCTATGTACTCATGGTCAAGCTCTGCAACAGTAGCCTTTATCTGTTCGACTGCCTTGATTCCTCTGTGATCACTTGCAACGGCAATTTTCATAGCAAAACCTCGTCTATTCTTTCCTTAAGCGCCTCATAAATACGTTCGGCACACACTCGATATACTTCGTCGCCACCGCCGATGGGGTCGGGAATGTCACCTTCTGCACTAAGCAGCAGACATTTACTCTCAACTTCAGGAAACATTTCCAGAATATGTCGACGATGACTCTCGGTCATCACAAATATAAAATCGCTCGTTAGAGCGTCGTCGCGGGTGAGCAGATGGCTGCGATGGGGGGTTGCATCAATGCCGCGAATTTGACAAATCCGGCATACTTGCTCACTTGCAGGTCTGTCGGGCCATGCCCCAACCCCCGCTGACGCAATTTTATAACCAATTTCGCTCACTTCGTCAATACCGCAGGCGAGTTTTTCCGACAAATACTTCCGACAAAACGCCTCCGCCATCGGACTTCTGCATGTGTTTCCGGTGCATACAAAAGTGATCTTTACCGCCGAAAGCTCATTGAGCTGTTTCTCGGTATATGTTCCCTCTCTCAGGACGCTAAGGCGACCTTTGCTTACTTTTACCACGGTGCTGCCTTTGCCTTCTCTGCAAGGTGCGCCCGGATCGGTCAATACAAGGTCGACCTTGCCCTTCAGGGACGCAAGCACCTCATCTGGTGTAACAGCAGGGGGCTGACCAGCGTAATTCGCACTGGGCGCTACCGTGGGCCAGACGACGGTCTTGAGCAATTCCACTGCAACGGCATTGTCCGGGCATCTTACACCGAGTGTCCCGTCACGGTAGAGCAGCGAAAAACTCTCTTCGCCGATCCGGTTTTTCAGGTCCTGATACTTGTCAGTTGCGATGTCAAATACTATCGTCAAAGGGCCAGGCCACAGCTTTTCGACCAGTTTTCGAGCCCGATATGGTACATGCGGAACGTAACGGTCGAGCTGCGAAGCCTCACCGATGTGGAGCGTATAACGTTTTTTCGGGGCTCGGCCCTTAACGTCATCGAGTCGTGCAATGGAGTCCTCCTTTGCACGGCAGGCAATCCCATAAACTGTTTCGGTGGGAAAAGCAACCAGCCCACCATTTTCAACGGTTTTGGCCGCTCTGCGTATGGCTTCGGCCCTGTTTTGTTTGCTAAGAGTCATCAATTCTGTCTGCATGCCCGCGAATATACACGAAAACTGATTAAAATCTAACAAAAATACGGAAGTCTATGCTCTAAAGTCGTTTGCATTTGACACCGATATAAGCTCAGCGTAAACTCTGGGTTAATTGTTTGTAAAATTTTTCTGAATGGTTCGATCTAAATGCCTGAAAACGATGAATTTATAACAATAGTCTCCGGCTTGCCCCGTTCTGGGACCTCCATGATGATGCAGGCGCTGGAAGCCGGCGGAATTCCCATTCTCACGGATCACATTCGCAGCGCAGATGTGGACAATCCCAGGGGCTATTATGAATTCGAGGCCGTCAAAAAGACAAAAGAGGACCCTTCCTGGCTTCAGCAGGCACCTGGCAAGGCCGTCAAGATGATATATCGACTTCTGTATGACCTGCCGGAGGACCGTAATTACCACGTCATCTTCATGGACCGGCCCCTGGAGGAGGTCATCGCATCCCAGAAGAAGATGCTCGAACGGCTGGGTAAGAAGGGGGGCGGTATCCCCGACGAGGCCATGATAAAGGCCTTCGAGAAAGAGCTCGCCGCCTTTGATTCCTGGATTTCGACCAAAAAAAACTTCTCCGTGCTGCATATCGAACACCGGAAAATGATAGAACAGCCGCTTGAGCAATGCCGCCTTATCGCGGATTTTCTGGATGGACGCGTTGATCCTCAGAAAATGGCGGAAGTGGTCGACCCGACGCTGCACAGAAACGTTAAGCAGTGAATGCACCAACTGAAAAAGGTTTTAGGGCACAATTGTTTGAAAGCCCAACTTTTTTGCATGCATTTGCTTGCAATGCCAAACAAATCCTAGTAGAATCCGAAATCTTATTGTCCGGGGTGTAGCTCAGCTTGGCTAGAGCGCCTGGTTTGGGACCAGGAGGTCGTAGGTTCGAATCCTGTCACCCCGACTTACTAAAGCCTTGTAAACTAATGGTTTACAGGGCTTTTTTCATGCCCGCGGTTGCCGCTTCCTGAACCGTCTGAACCCAAAGAGTTTCTGGATGAATGAAAGGGTTTGTCAGATTGAGTTTTTCCTGATATACTGCGATCGGCGTGGCGGCAGGAAATGGCGGAGCAAGCCGGATTTTTTCGGCGACACCTTGAACAAATACCTGCAGATGATCCTTCCTGCACAGCTTGATTGCCGTTAACGGACTTTTCTTGGCAAAGGAGCTATCATGGCGAAGGGCCTGTCAGCATTCATTCTAGCAGTAATTTGGAGTATTGTTTTGTGTTCAGCAAATCTTTCGGCGGCAAACAAGCTGTATGACACACTAGAAGAAAAGTGGGACCCCGAGGCATTGGGCAATCATCGGGCTGTTGTCACTGTTGATAAAGCTGCCGAGATCGCGGCAGTAAGGATCGAATGGCGTCGTCCGGACACCGAGCCGGAAAACAAGGGCATCATCGTCATCGATGAACGGACCGGCAAGGCGATCGACAATGTACTCGCGGTCAGCGTCAACCGGGAAGCCGGCAAATTCCTGTTTCAGCCTCGCTCCGGCGAAGGCAGGTATTTTTTCTACTACATGCCCTACGAACTGACCGGAACATACTATCCTAAGGTAGAGTACAACGAGCCCGATTATGGCAGTCATGGGGACTGGCTCAAGGATGCAGCACTTGACCAGGACCAGTTAAATAAACTGTTTGAACAGAGCCCAAAAGCCGAAGTGATTCGGATCGAATCCATCAACGAATTCAGCGATTTCGTTCCCATGGAGATGATCGCCACTACCGCTGAGACCGAAGAACTGATTTCGCAGAACCTCCAAAAAGACTTCCTCCTGTTTCCTGAAAGCAGGCTCAATCCCATCAGAATGAAGCACGATCTGCCGTTGAAGTGGATCGAACCAGGCCCTTCCAACATCTTCCAGGGCAACGCCCGCAAGGGGGAGTTTTACGTTTTTCAGATAGGACTTTTTGCGGCACGTAAATCTGTCGATAGGGTGCAGGTTGAGTTCAGCGGATTGATGGATCCGACAAACGAAAAAGCTGTCCCCGCAACTGCATTCAGCAGTTTCAACACAGGCGGCATCAGTTGGGACGGCAGCAGATTTGCTAAGAATATTTCAGTTGAAAAAGGGGACATTCAGCCCCTGTGGATCGGTGTTCAGATACCCAAGGACATCGAGGCTGGAACATATAACAGTGACATTACGGTAAAGGCTGGCGGAGAATCACAAAGCATGGAACTTGAGCTGGAGGTTTCTTCCGAGACCGCGCCGAATGCCGGCGACGACGAACCATGGCTGCAGTCCAGACTGAGATGGCTTAACAGCAGAATAGCGTTGGACGACGAAATATTCGAACCTTACAAGCCAGTTTCAGTTGACGGCAGAACAGTCAGTATCCTGGGCCGCAAGATGACGATCGCGGATGACGGCTTACTCGCTTCGATAGACAGTCACTTCACACCAGAGGTCACTGGCATATCGACTGAAGCGACCAAAGTGCTCGATAAGCCGCTCAAACTGGTCCTGGAAAACCAGGACGCCAATATTATGCAGCTCGAAAGCTCTGATATCACGATAGATAAAGTTGGCCCTGGAACCGTTAAATGGACGGCTGCGAGCTCTGCAGGCCCTCTGGAGGTCATTTGCAATGCTGTCGCCGAATTCGACGGCTTCGTCGGATACAGCCTCGAGATATCCAGCAGCGAGACGGTAAGTCTAAAAGACATAAGACTGCAAATCCCCATGTCGCCCACAGCGAGCAAGTATATGATGGGCCTGGGTCGAAAGGGCGGCTTTGCACCGGATGAGTACAGTTGGAAGTGGGCGGTCGAAAAGAATCAGGACGGAGCCTGGATCGGCGGCGTCAATGCGGGGCTTCAGTTTTCGCTCAGGGATGAAAACTATCGCAGGCCGTTGAACACCAATTTCTATCAATTGAATCCTCTGCTCATGCCCAAAAGCTGGGACAACGACGGCAAGGGCGGTTGCGAACTGAGACGCGATGACGACGGCGGAATAACCGTGACAGCTTACAGCGGGCCTCGGACGATCCAGCCGGGCGAAAAACTTTACTATAACTTCAATTTGCTGATCACGCCTTTCAAACCGATCGACATGAGATCGGTATGGAACACGCGATTCTACCATTCATACAAACCCATCGACCAGATCGCCGAAGTAGGCGCAAACACCGTCAACATTCACCACGCCACGCCCATAAACCCATACATCAATTATCCGTTCATTCGTCCCGAGCAGATGAAGGACTATATCGATCAGGCCCATAAGCGAGACATGCGTGTCAAGATTTATTACACCGTCAGAGAACTGGCCAATCGCGCCGCCGAACTGTTTGCGCTTCGAAGTTTAGGCGACGAGATATTCTCATCCGGTCCTGGCGGCGGCTACAGTTGGCTGCAGGAGCATTTGCGTGAGGATTACATCGCAGGCTGGTATGTAGACAGATACCGGGACGCGTCAGTGGTCAACAGCGGCACATCACGTTGGCACAATTACTATCTTGAAGGGCTCAACTGGCTGACAAAAAACGTGGGCATCGACGGCATTTATATCGACGATCTGGCGTTTGACCGTACCGTGATGAAACGGCTAAGAAAAATACTCGAGCGAAATCGCCCCGATCCTATGATCGACCTGCATTCAGCGAATCAGTTCAATCCCCGCGACGGTTTCGCAAACAGCGCAAACCTGTACCTCGAACATTTCCCATATATCGACCGCCTGTGGTTCGGCGAGTATTTTGAATACGACCTCGGCCCCGACTACTGGCTGGTGGAAGTCTCTGGAATACCGTTTGGATTGACCGGTGAGATGCTGCAGGATGGCGGCAATCCATGGCGGGGCATGATCTACGGCATGACCGCACGGGCACCAAGGAACGAATATCCTAAACGCCTTTGGAAAGTCTGGGATGAGTTTGGCATTCAGGATTCACGGATGCTCGGCTACTGGTCCGACAACTGCCCGGTACGGACTTCCAGGCCGGATGTTGCAGTAAGTGCGTTTGTCAAGGAAGGCGAAACGATGATCGCACTGGCTAGCTGGGCGGACGAAGATGTCAAAGTCCAGCTTCAGATCGACTGGGATGAACTGGGACTGGACAAAGACAGGTCCAAACTTTATGCGAAAACCATCGAGGGATTCCAGCCCCAGAAGGTCTTCCGCCCTGATGAGGCAATTACGGTTCCCGCTGGCAAAGGCTGGCTGCTCGGCATACGCGAGTAAATAGTTGGACTTTTCAGAGATGGTTATCGGTCCTGAAAGCGACGAGTGATTCGATCAGACCGTCAATCTGGGCCTTCGTATGGTCGGCCTGAAGCGATATCCTGAGCCTTGCAGAACCGGGCGGCACAGTAGGCGGGCGGATAGCTACAACAAAATAACCGTCCTCCAACAGCTTCGCTGCCGCTTTAAGTGCCGTTTCGTCCCGACCGAGGATGACGGGAATAATGTACGTTTCGCTCCGGCCGATCTCAAATCCAGTTTTTTGCAGCTCGCTGCGAGCATACGAAGCAAGCTCGCATAGACTTTGCCTGCGTTGCGGCTCTGTCCTGACGACCTCAAGAGCGGCCAATATCGCTGCACAGTTGACCGGTGAGCAGGCTGTGCTGTATATGAACGACCTTGCACCATTTACGAGATAATCAACTACCGGCCGTGAGCCCGCGACTATCGCACCACTCGCCGCAAACGCCTTACCCAGCGGCGAAATCAGAATATCGATCTTGTCCAAAACGCCGGTCTGCTCGGCAAGTCCCGCACCGCACCGGCCCAGACATCCTATGGAATGAGCCTCATCCACGATCAAATACGCATTATACCTGTCTCTGAGCCTGATCAGTTCCTCCAGAGGCGCGAGCTCACCGTCCATTGAGAAGACCGATTCGGTCACGATAAACTTCCTCTGATGGTTCGACTCGGTCAGAAGCTTTTCCAGACGGTCGAGTCTGTTCTTGCGGTAAGTTCGAAAATCCGCCTCGCCCGCCAGACAGCCGTCTATAATCGAAGCATGGTCGAGTTTGTCCAAAAGAACCAGATCACCCTTTTGCGGGATAGTCTTCAGCACCGCCTGATTAGCCGCCCAGCCCGATGAAAAAAGCAGTGCAGCTTCGAAACCAAGAAAATCCGCGAATTCTCTCTCGATCCCAACATGTGTCGGGCTCGTACCGCAGATCAGCCGCGATCCCCCGCTGCCGTACCCAAAATCCGATACTGCCTGCTGAACTTCCTTTTTTATCTTGTCGTGATCTGCTATAGATAGATAATTATTACTCGAGAAATTGACCACTCGCTGCCCGGTCTCTGCGATCTGTGCGACCGCCGCAGCGCTGTTGACCAACGGCCTCAACTGACGAAAACGCGAACGCAATCGCAGGTCTTTGAGTTGATTTTGTAGATATTCGAATCGTTCCATGGTAGAATTTTAGATTGAACAGCTCGGCTGATTGGGCGATATTATATACAACAACCTGGCATTAAGATATAGTTTTTGGGCTAATTATGGGTATCTACGACAGAGACTACACAAAAAACATGTACTCCGGCGGCGGAGGCGGGGGTGGTATGCGACTTGCCATGCCTTCATTAACCCCCATTGTAAAATGGCTCCTGATGATCAATCTGGGCGTTTTCCTTGCAATGTTCATGATTCCGCCGATCGCAAACTTGTTCGTACGGCTATTCGCAGTCTGGGCATCTCCCTGGTGGGAGTCACTGCTTGTTTGGCGATACATAAGTTATCAGTTCCTGCACGGCGGCTTTTTGCACGTGCTGTTCAACATGCTCGGTCTTTACTTCTTTGGAACCATGCTCGAACGCACCTGGGGATCTAAGCATTTCCTGCGTTTCTACCTGACCTGCGGCGCTGTGGGCGGCATTGTATATCCCCTCATGGTTTTCGCTAATGTAATACAGCCGGGATTCCTTCTAGGCGCCAGCGGCTCTGTCTACGGCATAATTGCCGCAGTAGCAATACTTTATCCCCGGGTCCGAGTCTACATCTACGGCATATTCCCGGTCCCGATGTGGGTCCTGGGCCTTATCATCCTTTTTGCGTCAATCGCCAGCTTCCAGAGCGGCGACAATGCCGGCGGACAGGTCGCACACCTTGCCGGCCTTGCTACCGGGGCAGTCTGGGTATACTGGAAACCGTTACAGAACAAGGCCAGAATTAAGAAGCAGCACGGCAAATGGACCGAAAAGATTCAGCAGGAACGCCGATTTCAAAAAGACGTGGACCACATACTCGCAAAGGTCCACAAACATGGCATCAAGAGCCTTAGCCGTAAGGAAAAGAAGATTTTGAAGCAGGCTACCGACAGAGAGCAAAAGCAGAATATGCGATAAAAAAGGCGGACAGTCCCTCGGGAGCCGTCCGCCTTTAAAATCCGTTAAGTATGAGAATTTTTAGAAGCTGTTTCAAAACTGCTTTTGGCTTGCCGGCGAGCAATTTTTTCGTGTCGGCAAGGCGTGTAAAACCGGCAATAGCTATTCTATTGACGGTTTTGCACAACGCAGCCGAACGGAAAAAGGGCCGCCGAAAGGCAAATCTGAGTTTAGAAACCGCTTCTAGTCCCAGTCAAGTGACTCGGTCTGTCCTAGCAATTCCTTCATCCGTTTTTCAATGTTCTTCTGTTTCTGCTCATTCAGCTCTTCAAGCTGTGCTTTCTGTTTCTCCACGGCATTCTTGAGCCTCTCAAGCCGTTCGAGCAGCTCCTTATATCGTAATTCTTTCTTCTGCAGTATAAGATCAAACCTGCGTTCAACTATATCGCGCAGCTCCGCGTTGATCTGCTCCTTTTCTTCTTCCCCAGCCGTTTTCAGATTTTTAAGAAGGGCGTCACGTTCCTGCTGCAGTTTGATATCTTCCATCAGCACCTCAGCAAGCTCAGGATTCCTCCGCTCCATATCCATGATGCCGCCATACTCTTTTCTGCTCTTGCGATACTCTTCGAAATAATCATCCGGAGACTTTTCCCGCAGGTTTCTAAGCCTTTCCGCTTCTGCCGGATAATTCTCATCGAGCCATTCGAAATATCTTTCCTGGTCGCGCTCGAAATGCCACCTTGCGCGTTCACGGAAGCCTCGGCCCCGCTCCTCGTCTCCAGGCCCACGTCCTCTTCCGCGCATATCTCTTTCCGGTCCCTGACCTCGGCCCAAACCTTCTCTCTGCCTGCCGAACTCATCTCTCATCTCAGCCATGAACTGGTCAGGATTTGACTCTCTGAGTCTGCGAAGTTCGCGAGCCCGCTCAGGCTGAGACTCACCAAGGCGTTCCAGCCATTGATCGATGCGGCTTTCCATGTCGCCCGGACCTCGTTCACCGGCCCGCCAGTCACGTTCAGGTCTGTCCACACGCGGACCGTCTTCACCCCACGCGGGTAACGTAAGCGTAACCACAGCAAATATAATCAGAGATAATTTGTGACTATTTGACATCCTCTTATCCTTTCCAGAAATTTCCTGCTATTTCGTCGAATTCACTTTCGAGCTCGTCCAGGTCATCGCTTTCAGATGCATCCCAGCCGCCGGTACGGACCTGCACAAAGCTTTCCTCGATCTCCTCGAACTCCGCATACAGCTCACTTTCGTCAAGCGATTTACTGTCGAATGCATATACCGACGAACTCTGTTCCGGTTCCACACGGGTATTAAGTGTATCTGTAGTAAACAAGATGCTGATTGCTATGAGCAAGACCGCAGCAACTGAGCCGGCAACTCTAAACGCATATCGTCTTTTCCGTCGACCGGAGAGTTCAGCACCAAGCAGATCCTTTACATTATTGACTGCCTGTCCGGATGGATGTGGAGACGTAAACCTGCTCATAAGCTCATCGCCATCAGCTATCTCCCGCTCGATCTGCGACGCTGACGCATCATCGTAAAAGCGATTAAGCAAGGTTTTCAGATTTTCGTTGTTCGTTTTCATTTGGCTCACCCATGATTTGTTTGAGCTTTTTCAGGCCCCGGTGCACCTTCGCCAGAGTTGTTCCTATCGGCTCCTTACGTGCTTTGCTGAGCTCTTTAAAAGACATTTCCGAATAGTATCTCAGCACAATGATCTCTGCGGTATCCGGGTCAAGCTGCTTCAGTGCGACCTGCAACTCATCATGCAGTTCGACTTTTTCTGTATCGCCATGCCCGAATTCGCTGACATAGAGCGATTTCTCCTCGGCAAGGCGTTTTCTCCGATACTGCGATCTCAGATGGTCCCGCCAGAGATTGCTTGCGATAGTAAACAGCCAACTTTTAAAAGAGCCCCCATTATAGCTCTGTATTCGATCTATCAACTTTACAAACAGCTCACTGAGCAGATCGTCGCTCAAACTTTTGTCGCCTGTGAGCCTGTAAAAATAACCATAGCACGGACCGGCGTAAATATCGACCAGACGCGAAAAATCATCTTTGTTTCCGCGTTTACAGCCCTGGATAATGGCGTCAACCTTGCTGTGGTCCATTTTACTCATTCCAAGTCAATAGACGCTTGCAAAAGGGGGGATATTGCAGATAGAGGGGAGGTGGCACAAAAAATGTGGGATAAACGCCGCAAATTAGAACAGATCGTAGTCACTTTCGTCTTCATCATCGAATTTCCAGCTTTCTGATTCGTCAATGTCGTCGAGCTCTCGCTGGACATATTTCATGATCCTGTCCTGCATTGGAGCCATTTTCTGCTGGAAACCGAGCATTGATCTGTAACCTGCCAGCAGCATATCCAGCTTCAGTATCTGCCATTTCTGGAGACACTCGGGCTCTTTAACGTTTGAGAACGGATTGCATTTGAACGTGCGCCGGCCGTCCTCGCCGATTTCGCATAGTTCGCAGTCTTTACACTGGATCATACATCACCGTGAAATAACAAAATCTTGCATTTTACGCTACACCTTCTATTATACAAAGCCGTGACGCAAATGTTAAACTTTAATTCAATATCGGCCCATGTGTATCCAGAGATAGATGGCTCAAATGGTGTCGGCACACAAAAAGAGGCTCATACCGGAATATTATGAAGCACTACACGATAAAGTTCGTTCCCTCAGGTAAAAGCGTTAGAATTCACGCCGGTGCAACCCTGCTCGAAGCAGCCAGTCACGCCGGCATTATCCTCGATACGCCGTGCGGCGGGGCGGGCACATGCGGCAAATGTGAAGTTATGATAGGCCCAGAAAGAGACAAGGCCCTTGCCTGCCAACATGCTGTAAATTCGGATATGACAGTCGAGGTCCCCAAAGCATCCCGCTTTTATGAAAAGGGTATTCTCACCGACGGCATCAGGAATGCGATTGAAATCGAAAGTCCGGTCCTGAAGATCTTTGCGGAAAACGGTCGCGCTCAATATGATCTCAAGTCTTATCTGGACCAAAAAATAGGCGGGCGAAATACTCTTACGACCGAGTTGCTCGATCAGATAAACAGTTACGTTGCCCGCACCAAGAACGGGATAACTCTTGTGGGGCGTAAATGCACGGAAGGGGACGAAAAAGCACACGACTGGTACACTTTCGAACAGGGCGATACCTCGAATAAGCTTTTTGGCGTGGCTGTTGACCTTGGGACCACAAGCATAGTAGCCACACTTTTTGATATGCTTACCGGAGAGACTGCTGGTGTCGCGGCGGACGCGAACCCACAGGAAACTTACGGTGCAGATGTCGTTTCACGTATCGAGTATGCTTCAAAGCCGGACGGCCGGAACCAGCTCCAGAAGAAAGTGGTTGACTGCTTCAATTCCCTCATCGCCAGGCTGTGTGACAATGCCGACATTGAACCTGAGCAGATTTACGAGATAACCGTCGCTGGAAACACCCCGATGCACCATCTTCTGCTCGGTCTCCCAGTCGAACAGTTGGGCCAGGCGCCCTACAGGGCACATTCGACCGAACCGCAGGAAATACGCGCAGCGGAACTGGGCATAAAGGCAAATTCAGCCGCACACCTGTACGCAATCCAGTGCATCTCGGGCTTTGTCGGTGCTGATACGACCGCGGTGGCGCTTGCGGTGGGGATGGACAAAACCAGCGAAATGACCCTAGTGATCGACATAGGAACAAATGGCGAGCTGATCCTGGGCAGCTCCGACAAGATGTTTGCCGCTAGCTGTGCGGCCGGACCGGCCCTGGAAGGCGCGAAGATCAGCAAAGGAAGCCGCGCGGTTGAGGGAGCCATCGAAGCTGTCGTCATTAACGAAGACGATATCGATGTGGATGTCATCAGCGGAACGGTCCCGAGGTCCATATGCGGCAGCGGTCTCATTGACGCTTTGGCGGTCATGACTGAACTGGGGATCATCGATTCGACCGGGGCGATGAAGTCGCAGGATGAGATCGACCAGCTCCCCAAAAAAATTGCTGAGCGGATAACCGAACGAGACGGCCAGAAATGCTTCATACTTGCCTGGGATGACGGGCAGGGAGAAGTGTATCTAAATCAGAAGGACATCCGGGAAACCCAACTTGCCAAAGCAGCCATACGAGCGGGCATCGAGATGCTGCTCAAAAAAGCCGGCATTGGCATCGCGGATGTAGAGCAGGTACTTGTCGCCGGGGCCTTTGGCAACTACATACGCAAGGAAAGCGCCCTTGGTATTGGCCTGCTGCCCCCTGTGGATCTGCACAAGGTTCACTTCGTCGGCAACGCAGCAAGCTCCGGAGCACAGATGGCGCTGATATCATGCTCAGCCAGAAAAACTGCCAGCCAGACATGTGAAAAGATCGAGTACGTGGAGTTGGCAATGGAAATGGAGTTCCAGATGCTTTTCGCCGAAGCGCTGATGTTTTAACCGTCGAGACCGCAAAAGCAGCCGCTAAACATCCCGCGTAAAGACCAGCAGGTAAACCATATAGCCGACGTAGATCGAAGCCAGCACAATGCCGTCCTTACGGCTGATCTTGCGCCCAACACCCGCAAACAACAGGAAAACAATACTAACCGCGATCATGATCCAGTAATCTGTCCCAGCCAGCCGTTCGCTGACCTCGAACGGGCTGATCACACCCGCGCATCCGACCACCAGCAGTGTATTGAATATATTGGACCCCACCAGGTTGCCTATGGACAGATCATCGTGCCCCTTGAAAGCCGCAACCAGACTCGTAATAAGCTCGGGCAAAGACGTACCTATTGCAAGTATCGTACAGCCGATCACAAAATCGCTCAGGCCCGCTTTTTCTCCCAGAAAAACGGCTCCCAATAAAGAAAGACGTGCACCAACAGCCAGAGCGACCAATCCGATCACGACCATGATCACATAAAAACGCAAACTCTTCACGCCATGCGATTTGATCTCCTCGACTTCCGACGCCATCGCGGCCACCGTGTCCGGCCGATTCTTACCTGCCTTGCGTTCCGCTCGGATAGTTAATGTTATAAGGCTTGCGAAAAGAATCAGCAGGGCGATGCTCTCGATACGTCCAAGATACGAGTTCAACCCAAGAAACGGCCAAAGCAGCAGGGCGACCAGGATCATCACCGGCAGCTCACGCCGAAGCATAATAAGGCGAACCGAAATAGGCCTTATGATAGAACACACACCGCCCACCAGGGCAAGATTGGCTATGTTCGAGCCATATACATTACCCAGCGCCGCGTCGCCCTTGCCCTCCAAAGCGGCCGCAATGCTGGTAGCGACCTCCGGCGCAGATGTACCCATCGCAACTATCGTCAGGCCTACGACCAGCGGACTGACGCCGAACTTATCCGCGATGCCGACAGCGCCCTCAACCAGCACATCAGCCCCCTTGATCAGCACAGCAATACCGCCTGCCAAACTCAGCAAAGCCAGAAACAGGTTCATTTCAACATTCAAGCCAGTATCCCGAATAAATAACCAATTGAGCGGCAATGTTAACATAAAACCGCATCACAGCAAGCGTTTTGCTTTCAAATAACGCCCGCAACTCACTGGTCCATAAAAAAAGGTTCATCACGGAATATCGGGGAAATAGACATCAACGGCAGTACTTTGTAGCTTTTAGTTACCCGACTATTAGCTCAAAGGAGACTGCCGTTGACTGGACAACATCTTATCAAAAAACTCGGCCAATGGGAAGGATATCGTGTTGGAACTGTTGGGCCTGCTAAGAAAGGCCGTGAATTCTGGGTCGAATTGATCCCGGAAAATGGATTCGGAACCTGTGACGGCTGCGGCCAGGAATGCAGCAGCGTTCACGAGACCGTCCAGCGTTGGATCCGCGATCTGCCGGTCTTCGACAAGACTACCCACCTGCTCGTTCACCGAAGGCGTCTGCTGTGCCCCAGATGCGGGCCGAAGCTTGAACGAATCTCCTGGCTGGACCGTTACAGCCGCCACACTACCCGGCTGGTCGAATCGGTCGCCAGGCTGTGTGATGTGATGAGCATAAAGCATGTGGCCGAGTATTTTTCGCTGTCCTGGTCGACCGTCAAGGACATCCACAAGCGGCATCTCAAGAAGAAGCTCGGCCCTGTCGACCTGTCAAATGTGGAGCTGCTGGCGATGGATGAATTCGCCATTCAAAAGGGCCACAGATATGCAACGGTTATCATCGATCCGACCTGCAAGAAAGTGCTCTGGGTGGGCCGAGGGCGTTCGAGAGCCTCTATCAGGCCATTCTTCGAAATGCTCGGCGACCGCTGCAAAGACATCAAAGCAGTAGCGATGGATATGAACGCCAGCTTCGAACAGGAAGTTAAACTGCATTGTCCGCAGGCTGAAATCGTCTACGACCTGTTCCATGTCGTAGCGAAGTATGGGCGTGAAGTGATCGATCGGGTCAGGGTCGATCAGGCCAATCGGCTGCGAGACGACAAGCCCGCCCGCAGGGTGATCAAGGGCTCGCGATGGCTGCTGCTTCGAAATCGTGAGAACATCGAAAAGCCTGAGGATCTGGTTCGCCTGGATGAGCTGCTGGCAGCCAACGAATCGCTGATGACGACCTATGTGATGAAGGACGATCTCAAGCTGCTGTGGAATCTGAGCGATCGCAAGACCGCCGAATCGTGCTGGGGTCAGTGGCTCGATCGAGCCATGCAAAGCGGGATTGAGCCGCTGATGAAGTTTGCCAAAAGGCTGAGCAAATACGCCGCCGGAATCATCGCACACAGCAGATGGCCGCTGCATACGTCACTGCTGGAGGGGATCAATAACAAGATCAAAACCATCAAGCGACAGGCATACGGCTATCGAGACGATGAATATTTCTTCCTGAGAATAAGAGCAGCATTCCCCGGTATTCCGTGATGAACCAAAAATAAAGCCGTACAGATAGTTCTCGCATTGCTATTTTCTATTTATCCGATTTATTACTTATCACATTACCGGCCTTATTATAATCAAGGGCTTTGTCGAGTCAAACTCAGAAACTTAGGCAATGCAATACATGATTATCTAAGAACAAATGGTCATTACCCATTGCCGGATAAATGGTGCGATGAGCTACTTGAGTTCGCTAAAAAGCATCCAGCCCGCTACACCCAGAGTTTCAAAGATTACTTCAAATGTCCAGCTGCCACCGAAGGACTATCTGATTATGCGGTAAATCCAGATGCCAAGCCGTCATCGGGAGCAGAGACAGTCCTTCTATTTGAGTGTGAAGGTGGGTGGAATAGGTCTGGGCAAGAGGGAATCGCAAGTTTTGAAAATCACAATGGTGAGTGCTGTGTCTTATTCGTTGACAATCAAGTCAGATGCATAAAGAAAGAATCTTTTCGCCAATTAAAATGGTAATGCCGTGCGGTGCAAGTATGTGCGTCACGAAGACGCGGGAGGTGTCGAATGTAGAAACTGAACGTGTCATGCTCCACAGGTGATGGAGGATTTTGGCCCTCCGTCATCGGCCGGTAGGGGCAGGTGACAAATCGCCATAGCGCTGCATTGTTAAAGAGCCTTTGTGGTGAGCGGCTATGGAGAAGGCACGCGTGCGGTGCAAGTATTCATCTGAGCTTAAGGCCTTGCTCTTACGCAAATTAAGAATGGAAATTACGTCTGTATTTGACAGTTTTGGCAGGGGGACTTGGTCGTTTATGAGCTGCTGGATGTTGTGAATGCGGCTACGTAGGCGCATGTGTTTCGTGAATCTCATAGGGCAGGTTAGGTTTTATCAACGGAATTTCCTGCTACGCAGCCAGGCGGTGGTAGGATTTCAGCAGTCCGCCAAGGCGTTCGATGCACTGGATTTCGGCCGTTTCGTCAAGCTGGTGCTTTGCTTCGATGACCCTGCCCAGCGATTGGTGAATGCGTTCGTGGTGATAATAGTTGCTGTACTCATCGAGCACGTACTCGAGCTGTTCGACGGACGACAGAATCAGATGATCAAGGCATTCTGATTTTACTGACCTGACGAATCTTTCCGCATAGGCGTTCAGGTCGAGACTGCGTTCGGGCAGTCTTAAACGCTTTAAATCTTGCTAAAATTAAGGTGTCATGGTCAGCCAACGCATATTGCTGCGAAGCCCAGCAACTAACACCCACCTGTCAACGCCGTGGCCCTTGGGTACACGACTGGCTGAAACAGAGAGAAGAAACAGAAGACGAGAAATAGGCCAAGTGTGTATAAGCCTTTCTTAGCGAAAGGGATAAATTATTATAGGATATATTAGCGCATGCATATGATGGTGTTTGTTTTGGTACAGAGGGCAGGTTTTGATAGGTTGAACGGAGAGGGCGGGATTCGCTTGCGCGGCCCCGGCTGGTGTCAAACCCGCGTAGCAACGCTTCGCGTTGCCGCGTGTTCAAATCCCTTTGGCAATAAGTCGATAATTTACAGATAGTTGTATTGGAAGGGTATGTTTTGATGTTATGAACGGAGAGGGCGGGATTCGAACCCGCGGTAGGGACATGCCCTACACAGCCTTTCCAAGGCTGCTCCTTAAGCCACTCGGACACCTCTCCATGATCTTCGCCTTAGAGATTTCTCTAAGTGCAGTATATGTAAGCCTTTGCATTTTTCGACTTGCAATTGTTCTTTCGCTGTTGCTGCTTATCTCAGTGCTGCATTTTGGTGGAAGAGATCAATATGAGGGGTTTTATATCACGGCAAGAGTTTCAAGGCAACCAAAATTACCGGGAACTCTTTATTTCATCAAAAATCACCACTGCTTAGCGTCCAGCTACCTGGAAAGCCCGGTGAGCAAGGTGATCAATGTCAGGTGGAATGACGAGAAGTAAACGACCAACTTAGTTGAAATCAGGCTTGAAAGAGACAAAATTAGCAATTACAATGGCTAAAAAGCATGTGTGACTGGCCTTTAACTGAGACAAAGCGTTTTGGTCACTGCGTGTTTGTTTCAGCGGTGTAGCGGTTAGGTTTATCTGTGGTATTCAGCATAAAGATGTGCGTCCAGGGGACGTTGCAATAAAGAGTGTAAGTGATATTGTGGAGAGTTAATATGATGGCACGGTTTTGGTCTGTAGTGTTATTGGCGGTTTTTTCATTTTCTGCATCGGCGGGAACTATTTCGTCCAATGACCTCGAGGTGAATCTGGATACTGGATTTCCAGGCATAGAGTCCTATTCTTTCAAGGGTGAAACTGTCGATCTGGGCGGAAGCACAGCTAATACAGTTTTGCTTAACAAAGAGACATTCAAGCCGGCGGTTGAGTTTGGTGTGACCGGCGACGATTCGGCTGAGTATGTGATGGATTTTGCCGACATCGGCGTAAAGCTGATCATGGAGGTTGAGACGTCGCCTGAGGCGATTTCGTTTACGATAACGGATATTATCGAGACGAGCGATTTCATGGTCAAGCGGATCGAGATGCCGGGGCTGGTGCTTGCTCGCGGCGAAGGGGACAGCACTGCCGCTCTGGCGAATTTCCCCAAGGCATCGTATGCATCAGAAAAGCCCGAGGACCGCGACGTGTTCGGCAAGGTTTCCCAACTGAGCGCGGATCAGCTCAGGTCATCGGCTCCGGACGGGGGCAAGGGGACTTCCTATGCGTTCGTGAGTGACGGCGATGTATGCGCGGGTATTTACACCAACGTGATGGAAGAGGACCTTCGCATGATCGTCAACTTTGCGGGTGAAGGTGAGAACAAAACGATCTCTGTCGCTCCGGGCGAATGGCAGTGGAGGCAGGTCTCATTCATGACGACCGTGCCGCCGAAGGTGAAGCTGATCGTTGCGACCGACAACAACGACGACGGCGAGGTGACCTGGCAGGATGGTGCGATAGCGTATCGCCGAAACACGCCAAAGGCTTATGGGGCCGGTACGCTCAAGGACCATGTGATCGGGCATATCGCGATGAATTTCGGCAGCCAGGCGACTAATCCGTTCCTGAGGGTGCTTGACAACGCCAAGAAGGTCTGGCTGTACACGGACGGCATGGGCCAGCATATTCAGTTCAAGGGCTATCAGTCGGAAGGGCATGACAGCTCGCATCCGGACTATGGCGGAAATGTCGGACGCAGGCAGGGCGGCAGAGATGATCTCAATTTCGTCATGCGTCGCGGCCACGACTTCGACGTGCTTTCGGGTGTGCATATCAATGCCACTGAATACCATAGAGAAGCGAAAAACTTCAATTGGGACATTGCAAACGAAGGCAGTATAGGCTGGAGCTGGCTGGATGAGTCATATCATACGGATTATATTTATGATTCTGCATTTGGTACGCTTTATCCGCGACTGGAAGAAATGCGTGCCGATCTGCCCTGGCTCGATTTTGTCTATCTCGACGTATTCTACGGACGCGGCTGGCCAGGCTGGCGGATGCATACTAAGACGAACGACCTGGGCATTTTGCAGTTTACCGAGTTTCCCGGCGTGATGGAACGTGCGGTCATCTGGGACCACGTTGCGAATGACTGGACCCAGGCAATCTGGGGCAAGGGCGACAGGAGCGAGATCGCTCGATTCATATATTATTCAGAAAAGGACACATTCCGGCACGATCCGCTTTTGCGCGGCACTAACTGCGACGGGTTCATGGGTTGGCACGCGGAACGGGATATGCTTCAGACGATCAAGTCCGCCTTTACTGTCAATCTGCCGACGAAGTATCTGCAGCATTTCGAGCTGATCAAGCAAACCGATGATTCGGCTCTGTTTGACAGCGGTGCGAAAACCGAGGTCGAAGGCGAAGTCTCAAAGATTTACGGTGCTGATGGGCAGTTTATCGGCTCGTGCAGATATGAAAAGCCGAAATCGCGGCCCGTGGATAATCTCGTTTTCATTCCTTGGGACCCGATGACCGAAGAGAAGATCTACCACTGGAACGACAAGGGTGGTGAGAGCGATTGGACCGTTCCGCAGAGCTGGAGCGATGTGGACAGCGCGTACCTGTATAGGCTGACCGACCTGGGTCGGGTATTCGAGAAGGAAGTGCCTGTCATTAGCAATAATGTGAAACTGACCGGCATAAAGGCCGGGACGCCTTATGTGCTTTACAGAGATATCGCAGGCCCGCTGCCTCAGATGGAATGGGGCGAAGGTGGTCTTGTTGCTGATCCCGGATTCGACAGCCATTCTTTTGACTACTGGGAAAAGGCCGAGGATTCCGCGGATGTGAAGTTCCAGAATAACAAGTTCGGGCAGACTGAGCTTATTATGAGTTCGAAGGGCGGCAAGATCAGTCAGGATATTCACGGCTTAGAGGCCGGCGAGACATATGCCGCTTCGGTATGGTTTTCGGTCAAGGGCGAACAGCCTGCGACAATAATGGTCAAGGATTACGAGCCGACATTGGAACTGCCCGCGATCAATAAGGAAATGTGGACGGTTTCCACTTCCTCAGGCAGCGGCAAGGCAGCGATCGACGGCAGCGTTGGCAGTATATGGCATACCGCTTACGGCAAGACTACACCAAAGCACCCGCATCATATTACGATCGATTTCGGCAAGACGCTTATGCTCGACGGCTTCGTTCAGACCGCACGGACGGACATGCATAACGGAGTGATCACGGACTACAGTGTGCAGGCCAGCACAAATGGCGAAGACTGGAACACTGTGATCGAGAAGGACACGTTTGAGTATGACGGCAATGAGGCGAAGGTTATGTTTGATGAGCCCGTGAAGGCTAAGTACTTCAAGCTAATCGCTCTGTCAGAACATCGCGGCGGCCCGTGGGCGTCAGTGGCTGAGCTGGATGTGATCGGTGAACCTGCGACAGCGACGAAAGACGGCGGTAAGCCTAAGATCGCGACAGTGACCAGGACGATCGACAGTACCGATCTGACTAACTTTACCGACCAGTCGAGCAAGTACATGAGTAACTGGCACCGCATGAAGGTGCTGTTCGATGTGCCCGAGGGCGTCGATTCAGCCGAGATCGTCATTTCGGCGGCTGAAGGTAAGAGCGATTCGGCCGTATTCTTCGACGATGTCCGGGTAGTGAAGTCCGGCAGAAGCACGCCTCCTGAAGATGCGGAGAATGTTGTTCTTTACGAAGATTTTGAGAATGTCGACGAGGGCTGGGGCCCGTTCATGTACGGCTGGAAAGGGCCGATGAACACGCATCTGTCCGAGACGAACCTGCCGTATACAAACGATACGATCGAGGGTGAATTTTCACTGAAGACGCGACATGAACGTCACGAAGGCATAATCTACCGTACTGTTCCTGCAACGCTCAAACTGCAGTCCAATACGGAGTATCGTGTCAGTTTTGATTATCTGTCTGACACAACTGATCGGTATACTTTTATCGCCGCCAGCGGAAGTGATGACGACGGCATGGTTGAACAGGACCTTACCAACGGCGCCTGGGAGCCCACAGCCGAGTCGTTTGTCTTTGAGACAGGTACAGGGTCGGATTGGTACATCGGGGTTCGAAAGAACAGCCGGGAAAATGGAATCCTCGTAATCGACAATGTTCTTGTTGAGAAGGTGGAATAATGACGTCCATTTGAATTAAGTGTAATGATAAGGCTTCCGGAACATTCAGGTCCGGAAGCCTTTTTCTTAATATTGGACCTGTGTATTTAAGTGCTCAAAGCAATTTAACCGCAAAAACTCCTTGTAAGGCGCAGTTTCATTGTGTGGGTGTTCTAAAAGGAAGATATTTATTATTTTTTGAAGGGGAAAGCATGCGTATCTGCCTGGCTGCAGTGGTAATCTTATCGGGGTTCGGTGCCTGTTTTGCAGGGCCGGCGGGGGAATTGAAGCCTGATTACGGCCAGATCGGCCAGGATATTGAGCTTGTCTCAGTGCCTGATGAGGAACAGGCTTATTACCAGGTGCAGAGGACCCGAGACGGGCAGGATCAATTGTTTCTTACACCTAATAACGGTTTCTTTGCTGAAGGCAGGCTCATGTGCGGTGGCGAAGGACTTGAAATAATAAAGCAGGACCGTCTGAACCAGGGCAAATCATTCGGGTTCATTACCGGCTGGAATAAAGGAGATATTGCTGAGTGGGGCATATGGCTTGAAAATACAGGAAAGCTGAATGCCTATGTAAACACAAGCGGCGACAATGATGCGGTATTTGTGATTCACCTGGATGGTCAGCGTGAAGTGTTCGCAAGTAAATCGGGTCAGAACGGGCAACCGACACCTGCGGGGTGGGGCCGGTTCAGTGTTAAAAAGAATGGCTTTTACAAACTGAAGCTCGAATGTCTGAAGTCCGGAACAGGCAAATCCAAAGTGCACTGGATCGAACTAAACGGCAGTTCCGCAGAAAAAGGCGGCGTGGTTCGCCTGCGATGGCGACCTTCGGCGGCTCATACCAAATTCTCTTCTTCTAAGGTAGAAGGTCCTGTACGTGCGTGGGTTATGGAAATGGATGCAATGCTTGGTGAGCACGGCTTTTATTCACCTGTAACTACACCTTTCGGCTACTACGGGCCTACGTGGCAGGCGAACGGCAAGGTAGGATCGGGTTTTAATTTTTCGCTATGGTCTTACGGCCGCGGCAAAAAGGAGCCCCCGGTTGATCAGCTTTCCCATCTGCTGGCGGTAGGCAGTCCGAAGGCAAGATTCGGCGGTTTCGGGCACGAAGGGACCGGCGTCAAGGTGCGCGGCTGGGCTCCACTGGAAGGACGCCAGACTCAGCGTCAGGCCATCGCGCTGCGTCTCGAGCCCGGTGAAACTTATGACACCTACTACAGTTATTTCCATGCGTCGGATGAGAAGGTCTGGAAGCTGTTCGGTGCGGGCAACAAGTACAACAAAAATAATACGGATCCAGCGGATAAGTCGCTGTGGGTCGGATCATTTATTGAAGTTCCCGGCCCGGCCCAAAGACAGCGGACAGGACCTTATCAAAGGCGCATGCGTTACCGCGGTTGGGTGATGAATGCGGATGGTAAGTGGTATCCGCTTGACAGAATGCGCAACGGCAATATCAATCGCAGCACCGGCTTGACCCACACTAAACGCGGGGTTAATGAGAACGGCTGGTTCTATTTGCAGACGGGTGGGTGGAAACGCTATAAAGGTAAACCCAATAAAAATTTTATCGAACACCCGGATCCAACTGAATTGAGTGAGGTGCCATACATGGATCGGGAGGATGTTATGACGATCCAGAGCATGCCTTGTGAGATTGAGATTTTGAAAGCTGAAATTGAAGCAGATAAGCTGGTTCTGGGTTTCGGTATTCGCGGGTATGGCGGTCAAGTAACGGCTTATTGGGGAGACAAAGATTGTCTGACGCTCACTGATCGCTGGCAGAATTCAAAAGTGATTGCCGATGATGCGAACGAGGGCTTGAATAAGGTGGTTATTTCGGACATCTCGGCCGATAGCGATCTGTGGGTGAGGCTACTGCTTGAGAACGATCGGGGCCGGTTTTTCACTCAGAAAAGCAGTCAGGCCAAATGACAAAAGAAAAAAGGTTCGGTTGAGGATGTGAGTGAAGTTTCAAGCACATCTCTACGCATCTCAGGCCTCAGCTCTCGATGGTAGCCGAACCTTTCATTCATAGTATTGTACGCTGCATGTGACGGCTCTGCGACAATGAATTGACCAGGTGCATAAATAAATCATGAATAGAGTAAAGACCCCTATAGCCTGAAGGGATGCGCAAAACAAAAGGCTCGGAAGTAATTGTGGTGTGTCAATTGCAACCACAATTCTACGCATCTGTCGGCTTTTCAATCACCTTCAGATGGGTGCCGAGCCTTCTGATTATATTATACTTCATAGCTGGACATGTGCGAATAATTTGGCCAGGATTCCCTTCAAATTAGCGCCTTTCAGGGTGCGGCCCGATACGTGTGTAGGGGCTGCCTTGAAGATTCGATCTGCGCAGAATGAAAGGCTGGGTTTTGGTCGTGATAGTCTATTGCTATCACTATCACATTCCTGCTCATCTGTTTGTTTATTATTACCTTAAGATGGGTGCCCAGCCTTCTAATTATACTATACAGCAAACTGGCAGTCGGTGCGCGATGATATGAAAATTTGCCCTTATAATTTTTGATTTGAGCATTGACGCTGATCTGGTTATAGTAGGTACCGGTAACATGGTAGTGTGGGGGTCTTTGACGCAGGAGTGTGAAGCATGAAGAAAAAAACAATGATGATGGTAGGTCTTTTGATATTTTCAGGCGTAAGTTTTGCAGCGGCGGAGGCTCGCGAGGATGCTGAACTCTACGAGTGGAAGAATGGGGATGGCATGAATGGCGTGTTTCCGCACATCACAGTAATGGCGCCTGGGGCTGGCAGTGACAGCGAGGCAGGCGTCGGTGCGATGATCCCGTGGGCGGATCGTCTTTGGGTGATAGGCTATGTTGCCCACATCCGCGGCGAGAATCTCGGCCTTTTCGAGCTCAAAGAGGATATGTCATGGCGGCGGCATCCTGCCTCGGTGACGGGAACGTTTGCGAATCGTTTCATCCACTGGGAGAGCAAACAGGCAATAATCGGCCCGCATCTGATCGATGAAAAAGGCAAAGTAAGGACGATCGAGCAGCTTTCAAAGCACAGGCTGACTGCAACTTGCTATCACCTCGAAAAGCCTCAGGCTATGGTCTATTTCCTGACCATGGAGGGGTTGCTTTTTGAGGTCAACGTTAACACACTGGAAGTGAAGCAACTGGGTGACTTGACTAAAAAGCTATATGTCGAGGGTATCTGGCCGCACTGGAAGGGCATGTGGAGTGCTCAGGGCAAGCTCGTCGTAGCGAACAACAGCTACGGTGAGGGCGAACACATGGGCAAACGCCATGCCGGCCGGCTTGCCGAGTGGGATGGCGAGGGTGAGTGGAAGATACTGGAGAAAAACCCATTCGTCGAAGTAAGCGGGCAGACCAGACGCGGCAAATATGGCGGCGCCTTGTTCGCAACCGGCTGGGATGAACGGTCGGTCATCATGCGGGTGTTGTCTAATGGCAAATGGAAAAGATACCGACTTCCCAAAGGTAATCACACATATGATCACGGTTGGAATACAGAGTGGATGCGTATCCGTGAAGCGCAGACCGAACGCTATTTGATGGACGTATTCGGCATTTTTTACGAGATGCCGGCAATTGTCTATGATAACAGTGTCTGGGGCGTCAAGCCGATATGTTCGCATCTGCGGCTGATCCCTGATTTCTGCAGTTGGCGGGGTTTTTTCGTTATGGGCAGCGATCAGACAGAGCATAACGTCGGTCAGCCTCAGTCGGGTCTTTATTTCGGCAACATAGATGATCTCTGGCAGATGGGCAAGCCGACCGGCTGGGGTGCTGTTTGGCGTAAGACTGAGATTGAGGCGGGCGAGACCAGTGATCCGTTCCTGATGACGGGTTTCGACAAAAAGGTACTGCATCTTGCTGTCGAAAGTGAGGATCCGATGACAATCACTGTTGAAGTGGACTTTCTGGGCGACGGCATGTGGAAGGAATATGAAACGTTCAACCTCGAGCCCGGAGGGTATGTCCACCATGAATTTCCTGATGCGTTCAGCGCGCATTGGGTGAGGCTGAAGACAGATGGAGACTGTAAGGCTACGGCCCAGTTCATGTATAATTAGCCTACTGATCAGCTAATCAAATTCGTTCACGAAAGGGTCGTAATATGCAACTTTTGCCGGCCTTGAGGTCTTATGCTTTGTTTTGTTTATTTGTTTGCAGTGTTTTCTCCGGTTTGCTTTTGGGCGACGAAAATGGCGAGGAAGTGTCACTTATCCGTCGGACAGAAGTTGCCCAGGTGGAAACAGACTGGATGATCAATGATGTGCCACAGAAAGCCAGCGTTTGGCAGGATGGTGATGATGAGATCGTGCTCGGGAACGGCCTGATCGAGCGGCGGTTCAAGCTTGCTCCGAACTGTGCGACGGTGGCATTCGACAACTTGATGACGACAGAGTCGATTCTGCGGGCAGTAAGGCCCGAGGCTGTCATAGTGCTGGATGGGATAGAATTTGATGTAGGTGGGCTGATCGGGCAGCCCAATCATGCGTACCTCACGGACGAATGGATCCAGCAAATGCAGGCCGATCCGAAGGCGTTTCAATTTGTCAACTTTGAGATCGGCGAAACGAAAAAACCTTTCGACTGGAAGGTCACCAGATACTGCACGAACAAGCAGTGGCCCGCACCGGGCGTGAGTCTGCGGCTGGATTTCGAGATAGACAAAGCCTCTCTTATGAATCGAAATAGTAAGCTGCTGGGCAGTTCAGTTGGGCGTGAGCTGCTGTTTAGTGATGAGTTTGATCTGCTCGATAACTCCTGGTCGGTGCACGCGGCTTCACAGGAGCGTTCTTCTTTCTCCAACGAGGGGAAGGTCGGCGAGATATACACGCCTGCAAATACGGCCCTTTACGCTGAGAAAGACCTGCCAAAAGGCACCAGGCTGGTAGTATGCTTTATTGACCCCGGCACCGATGACAGCGCTACCTGGGGACCGGGCATGGCGATTGTCTGGGATGAACACATTGTTAAATTCAATATTAGGCCGGGCAAAAAGCAGTTCGGCATCACTCATAACGGCAGCGAACAATTTGCAGGCCGGGCCAAGCCGGGGCAGGCCTATTACCTGCGGATGCGGCTTGATGGTGGTAAGGTTCATTGCGAAGCCAGTGAGGACGCTGATAAGTGGTTCAGCGTTGGATCGGTTGTTTCAGGCAGTTCAAATGCTGAGCCCAGGGCGGTTCGAATTGGCAAAATGGATGCTCGCGGTGGAGGCAACGATTACGGACAGGCAGGTGATTGGGTTCGGCTGCACGTGGATGATTTTGCTGCTTATGGTCAGTTCAATGCGGATAAGCTGGGAGATGAGTTTGAACAGTTAAAAACTTTGACAGACGTGAAAGTTTCTGTTCACTATGAGCTTTACGATGGTCTGCCCTTGTTGTCTAAGTGGATAACAGTTACCAACGGTGCTGACCGATACGTTCGGCTCAATTCGTTTACAAGCGAGGTGCTGGCGGCGGTTGAACCCGAGTCCGTGGTCGGCGATCGCGGCGGTGCGTGGATGCATCCGAATATTCACGTCGAAAGCGAGTACGAGTTTCACGGTATGGACGCAAAGAGTGCGAACGAAATGGTGCATTGGGTGGAGGACCCGCAGTACAAGACGCAGGTTTCCTACGGGCTGAAAACGCCTTGCCTGTTAAAGGTAGAGCCAAGGATCGGACCTGATGTGCTGATCGGAGCGGGTGAGGAATTTGTTAGTCCGCGAACATTTGAACTTGTTCATGATAGCCGGCAGCGCGAACGGAAAGGCCTGCAGGTCAGACGGATGTATCGAACCGTAGCGCCATGGATTACCGAGAATCCCATCATGATGCATGTGCGTTTCGCTGACTGGGATTCTGTAAAGCGAGCGGTTGACCAGTGCGCTGAAGTCGGATTCGAGATGGTCATACTGACCTTCGGCAGCGGTTTCAATATCGAGAATGAGAGCGAGGAGTATCTAGCGAAGATGAAGAAGATGGCAGACTATGCCCACAGCAAAGGGATCGAGCTGGGCGGATATTCGCTTCTGGCCAGTAGGCGTATCAGCGATGAGCACGATGTAGTGAATCCTGAGACAGGTAAGCCCGGCGGCTTTGCAACATTCGGAAATTCTCCCTGCCTGGAGAGCGAGTGGGGACAGGATTATTTTCGTAAGCTGTACCAGTTTTATGAGGAGACAGGATTTGATCTTTTGGAGCACGACGGGTCATATCCGGGCGATGTATGCGCGTCGAAGGACCATCCGGGGCATGAAGGACTGGGCGATTCGCAGTGGAAACAGTGGAAGAAAATTTCGGACTTCTATAAGTGGTGCCGGGGCCGCGGCATATATCTCAATGTACCCGACTATTACTTTCTGACGGGTTCAAACAGGACCGGCATGGGCTATCGTGAAGTCAACTGGTCGCTCCCGCGTGAACAGCAGATCATACACGCCAGACAAAATATCTACGACGGCACATGGACCAAGACGCCCAGCATGGGCTGGATGTTCGTGCCACTGACACAGTATCACGGCGGCGGGGCGGCTGCGACTATCGAACCCCTGAGCGAGCATCTCGACGCGTACGAGGCTCACATGGCCAATCTTTTCACCACCGGCGTGCAGGCCTGTTATCGCGGGCCAAGACTTTACGACACTGACGAGACTAAAGACGCGGTCAAGCGATGGGTGAGCTTTTACAAGCAGTATCGCGAGCTTCTGGATTCGGACATCATCCATGTCCGGCGTGCGGACGGGCGGGATCTGGACTGCATGATGAGCGTAAATCACCGGCTGGACAAAAAAGCCATGATCGCGGTGTTTAATCCCACCGATGATATGATTGAGAAGACGATTACGATTCCGATGTATTATACGGGTCTGGACAGATCGGCAGAGGTGACAAGCAGGTTCGGCAAGACGAAACGCTACAGGATCGATCGGCAGTATGACATGGAGCTGCCGGTGTCCGTAGGTGCCGGGCAGATGATGTGGTACCTTGTAGAATGAACGCGGATTGGTGTGAGTAAAAGACTCCGGCTCAGTCTAAGCCGTATCCAGGCTCGTAAATGACCGTTCGAAATCGGATACCGGCGTTAAGATAAGATAATTACTGTGAAGCTATATCCGTACTCTTGTACCACGCCTCATAACAGCGTTTGCCTATCTGCCCAGGAAATGTTTCAGGAGCGATCCCCCAGGCTTCTTTGAAAGAACTGGCTGCTTGTTTGTCTTTTCCTTCCTGACGGCGGTAGCAATTACCGAGTGCGACATGAACGAAAGCCCGTTGCACCTTGGTATAAGCATCGGTACGGAGCATCTTCTTGAGTTCGTTCTCCACTGCTGCGCCCTCTCCCTTTTGGGTACGGCTGGTCACGTCTGAGAAAAGTTTCTGCCAATGAGGGAAAGTGAGCCGGGCATAGTGTCCTTTAGAGTCTGTGGGGTCGAGTTGCTTTATGCGTTTCAGCAAATTATCAGGACGGTTCAACGGCATTTCGCCGATTTTTGCAAGAGCTGCAAGCTCTGTATCTTTGTCACCGGCTGACTTTGCTTTCTCGGATTCGTCTTTAAGCGACTCGTATTCCAGACACAGCTTTGCAAACTGAGCAATGCTTTTGCGGGCCTGCTCAATATCCTTTGGCAGGTCGACACCCTGGCGGATGCCCAGAAGCTTGCCCTCAGATGAATAACCTATCACGGCAGGGTAAGTATGTACGCCTTTGGCCTTGAAACCCTCATTGCGTGACTTATTCTTATTCTTCTGTTCGTCAGTGGCAGACTGCAGCACTCTGACATCGGTTAAAACCGCACGGCCTTTATTTAGCATCTGAGACATTGACTTGTCTTCGAATACATCTTCATAAAGACGCTCGTTCCACCGGTTCCAGTTGCCATGTGCAAGTACCACGAGCACCGTCTTGTAATTCTTCGCTTTCTCCAGACCGTCGGAAAACGAATCCCCATAGATTACCTGTGCATGCGAAATTGCCCCAGCCAGGTTGAATATAGTTGCGAATACGAGTATTTGAATTGTTCGTTTCATGTTCATCGGTTCCATTTAGTTCAATCGCTTTCCATATGCCAGAATCCGTGCGAAATGCATACAATGCCCGTCCCTCTCGATACGAATGTAGCCGGCTCGCGGCTTCTCATCAGTGAGATCGATACGGTAGAATAATTTCGAACCTTCAAGCTTACCGATCTGCTCCCAGGACTTGCCATCAGTCGAAGCGAGCACACGAGCTCCGTTTGCCCGCCACATGAATCCGCCTTTACGGTTCTGTATAACGAGCCCGTTAAGCTGTCCGAAATTACCCAGCCGTACTTCGATCCAGGGCGTTTCTGTAGAATTGGTATGAAGCGATCCGCCGTGCATGTTCAGCACACCCCAGTGTCGTTCCGGCGAATCATATCGTTGCCCGATGCCGCTGATCCGGATCGCTCCGCCTTCCGTTAAAAGTTCGCCGGTGAACGGTTCTATCCCGTCCGTAGGCATCGGCTCATAAAGACTTGAGCACAGCTTACCAATAGTTTGGTATGAAGCAAGGTCCCCGCGTTCCGCGGCAGCAGGGAGCGATGTTCGCCCTAGCTGACGAATTACAGCATCCACATTTTTGCCCTCTCCCTGCTTTGCGAGATCGTTAACCAGCCATTCCTGGAAATCGAGCCAGGCCTTTTCGTTATCGCCGCACTGCTGTTTCATCCATGCAAGAACCGCCGACCCGATCGAGGCCTTTGGAATAGAGATATGCGTTAGACGAAGCTTGAACATTTCTTTAACACGGGCACTGCTCAGATGCTTAAGCATCCAGTTCCACGCCCCCTCGATGTTCCACCTGCCGTCACCAAAGTCATCGAATGATTCCATGTACTGAGCGAAAAACAGTGCCCGCTGATTGTCCTTCAATCTTGGCAGCACATTGCTGTAGGCATACTTTGAAAGCAGCGCCCACGCCGGTTCTTCGTGTTCCTGGGCCAAAGTTTTCATTACTTCCATGCCGTATCGCTTCCACCACATAGCGGGCAGGTCCTGACGCTGTCCGAATTCGGCCCACTGAACCCATGCACCATAATGGACCGGATGAACATTGACCGCTTCTCGAAGCTTACCCTCTGCTGCTCGAGTATTACCTTGAGCTTCATACCAGTGGGCCAATCGGACCAGGTCATTAGATTTCTTTACGAGCTGCGGTTTCTTGAATGCCTCCTGAGTTAACAGCAAACTCTGCCATGTCGGCCGATAAAGCCAGTTGTGCATGCCTCTTTTCCAGGAGAGCGAATATGCCGGCTGCCATGTTTGGGGTCTGACCTGTACGGCATAGGCGCAGTGACCAGGCTCACCCATTGACGTTGCCGGGATTCCGTTAGCAATCGCTGCCGCTGTACCAAGATTCGAAAGTGCGCCGCAGACTCCCCCGACCTTTATAGCCATCTCAGGATCACAAGAGAACGAGCCGCGAAAAGGGCGATAATACTGGGGACCCTGGACCGAATCTCCAAAGCAGTTATGTCCACGGTAGGGAGCCTGCCAGCATGCCCCGACGTATTGGGCCCTGGGCAGCGATATCCGGTCGCGCAGATACCGCATAGCCTCGGCAGTTGAATAGCTCGCATACTGAGGGCCCCGAGCAAGGTACCTGCGCTCCCAGGTCGCCAGCTCACCATAACACTCGTTCAGAAACCCATCGTCCCAACTGTCCCGGAAATAAAGATACCGCTCCCACATCCAGTCGGGATCGAGTCGTGTGTTAGAACCCAGAGCCAATCCGCAGGCAGTAGCCATAGAACGGTCTACCGCGTCGGCTGTAAAACCCTTGTCGTCAAGCCAGACACGGTGCAGAAAACTCAGAACGCGTTCAGGATTTCTTACGGGCCCGCTGTCGAGCAGATCACGCAGCCAGAGTTCGTTCGAATATAAGGAATCAAGAAACTCTGAGCCCTTATTTTTGCCTGCAATAGTTGAAATCGTATCATCCCCCGCAATACGTTTGACTTCGTATGCGAGAAGTTTTTCAGGCGACGGTGAAGAAGGTGGTGCAGCGATTGAACTGCTGACGTAAAAAGCCATCGCGCAAATGGTCAGTATTGATTTGAAGATGTTCAAATTCACACTCCTTGATATTACAGCTTATCTCATTCGGTAGGGCGGGTACAACTTATTGCCGCATTCTTAACCGGCGCACACCAGCAAGCTGTGAAAGAACCCACAAAGGTATTATAGTTACCTTGTGAAGATTATTCAAGCACCGGTATGTGTAAAGAATCTGTATCAGGAGGGTTTTACAGTGATTCTCGCACATCCTTAGCGTCAGAAGTGGCCTGTTCCAGGCTCTTCTTTAGACGGCGGTTTCGAAAAAATGCCTGGAGCTGCTCCCGGCACTCTTCCTGCAGGACGCCTTTAGTGTTTTCAATGTGGTGATTAAGCCGATCATCTTGCACAATGTTGTATATGCTGCCGCACGAGCCCGTTTTCGGATCCTCCGTACCGAAAACGAGTCGATCCATACGGGCCAGAACCAGTGCGCCCGCACACATCGGGCAAGGTTCCAGCGTGACGTAGACCGTACAGCCGTGCAGCCGCCATGTCCCCAGGAATTCCGCCGCCTGCGTCAGGGCAATTATCTCCGCGTGCGCGGTGGGGTCATTTAACTGTTCACGTTCATTATATGCTTTAGCGATAACACGACCTTCATGCACAATAACACAGCCGATAGGTACATCACCGTTTTCCTCGGCAATATAGGCCTGATCGATGGCCTTTCGCATGTAGTCTTGGTCGATATTGATTTGGTCGACTGAATTCATCGCTTCCCCTGGCACAATAAGCGCATAAAAAAATACCCCCAAGGGGACTCGAACCCCTGTTACCGGGATGAGAACCCGGCGTCCTAGGCCGCTAGACGATGGGGGCATTAAAATGCCGAAAAATAGCGGCGGATGGATTCGAACCATCGACCCTGGGCTTATGAATCCCATGCTCTAACCAACTGAGCTACGCCGCCATACAAAACCTGCGTCGAAAAGAGGCCGTTAGTTTACACAGAAAATGCTCTTCTGCAAGCAAAATTTCGCGTATTTTGTTCAAAATATCGCCCTTGAAATGTATATTGACCTTTCCTATGCGTATTGAGAAGGCTTCTTGACTGAGAAGATGACAGAGGTATAATTCCACTTTGCTTTGCTTTTGAATTATGTTGATGAATGGGAGTGCAAGTTGGCGAAAAAACAACAAAAGAAAACAGCTAAGGGCGGCAAAAAATCTCTCTGTGACAAGTGCACCGGTCTATGCTGCAGGTATTTTGCACTTCCGATCGATACGCCGGAGGATTGGGACGATTACGATGATATCCGCTGGTATCTCAATCATGAGGATATAACGGTTTTCGTCGAGGACGGCGACTGGTATGTGCAGGTGGCGAACAAGTGCAAGTATCTGTCCGAGGACGATTATAAATGTCAGATGTACGAGACACGTCCCAAAATTTGCCGCGGCTACAGCACGGAAAATTGCGATTTCACCAGCGACGATTACGACTACGAGCTGCATTTCACCGACGAGCATCAGATGGAAGAATACATGAAGATCAAATTCGGACCGAAGGTTTTCGACAAGCTCAATCCTCGAAAACGCAAGAAAAAGGCGAAGAAACGCAAAGCCAGATAGCAAAAGTACCATCTTTTGACCACATTTTAAGCTGAATATCCAACCGCAGGACCATTTTATGAAGATCAAAGCAGTTAAGGGAACACGTGATTTCTATCCACAGCCGATGGCTGTACGCAACTTTATCATAGACGGCTGGAAAGAGGCCTCACTACGCAACGGGTTCGAAGAATACGACGGCCCAATATTCGAGTACCTCAAGATGTACCAGGTCAAGAGCGGCGATGAGATCGTCGAGCAGCTCTTCAATTTCGAGGACCGCGGCGGCAGACACCTGGCAATTCGGCCCGAGATCACCCCGACCCTCGCCCGGATGGTCAACCAGCAGATTAACGCACTGCCTCGCCCGATCAAATGGTTCTCGGTTCCGCGCCTGTGCAGGGCGGAAAGGCCGCAAAAAGGGCGTTTACGTGAGTTTTTCCAGTGGAACATAGACATAATCGGCGTCGACAGCGTGCTTGCCGATGCTGAGGTGATCTTCACGTCCATTGACTATCTTCGCGGACTGGGACTGGATGCGGATGATATCAAGGCCAGAATTTCCAGTCGCAAACTGCTGGCAGCGTTCCTGAAAAGCGCCGGCATAGCAGAAGACCAGCTCGAATCGATCTACCCCGTGCTGGACAAAAAGCCCAAACTCCCGCCCGAAGCATTCGATGAGCTCTTGCTCAAATCGATACCGGACAGCGATATCGCTGAAAAGGTCCAAAAGTTCATGGTGCTGGATGACGTTGCGAAGATCGCGGCAATGTCCGACGGCAGCGAAGAACTTGAAGATGCGATTGCCGAGCTTGCCGAACTTTTCCGCATCCTGGATAACATGGGTATTGCTGACTACTGCGTATTCGATCCGGGCATCGTTCGAGGCCTGGCCTATTATACCGGCGTAGTTTTCGAGGTTCACGATGTGGTTGGTGAGCTGCGAGCTTTGTGCGGCGGGGGACGTTATGACAACCTGCTCAGCGATTTCGGCGGCCCGTCAGTCCCGGCAACAGGTATGGGCATGGGCGACTGCGTCTTGGAGATACTGCTTCGTGAGAAGGGGCTGCTCAAGGACGATAAGCTCCAGACAAAAAAGATTGACTGTTTCGTTGCCTATGCGTCCGGCGAGTTTGCAGGCGAAGCGGTGAAACTGACAGCCGAGCTTCGGGGACTCGGCGTCTTTACCGATTTCAGCTACAAGGGCGGCAATCTGGGCAAGCAGCTCAAAAAGGCTGCTTCTGCCGGAGCGAGCCATACCGTCATTATCGGGCAGGAATTTGCGGACGGCGGAAAATACGTCTTAAAGACGATGGCAACGGGCGATCAGGCCGAAGTCACGCCAGAATCCCTCTACGAGATGGTCACCCGAGACAAGGGTTAGGCAAATCTGATCCCTCTGAACAAAAAAAGCCAGACCCGACGTTAAGTCGAAGCCTGGCCTCGGAGGAGGGTGATGAAAAGTTTTAGCCGGTTCCTGGCGTCTTGGTCGGTATTTTTTACCGCCTCGACCTTCCACTTAAACTATACGTCAATATAGTCTCCACGCAATTATTTTTGGCGGTTTTGGCGCGTTTGCTTATACCGCTCGTGTAGGCAATTTGATCGACACGCATTTTTAAGCTCAAATGGGCGATTTCGCGAGTCTTCTTCGCTGACAAGGTCATGTTTCGAACAACGAGAGTTTCGTAACAATTCACAGCCAAATGTGGGAAAATCCTTTCTAAGGCCATTGATTGCATCTTGACGATTGAAAATAAAGGGATACACTAATACCTATGTCGTCACAATCCAACGATTATGAGATAGCCCTTGAAAGCTGGTTGATCGAAAATCGCCTCAAATATGTGGCAGTGGACCAGCAGAAACGCAATCACTTTGCACGCAACAGCGTCAAGAGTTTTGACTTCCTGTTGTACAACAATAGGGCGGGTCTCTGCCCCGATGCTGCAGATATGATCGTAGCGGAAGTGAAGGGCAGGCTCTACAAGGGGACAAATTTCGCAAGCCTTTCTGGGCTTCAGAACTGGGTCACGCAAGATGACGTGATAGGTCTGGAGGATTGGCAGTCCGTTCTTCAGGAGTCCTCGGCACGACAAAAGGTTGAAGCGGTTTTTGTCTTTGCATACCGGTTTGAGAAAATAGACGTTGAAACTGACGGCAGGGCGACTTATGATTTCTGCGACAACCGTTATGCGTTTTTAGCGGTAAAACTCGATGATTATCGCAAACTAATGAAAGTCAGGAGCCCAAAATGGAAGACTTTTTCCGTGCCGGCTGCCGATTTCAGGCAAATTGCAAAGCCGCTCGGGCAGTTCCTGCTTTGAAAGGTATTTAAAGCTTCATGAACAAGATTATTACGGATCTTGCCGGCAAGGTTCTCACCGGCGAGCTCCTGGATCAGAATGAGTGTCGGATGCTGCTCGACGAAGCAGAGTCCGATTATGACGACCTTCTCTATTGGGCGAACCGCATCAGGCAGGCGAATTTCGGCAATAAGGTCAAAATGTGTTCGATCGTTCCTGCCAGGCTCGGCGGCTGCGATCAAGACTGCGCGTTCTGCGCCCAGTCCGTGAGATACAACACGAACATCGACAAGCGTGCAAAGCTTTTGAGCGATGAAGAAATACTCGCAGCAGCCAGAAACGCACGAGACAACGGTGTCCGCAGCTTCGGGATAGTGTATTCCGGAAGGGCGATAACCGACGAGGAACTGGACCGGGTTATCGAACTCGCGAAGATCATAAAGAATGACTACGGCCTGCAGCTTTGCGGCTCACTTGGCACTATCTCCGCAGAACAGGCCAAGCTGCTGGCCGATGCCGGTTTTTCCAGATATAACCACAACGTGGAAACCTCGCGAAGTCATTTTCCCAATATAGTGACCACACACAAATTCGATGATCGGGTTAAGACGATCAAAAACGCTATCAGTGCGGGCCTGGGTGTGTGCGGCGGGGGTCTGTTCGGCCTAGGTGAAACCCAAGCAGATCGCATCGAGATGGCGATCGAATTGCGGGACCTCGGCGTCGACATGGTCCCGATGAACTTCCTGCACCCCATCGAAGGCACACCAATGGGTGATAACGAACCTATGCAGCCGCGAGAGATCCTGACCACGGTGGCTCTTTACCGTTTTATCCTGCCAAAGGCCAGCCTGAAGGTCGCGGGTGGCCGCAAGCTCAACCTGCGTACCCTGCAAAGCTGGATCTTCCAAGCAGGCGCGACCTCGATCATCACCGGCGACTACCTGACGACCGCGGGAAGCTCTGTAAGCGAGGACGTGCAAATGCTAAAGGACCTCGGATTGGAGCCCTGCTGATATGCGAATAATTGCTGGATCGAAGCGCGGGATGAAGCTTTTGCCTCCCAAGAACATGGAAACAAGGCCGATCACGGATCGTGCGAAGGAGGCTTTGTTCAGCGTAATATTCAAATATGACATGCCCGCGGACTGTGTTGTAGGCGATCTGTTCTGCGGCACGGGTTCGATGGGACTTGAATGTCTCAGCAGGGGGGCGAAACATGCCACCTTCATCGATCAGAGTGCCCAGGTCATCGATCTTCTCGAAAAGAACATTTCAAAGGCGCATTTCGAGGCCGAGTCAAAGGTCATCCGGGGTAATGTATTCAAGATCGGTGCCCCGGTCGGATTCGAAGAACCAAAGTACGATCTCGTTTTCGTCGACCCGCCTTATGTGATGGCGCGGGATACGGTCCAGAAGTCCCGGCTGGGCAGGCTGCTGCATTTGCTCTGTGAGCAGGTTCGGCCTGGCGCGATAGTGATCGTTCGAACACACAAAAGGACGCAGTTGGAAGATCAGTACGGCGAGCTCAAGGTCATAGATGAGCGGAGCTGGGGTTCGACGTCGGTAACGATTCTGCGATATGAACCCGGTGAACAGGACGATGACGAATAAGCAGGCAGCAACAAAGGTCGTCCATAGACTCCGCGAAGAGGGCTACCAGGCTCTGTTCGCAGGCGGGTGCGTGCGTGATATGCTGCTGGGCCGTCAGGCAAAGGATTACGATGTTGTCACAGACGCCAGACCGAAGCAGGTAATGGATATTTTCAGGCGTACACTTGAGATCGGCGCCCAGTTCGGCGTAGTCGTCGTCATGCTCAAAAAGCATCAAGTGGAAGTCGCAACCTTCAGAACCGAAAGCGGATACGCGGACGGCCGCCATCCCCAGGAGGTTCATTTCTCCAACGCAAGAGAGGATGCTGCCCGGCGGGACTTCACCATTAACGGCATGTTCTATGACCCCGTTGCAGAGCAAGTGTATGACTATGTAGGCGGCCAGACGGATTTGGACCGGCAGGTTATCCGAACGATAGGTGAGCCGCACGAGCGCTTCAGCGAAGATTTCCTCCGCATGCTGCGCGCGGTGCGATTTGCAACGCAGCTTGATTTTGAGATCGATCCAGCAACGTGGAACGCGGTGCGTGAGCTTGCCGGCAATATAACCCGCATCAGCGGTGAACGCATCGGCATGGAACTTGAGGCAATGCTCATTTCCCCGAACCGAGCCAGGGGTGCGAGACTGCTCATCGAAAACGAGCTGGCTGATCAGATTTTCCCAGAGATTGACCCAAATGAGTTGACGGCGGGTATTGGAGTGCTTGAACAGCTTCCCAATGGCGCAGGATACGAATTGACACTGGCAGGTCTGTTTTCGGCTTGCAAATCTGCGGCTGTGATCAATAGCCTGGCCGTAATCAGGCCCAGCAACGCACTGATAAAGCATGTGCAGTTTCTGCTGGATAACAGGGGCGTATTGCTTGAAGATGATATGAGACTTGCACGGCTGCGTCTTTTGCTGGCGGAGCCCTATTTCGACGACCTTTACGAGTACCAGCTCGCTATCCAGAAAGCTAAAGGCGAATCTGTCAAGCCGCTCGAAACCATACGATCTCGGGCTCAGGAACTGAAAGGCACCGAATTGACTCCCGATCCACTTTTGGACGGTCACGAACTGATGAAACTTGGGGTAAAACCGGGCCCAATGGTTGGTGAAGTCGCCCGAGAGATGTATCTGGAGCAGCTAGACAACAGGCTGAGAACCAGACAAAAGGCCGAAGAATGGGTACGAAATCGAATAAACAGTGATAAAACGGGCTAAAAGGGGGGAGTCTTAGGGAACTTTTCTCACAATTTGCCCCAATAAGTACTTGCCTGATAATATCATTTGTGATAGATTTTGCCGCACGCGGGGCCTTAGCTCAGTTGGGAGAGCGCTTGCATGGCATGCAAGAGGTCGTGAGTTCGAATCTCATAGGCTCCATTGCCTTGCAGCCCGGCTGTGAGGCAATGCTTTTTTACAATCTGGAGAGGTGACCGAGTGGCTTAAGGTAACGGTTTGCTAAACCGTCGTACGGCGTAAAGCCGTACCGGGGGTTCGAATCCCCCCCTCTCCGTTTTTTCATTTTTTACACTCAAAATCGCTGATTCTGCGCAAACTGCGTGATTTATGCGCAAAAAAACGCGGTTTGGTTCGATTTCTTGAAACCCCGGATGCTCGGTGGTTTTTGGTACCTGGCGTTTTGCTGCGAGGCTGGTATGAGGTTTGGGCGAAGGTTTGCCTACTCAAAGAAGTCTTGGGGATTATTATCAGCTCGTCGGGTGGTGTCGTTTTCTGTAGTTGAGGGGCGTTTCCTTCATGTGCTTGTGGAAAACCTGCACCATGTAGGTTGCTGACGAGAATCCTGTTTTCTCAGCGATCTGTGAAACCGTCCAGTCGGTTTGCAGCAGCAAGTCTTTTATTCTGGCAACTCGTTCTTTTTGTATGTAATTGTTTATGGTGCAACCCATTTCCCTGCGAAATCTCAGCTCAATGGCACGCCGGGATAATGCGACCTGATCGGCGATGTCGTTGATTGCGATCGTGTCGTGTAAGCTCTCTTTGATAAGCCTTGCTGCCGTTGCTACTTCTTTATCGTCCATTGCGAAAATATCCGTGGATCTTCGAGTGACCACATAAAGAGGGTCAATGGTTATCTGAGCGTTATCGATGCGGTCGCCTGAGAGCATTTTGTTGAGCAGTTCCGCTGCCATGTATCCAGCCTTTTCTGTCGACAGCGCTATGCTTGAAAGGGGAAACTCGGAAAGTTCACAGATCAATTCGTCATTGTCGACCCCGAGGATTGCTGCATCTTGAGGGACATTCAGGCCGGCAAGCATGCACGCCTCTGCGATATCCTGGCTTCGATCATCGTTGCAGGCGAAAATTCCGACCGGTTTTGGCAGTGCTTCCAGCCACTCGACCAGCAGAGCTTGTTCGTTCTCCTGCCATCGCTTGTCGTTTGCTTGCGGATGTGCAAATGCGTGAAGGTCGTAACCAGCTTCTTGTACCGCGTCACCGAAGCCCTGCTTGCGGAGCTGTGACCAGTACATCTCATCAAATCCGCAAAATGCAAAATTCTTGAAGTTCCTATCAAGGAAATGTTCTGCTGCCATTTTACCAACTGCCGTATCATCGGCTATGATTGTTGGCAGGTTCTGACAAACATCTTTGATACCCTGCACTATCATCGGTATCCCAAGGTCGATTGCCGGCAATAATGTCTGCGCATCGTCGGTGTGCGCGATAATGCCATCTACCAGGTTTAGCTGGGGCGATGAACCGGCGTCTTCGGGTGATTTCCTGTAGAATGGGAGATTGCGGGAAAAGGACCATGGGCCGTGTAAGCGGGAGAATATCGCGATGCCTGAAAGCAGACTCTGGCCGTAGCCTCGTGAAGTTTCGATCAACAGGCCTATTCTTGGTATATGTTTCATTGGGAGAAGACCTTGGTTTTGCAAATGTTTCGAGATGGTTTGCGCAATATTTACATCATTTTGCGCTATATTGACTTGTGCTGCAAGTTGATTTTGGGGATACTGTTTGCGGTGTCATAGTTCTAAGGTTGGGATTAAACTTAATGTCGATGGGGGGGAGAGGTATGAAAGTGGTCAAAGAAAAAACAGATGGCGAGTATAATCTAAGGTACTTACTTGGCATTTCTCTTGTCTCGGCCATGGGAGGGCTGTTGTTCGGGTACGATCTTGTGGTGATCGGAGGCGCCAAGGAGTTTTACGAACTGGTTTACAACTTATCCTCACCGGCCATCAAGGGCTGGGCCGTGAGCAGTTGTATCGTCGGCTGTATAATTGGGGCTCTGTGCGTGGGCAAGCCTGCAGATGTTTTTGGCCGCAAAAAGCTGCTGATCGTTTCCGCTGCGATGTTTTTCGTTTCCGCGATCGGGTCCGGATATGCGCCCACATTCACGCAGTTCGTACTTTATCGCCTGCTTGGCGGGATCGGAATGGGTTTCGCATCGACGCTTTCGCCGATGTATATCGCCGAGGTTTCGCCGGCATCACTTCGGGGGCGGTTTGTATCACTGAATCAGATGACGATCGTGATCGGTATTCTGCTGGCCCAACTTGTGAATTATCTGATACTGCAGTCGCACCCTGTCCCGGAAGGGGTCGAGGGAGCAGCGCTTCTCAACACCTGGAACGGTCAGACCGGCTGGCGGTGGATGTTTGCCGCCGAGGGAATACCGGCCTTGCTTTTCTTTGCATTGATGTTTACTGTGCCGAACAGTCCGCGATGGCTTTGCAGGGCGGGTCGAACTGAAAAGGCTGTGACAGTCATGGAAAAGGTCGGCGGCGCCGGGTACGCCGGGAACTCGCTTGCCAGTATACTCGAGACGTTCGATGAGAAGTCGCGACGACACGAAGTCAGAGAGCTTCTAAAGCCCCGCATGCGAAAGATCCTGCTGATCGGCATCGTCCTTGCCGTGTTCCAGCAGTGGTGCGGCATAAACGTGGTCTTCAACTACGCACACGACATTTTCAAGGCTGCCGGCTACAACGTAAGCGGTGTGCTGTTCAACCTGGTGATCGTTGGCATTACAAACTTTGCGTTTACTATCGTTGCGATGTTTACGGTTGATAAGATCGGTCGCAAGTCACTGCTGCTGTGGGGTTCGGCAGGTCTGGCTATTTCATTCGGGGTGGTCGGTCTGTTTTTCCACCTGAACGTACAAGGTATTCTGGTGCTGTTGATGGTTCTGGCTGCTTTGGCCTGTTTCGCAGCAACGCTTGGTCCGGTGGTCTGGGTCGTTATATCGGAAATATTTCCCAACCGCATACGAGGACTCGCAACTTCCATTGCTGTCCTTTCCCTGTGGATAGGCAATTTTGTCCTCTCTTATACTTTCCCGATCATTCAGGATGCGTACAGCATTGCAGCAACATTCTGGATATATGCCGTGGTCTGCGTGCTGGGGGTTGTCTTTATAAGAATATATATTCCTGAGACTAAGGGCAAGACACTAGAACAAATTGAAGCGAATCTGTTAGACGAGAATTTGAAAGAAACTTATGGTGAATCACAGGGAACTGGTAAGAAAGTCGCTGGATCACGTTGATCCCGGCAAGGTCGTTGTCGATTTTGGAAGCACGCCGGTCACGGGCATGCATGTTTTGTGCGTTGCCCGACTGCGTGAACATTATGGGCTGGAGAAAAAGCCGGTAAAAGTATCTGATCCATACCAGATGCTCGGCGAGATAGAGCCGGATCTGCTCGATGCCATGGGCGTGGATACCATCGGGCTTGCACCGCCGGCCACAATGTTCGGTTTCAAAAACAACAACTGGAAGGAATTTACGACACCCTGGGGACAGGAGGTTCTTGTTGGCGGGGATTTCAATGTTACAAAGGACAGCAACGGCGATCTGCTGATGTATCCGCAGGGTGACACTGACTCAATGCCGAGTGGACGAATGCCGGCAAGCGGTTATTTCTTCGATACCATCATACGCCAGGAGCCGATTGATGAAGACAAGCTCGACCCTGCAGACAATCTCGAAGAGTTCGGACCGATCTCCGATGAGGACCTCAACTATTACAAAAAGCAGGCAGGTAAGCTCGCGGACTCAGGCAGGGCGGTTGTCAGCAGCCTTGGCGGTACTGCTTTTGGCGACATCGCGCTGGTTCCGGCGCCATTCTTGAAGAACCCCAAAGGCATCAGGGACATAACCGAATGGTACATGTCAACGGCTATGAGACCGGACTACATTCATGCAATATTCTCGAAGCAGAGCGAGATCGCAATTGATAATCTCGCCAGGCTGCACGATGCCGTCGGCGAAGCCATAGATGTCCTGCTTATTTGCGGCACGGACTTTGGCACACAAACGTCCAGTTTCTGCTCGACTGAGACGTTCGATAAGCTATATGCTCCGTACTATAAAAAGCTCAACAACTGGATTCACGCGAATACGACCTGGAAGACTTTCAAGCACTCCTGCGGTGCGGTTGCCAATTTCATGGAGCACTTTATCGAATGCGGGTTCGACATTATCAATCCCGTCCAGTGTTCGGCAGCGGGAATGGATCCGAAAACGCTCAAGGAGTCTTACGGCGACAGGATCGTCTTCTGGGGCGGCGGGGTTGATACACAAAAGACACTGCCTTTCCAGACACCGGAGGACGTTCGCCAAGAGGTGCTGAGCCGCTGCGAAACATTCGCCCCAGGCGGAGGCTTCGTATTCGACGCAATCCATAACGTACAGGCCAACGCCCCCGTCGAAAACGTTGTAGCCATGATCGAAGCGGTCAAAGAATTCAACGGCGAAGGCTGATTTGTTAGATAATTCTTGGGCCTGAAAGACGACTCGGCAGGCATCCAGTGCATTGTTTTGCTGGCTGTCCATGTTTTGTGGCCTGCGGTCTGTTTTTCCTTTCTTTTTTGCTGTGAGTTCGAACATGCTTTTATAATTGAGGTAAGCAAAAGAAACGAATCTAACACAAAAACAGCTTGAAATGTGCACTTAGATTAGGTATTTGTGCTGGCTCCTGGTTTGGTTTACTTACTTTAGCGGAGCAGATAGCTGTGAATTACAAATATATTCTTTTCGACCTTGATGGTACATTGATCAACACCCTGGCTGACCTTTCGAACTCGATGAACTATGGGCTAAAACAACTCGGTCAGCCTGTGCACAGTCACGAAGAATGCCGAAAGATGATAGGCAGCGGCGTTCGCAAATTCGCCCAGCAGGCGCTGCCGCCAACTGATCAGGATCTGGTGGATGAGCTGTTGAACCTTATGCGCGACCATTATCGGCAGAATTGCACTGTTGATACCGTGGTTTACGGGGGTATAAATGAGCTGCTTGCCGAACTGGACAGTATATGTGTCCCGATGGCGGTCGTAACCAATAAGGACGAGGATGTTGCACGGGCGATTGTGAGACACTATTTTGGCGATCGATATTTCAAAAAGGTTGCCGGCGCGAAAGACGGCGTTGCGATCAAGCCTGACCCGGCTGTCACCCTGGCTATCGCCGAAGAACTCGGCTTTTCGGCCGAAGAGACACTTTTTGTGGGTGACAGCGACATTGATATGCTCACCGGAACGGCCTGCGGCATGAAGACCGTGGGTGTGAGCTGGGGATTTCGCGACAGTGAGCTTTTGAAACAGGCCGGCGCTGATGTGGTTGTGGACGAGCCTGCGGAAATCGTTGAATTGCTCGCTTGACATATTTTGCGATGCTGATTATATTTAAAGGCCGACGTAAGGTGCTGATTTAACGGCACTTATATTGTAAAAGCTACACAGATGTATGGAATATTAGATGGCTAAGGTAAAACTCCCTGACGGGAAAACGCTCGAGGCGCCGGACGGAAGTACGGCGATGGATTTCGCACAGCAAATAGGTCCTGGACTTGCAAAGGCTGCAGTCGCGGCTCGCATTGACGGCAAGCTGATCGATATGGACACACCGATAAACGGTGAAGCAGATTTCGAGATCGTTACAGCTAAGGATGAGACCGGGCTCGAGGTCATTCGCCATAGCTGTGCGCATGTAATGGCTGAAGCGATCACCAGCATCTGGCCGGACGCTAAGCTGGTCTACGGCCCGACCGTTCGTGACGGCTTCTATTACGATATAGATCTGGATGAACCGATTAGACCCGAAGATTTCTCCCGCATCGAAAAGAAAATGCAGGAGATCATCAATGAAGATCTGCCGTTCGAGAGGATTGAGCTTGACCGCGAAAAGGCGCTCGAAAGGGTTGCGGGTCACAGGTACAAGACCGACAACATCCATCGTGCGGACGGCGATGTGATCAGTTTTTACTGTCAGGGCGATTTTGAGGACCTGTGTCGCGGGCCTCATGTGCCGAGCACGAAAAAGATCGGTGCATTTAAGATAATGAGCGTGGCAGGGGCGTATTATCGCGGCGATGTGCAGGAAAAAATGCTCCAGCGTGTCTACGGAACCGCCTGGCATGATAAGAAAGCTTTGAAAAAACACCTCCAAAGGCTCGAAGAAGCCAAGAAACGTGATCACCGCGTGATCGGCAAGCAGATGGACCTGTTCAGCTTCCATGACGAGGGGCCCGGTTTTGCGTTTTTGCATCCTAACGGGATGGTGCTTTGGAACGAGATCATCGATTTCTGGCGCAAAGTGCACCGAAAGTACGGTTATTCGGAAATAAAAACACCGATCATTCTCAATGAAGCACTATGGCACAAGAGCGGGCACTGGGATAATTACCAGGAGAACATGTATTTCACCAGTGTCGATGAAAAAAACTACGCCATAAAACCCATGAACTGCCCCGGCGGGCTGCTCGTTTATAAGAGCGGCAAGCATTCTTATAAAGAGTTCCCCCTGCGGATGGCTGAGCTCGGTCTGGTCCACCGATATGAACCCAGCGGCCAGATGCACGGGCTCGTGAGAGTAAGGCAGTTCACGCAGGATGATGCACATATTTACTGCATGCCAGAGCAGATCGAAGGTGAGATCATCGGCGTGATCGAGCTTATTCAGGAGATGTACCAGGCCTTCGGGTTCAAGGATTATCATATAGAGCTGTCCACCAAGCCCGAAAAGCATATCGGATCGGACGAGATATGGGATATCGCGACAGATGCCCTACGAGGTGCACTGGAGCACAAAGGCATCAAATATGAGGTCAACGAGGGCGACGGCGCTTTCTACGGCCCGAAGATCGATTTCCACATTGAAGACTGTCTGCAGCGTTCATGGCAGCTCGGCACGGTCCAGCTTGATTTCTCCATGCCTGAGCGTTTCGAACTGACCTACACAGCCAAGGACAATACCGAAAAACGCCCGGTCATGATCCACAGGGCGATACTCGGTTCGCTCGAGCGTTTCCTCGGCATTCTGATCGAGCACTTCGCGGGCGCATTCCCGCTTTGGCTCGCACCGACACAGATGAGGATCCTGCCGATCAGCGAGAAAACAAACGATTACGCCGAAAAGTTGAGTAAAATGTACTCCGATGCGGAATTGCGTTGCGAGGTCGACACATCTGACGAAAAGATCGGTGCCAAGATCGCCCGCGCCCACGGTGACCGCGTGCCGTATATGCTGGTCGTTGGGCCAAAAGAAGCAGAAGAAAACAGCGTAGGTGTTCGTATGCGAGGCGGAAAGTCCACGAAAACCGTCAATGCTGAGGAGCTGATCGGGATCGTAAGCTCAAAAATAGTAGAAAAAAGCGAAAATCTTGACTTCTAATACTCGCAGGACTGATATATATTACTTGTGTATCCGGCATCACGTTAGCCGGGTGAATTGAAAAGCCTAGTTAAATATGAGGTGAAGGACTATTAGTAAGCAAAAACCTAGAATCAACGAGAGGATCCGGGTCAAAGAAATTCGTCTGATCGACGAGTCCAACAATCAGATAGGTGTGGTACCGACTCAGGAAGGATTGTCGCGAGCTCGCGATGCAGGATTGGATCTTGTTGAAGTTGCTCCCAACAGCAAACCTCCCGTATGCAAAGTGATGGATTTCGGTAAGTGGCTGTACGAGCAGAAGAAAAAGAACAAGCAGTCGCAGAAAAAGCAACACGTTGTTCACCTTAAAGAGGTTCGCTTGCGACCAAAGATCGACCCGCATGACCTGGGTATCAAGGTGAAAAAGGCCCGCAAGTTTCTTGAGAAGGGTGATAAGGTGCAGTTCAGCATGCTCTTCCGCGGCCGGGAGATGATACACGTTGATCACGGCCATGAGATGATGAAGGATATTCTGGAGACGATCGAGGACCTGGCAAAGGTCGAACGGCCGCCCAAGATGGCTGGCCGCAGACTTACGATGGTCGTTGCTCCGGATGGCCATAAGTAGCAAGGCACAACGTTTCATCGTTTGATCGTTGAAAAAATATACAGGAAGACCTTTAAACGGTTCCTCTGGCAATCGGATGAACTGGTTGAGGGTCTTCTTTTTTATCAAGCCAGGAGCCTGGGGATTGGTGACCTTGACTGCCAATAATTTTGCGTCTGTCTGCGATAAAAGGTTGACGCTCCGTTAGAAGTGTAGTATATTACCGGGCTCATACTAAGTTTTGGAACTGTAAGTTGTTTAAAAGGAACTGGTTAGATGCCAAAGCAAAAGTCTCACAAGGGTCTTTCCAAGAGAGTCAAGTTGACCGGCAAGGGCAAAGTAAGACGCAAAAGAGCCAACGGAAGCCACCTGATGAGCACGAAAGACGCTCGACGTCGTCGTCGCATCAGCAAGGCTTGTGTTGTTGAAGGCGTCGTGGCCGACAAGATCAAGGCTGCTCTGGGAAAGTAACGACGTAAAAAAGATTTGCCGTTCGCTTCCCGGCTACTATCGGCTGCCGTAGCGAGCGGGGTACTCTGTACATGAAAGGAAAGCTGATATGCCAAGAGTAAGAAAAGGCGCAGCAAGGCGCAAGGCACACAAGCGTGTGCAAAAGGGTGTAAAAGGTCATCGCAGTGCAGCGGGTCGTCTTCACCGTCTCGCCAAAGAGGCAAACGTCCGTAAGGAAGTAAACGCACGCGTTGGTCGTAAGCTCAAGAAAAGAGACTATCGCGGGCTGTGGATCATCCGTATCAATGCGGCATGCCGTGAACGTGGTATCCGCTACAGCCAGTTCATCAACGGCCTCAAGAAGGCTAATATCGAAGTGAATCGCAAGATGCTCAGCGAAATCGCTATCGCTGACCCTAAGGGCTTCGATACAATAGTAGAACAAGTCAAGGCGGCGCTTTAAGGTGCCGCTTTTTTTCTGCATCAAGTGAAGTTAGCGGAACAGATATGCTGGACAAATTCCAACAGATAGGCGACAAAGCACGGCAGGCTCTCAAAAACATAAGCAATTCCGAGGAACTGGAGCAGTTCAGGATTAAATACCTCGGACGCAAAGGTGATATTACCGGCATGCTCAGTCAGATCGGTAAATTGGCACCTGAGCAGCGCAAAGAGGGCGGTCAGCTTGCAAATAAGATAAAGAAAGAGATAACAGCCTCTTTCGAAGAGCTTAAGAAGACGCTCGGTACGACCACAAAGAAAGCCGGTCCTCAGATAGACGTGACTTTGCCGGGCATACCTGTCGAACGAGGCAAACAGCATGTCATCACGCAGACGATCACCTCACTGCTGGAAATTTTCGGCAGGATGGGCTTTGACGTAGCCTACGGACCAGAAGTTGAAGACGAATGGCATAACTTCATCGGTCTCAACATTCCGCCTGATCACCCGGCAAGGGCTCCTGAAGACAATTTCTACGTAGATGATCAGCGTTTGCTGCGCAGCCAGACATCCACGATCCAGATACGTGTTATGGAAAAGGAGAAGCCTCCGATAAGGATCGTCGCACCAGGTCGCGTTTACCGGCCAGATACGGTTGACGCTACTCATATGTATATGTTCCATCAGATTGAAGCGCTGGTGGTTGATGAGGGCATAACTATGGTTGACCTCAAGACCAGTGTGGATCAGTTCATCCATGCTTTCTTCGGGGCGAACACCAAATGGCGTTTCAGGCCGAGCTTCTTCCCGTTCACCGAGCCGAGCTGTGAGATCGACCTGCTTTGGGTTGACAAGAACGGCAACGAGGAGTGGATGGAAGTCGGCGGTTGCGGCATGGTTGACCCGAACGTTTTTGATGCTGTCGGTATCGACAGCGAAAAGTACACAGGTTGGGCATTCGGCTTTGGTATAGAGCGTCTGGCCATGAGGAAGTACGGAATCACTGACATCAGGCTGCTTTTCGAGAACGATCTGCGATTCCTCGATCAATTCTAGAAGCGGCTCATCGGGTCTCAAACAGGTTCGCAAGACTTGTACAGGGGAAACAGCAATGAATAGCGTTCTGGTTACGGGCGGGGCTGGTTTCATCGGAAGTAATTTCGTCCGGATGGTTCTGGCCGAGCATCGCGAATGCAAGGTCATAAACCTTGATAAGCTCACTTACGCCGGGAACCTTGAGAACCTGGCGGGATTCATGGAAGACTCTAACCATGAGTTCGTGCGCGGCGATATTTGCGACGGATTGCTGGTTGAACGCTTGCTGGAAGAGTATTCCGTCGATGCCATAATAAACTTCGCAGCTGAAAGTCATGTCGACCGCTCAATAATGGAACCCGGTGTTTTCATCGAGACCAATGTTAAGGGTACGGTTGCGCTGCTCAAGGCTGCTCTGGATAAGGGTGTGGGCAAGTTCGTGCAGGTTTCCACTGATGAAGTATATGGTTCGCTCGGCCCTGAAGGATTATTCACAGAAACAACGCCGCTGAGCCCCAACTCGCCGTACTCGGCCAGCAAGGCTTCTGCTGATCACATGGTCGCAGCATTCGGCCACACGTGGGAATTGGACTATAATATTACGCGCTGCTCGAACAACTACGGGGAGTACCAGTTCCCCGAAAAAATGATCCCGCTGATGATAAACAATGCTTTGAACGATAAACCGCTTCCGGTTTACGGTGACGGTATGAACGTGCGTGACTGGCTTTACGTTTATGATCACTGCACCGCGATCTGGCAGGTCCTTACCAAAGGAAGATCGGGGGACATTTACAACATCGGCGGCAACAATGAAAAAACAAATCTTGAGGTAGTAAAACGTATCCTCGACCGGCTTGGCAAAAGCGAGGACCTCATCACCTTCGTTAAGGATCGTCCCGGTCACGACCGCAGATACGCTATCGATTCTAGCAAGATCATGAGTGAGTTGGGATGGAAGCCTTCAGTTACATTCGAAGAAGGCATCGGCAAGGCTATAGACTGGTATCTGGAAAACCGTAAATGGCTGGAGCATGTAGTCAGCGGCGAGTACGAGAAGTATTATGACCAGATGTATGATGGTCGATAGCACTTCTTCGATATATCTATTTATGCTTCTTTTTATTTAACCTTTCGGCTGTGCGCTGAGCCGATTTGCGGGCAATAAGTTTCCTCTCTGGCACGAGCTTGGGATTGCTGCGCAGATAAGCCTTGAAAAAACGCATGCGGTCAGTCGATGACAACACATCGCTGTGGAGCATGTTTATCTGCACGAGGTTTTTCAAAATCAGCTTTCGTGGGATCCTCATGTATTTGCGCGTGCGCTCATTGTCAAGGAAGAAGAACTGCCACCGATCATCGGTTTTCCTGGCAAGTACATTGCCCGGCCGAAGGTCCCCGTGCGAGATATTCGTCGCATGCATTCTCCCGATTGTCTCGCCAAGCTGTTCGATGAACGATCTCCGCTCCAAATGCGATGAACTTTTTGCAAAGGCCTGGACATGTTCGTAGAGATCAGGCGCATGATTTACAGCTTCAGTAAACGTAAAATTCTCCAGAACGAACGGGCCCAGCTTCAATTCACCGACAGCCACAACCGGCGGAGCATTCAAGTCATGTTCAGCAAGCATCTTCGCAGCCTTTAGAGATCGCACAGCCCGCGATGGTCTAAAGGCATGTTTCAGGAAATCGGTCACAGAACGGTGTAGATACTGTTTAAAATACAGTTCCACCGGCCTGCCCGCAAATCCAATTTTACACCGAAACACTCTCGCAGATGTTGAAGCATTTACACGTTCGAAAGGGCCCCTGACATTTTCAAAATGCGGTCCTCTCGGCAACCGGCGAAGTGTATCAACCGGGAAGCCATCGTCGATGAATAGTTTCCAGCCGGACAACTTAAGTCTGTTCATACTCGAGCTGCTGTTACTCATGACCAACGATCGCAACCCCCAGTTTGTCAGCCAACTGTATCGTTTCAGGCTTATCCAATATGAGCGTTTTACCCGCCTCTACGACCATACATGATGCGCCATTTTCAGCCAGATTCTCGACGGTATCCGGGCCCACGCACGGCACGTCAAACCGCATGTCCTGATGAGGCTTGGCGGCTTTGATCAAAGTCCATCGGCCTTTCGGACATAGCTCGCCGGCACGCTTGATCATCTTCGCGGTGCCTTCGATAGCCTCAACCGCAATGATATCCTTCTCACGAATCGCAACTGCCTGACCAATGTCAAGTTCACCCAGTCTTTTGACAATCTGCCAGCCGAACTCTATATCCTCTTTGATCGTCGCACCAGGCTGGGTCTTCGTCATGACGCCTTTTTCGGCGATGTGTTCTTTGCAGTACATAGTTGAATCCTCCAGTATTATGTCACCGCTTGCCAGTTCCGCAGCTATGGCGTTAAGCACTGTGTCATCCCGTTTATCCGTCTTGCCCAGCCGCCAGTACCATATCCGAAGAGCACGCCAGTCAGGCAGATACCGGATAATCCGCCAGGGCGTATACATGGCTGTTTTCTTGACCCGGCCGACCATGATGGTGGATGAAACGCCTTGTTTGCGAAGCTTCCGCATCCAGCCTGCGGGTCTGGTGACCACGCCCTCGAAAAAAACATCCGTATGATCTGCAAGTTCAGGGTCCGCGCTGTCTGCCAGGCCTACACATACCACCCGCAAACCTGCGCGTCTGGCCCCATCCGCTACGAGAAAAGGCAATCTGCCTTCACCGGCGATCAGACCCAGAGTTTGTTTAGGAGTTCGTGACGGCATCAGTGAGTGTCGACTATTTTATTTGATCTTCAGCTTGCGTTCGACGGCCTTGAGCCTTTTCCGCATCTCGGGCAGTGAAAGCGAGCTCATCATTATACGTTTGGCTTTGCCTGCTTCAACCGCCGGGGTGCCCAGCACAGTTGCACCATCCGGAATATCATTGCCGACACCGGCCTTGGCACCGATCTTGACCATGTTGCCGATCTTGATGTGTCCGACGACACCGACTTGACCACCGAGCACACAATGGTGTCCCAGCGTTGTAGATCCGGAGATGCCGACCTGCGGAACCAACAGGCAGTGCGGACCGACGCGGGTGCCATGACCGATCGCGACCATATCACCGATTTTTGTGCCCTTCCCGATCACGGTGTCGTCCAGGGTGCCGCGTTCGATGGAGCCGTTCGCGCCTATCTCAACGTCATCTTCCAGGATCACCCGTCCGATCTGCGGAATTTTGTGATGCTCGCCGTTATGCGTCGCAAAGCCGAAGCCGTCAACGCCTATTGTCGCGTTCGCCTGAATGATCACTCGATCACCGACCCGCGTATTATCATAGATCACGACGTTCGGATATATGATGCAGTCATCACCGACCGAAGCATCAGGACCAATGAATGCATTCGGATAGATGGTGCAGTTGTTCCCTATTTTGACATTTTCGCTTACTGTTGCTCCGTGTGCTATCTGCGTGCCTTCGCCGACATTTGCAGATTCAGCGATAAAGGCTCGTTCGCTGATACCGGTCGATGGATGCTTGCGGTGCCCGTGGATCAGCACTAAAATCTGCATGAATGCGTAGTATGGGTCCTCTGCTATGAGCAGGGATGCGGGAGAGTCAGTCTCTTCCGACGTTATAACAGCACCGGCAGACGTGGTCTTCAGCAGCGGCAAATATTTCTTGTTGCTAAGAAAAGTTATCTGATTTGGCTCTGCATTTTCCAGGGTCCCAACTGATTCCACGACCAGATCGGGATCGCCTGCGACCTTTCCGTCAACGTGCTCGGCCAATTCTCTGAGTGTGATGCCATGCATAGCAATTTTCCTATATTAGTTATCGACGAGCGTTGATTATAGCGATATGGAGGCCTGCGTCAAAAGTTTTGTGATGCTAACATGGACCGGTCTTCGCCAGCAACTCATTGAGAGAATGCTCAACGTCTTCGACTGCCGCAGGATTTGGTTCGTCAAAGTCAACAGGTTCGACGGCTATCGCATGTGAGTGCGGCCCTGCCGGCTTGTAGAGGGCAGGATCGGTCGGTCCGAACACCGTAATTGCGGGCAGGCCGGATCCCGCGGCTAGATGAGCGATACCGCTGTCATTGCCCACGAAGGCCTGAACCGTCGAAAGTATCTGCATTATTTCGAGCAGTTTGTAGTTTTCTGCAACTGTATGTTCGTCATTGATCCTATTCAATGCGGCCTTGTTTAGATGCTCCTTTTCAGCAGGTCCAATGATAAAAACCGGGACCGAGCCGTTTTTGCGCACCTTCTCAGCAAGTGCAAGATAATTGTCAATATGCCAGCACTTGTACTTGCCGCCGCTACCCGGGTGAATCCCTATGACCGGCTTATCCGGATTGACACCGAGCGATTGAAGGATAAAGCGTCCTGCCTGCTTGTCATCCGCAGTTGGCGTAATCAATTCGGTATTAAGACCAGCCGAAAGGCCCTCGCATTGCAAGCCGTTGGCTTCACAATATTGGTCGATATAACTAACTGCGACATGCCTATTCTGGCCCTCGGCCGGATGCATGCGTATCGTAGTGACCTCTGCGGAACGAGAACAGTAGACGGTGAATATCAGGTTGGATTCGAATGAGCCTCCGGGCTCTCCGAGGAGGCTGACGATATAATCGTAGTGGCTGAAATCGCGTATGAGCTGATCATGCTGATCGAGCTCAAATTCGTCCGGACCGACAAACAGACGGTGCATTGCAATTGAGTTGATCGACCGGACAACGTCGACGCAGGTGCGCTTCGGATAGAATGACACGTAGTCGCTGTTTGCGATCATGTCCAGCCTGGCAAGGCTTAACCGTTCCTTGAGAAAACGAGCCAGAGGCAGCGTCAGGATGCAATCTCCTATCGCTCCGGGATTTATGATGGCGCCCGTCATTCCCTGATTTTTTGTACGGACATTTTCTTCTATAACCACAAGATGCGTCTCCGTGAGTGAAATTGACTGTCAGTCAGATGAATCTATCCAGGCCCCTCCGACAAGTCGCCACCTGCCTTTTTGCTCCACATAGATCGCAGCGGTCTGGCCGGGGGTTATTGCGAACACCGGCTCATCAAAGCAAACCCTGACCTTATCACCGTCAGGGTAGACGGTACAAGTCTGGCCCTTATGATTGTAGCGAACTTTTACCTTTGCGCGGAACGGCTCTGAGGGCGTATCGATCAGCCAGTTTGTGCCGGATCCGAATAGTTCACGTTTGAGAACGGCGGGCTTTTCTGCCAGGGTCACGGTGTTGGATTGCGCATCCAGCTTGGACACGTATGCAGGCTTACCCATCGCTACGCCCAGCCCTCGTCTCTGGCCGATAGTATAACGATGAATGCCCGGGTGATCGGCCAGCTTATTGCCGTCAATATCCTCGATCCTGCCCCGTCTGCTCAAGTCGGGACATCTTTCTTCGAGCAGCGCGATATGGTCATCATCCGGGATAAAACAGATTTCCTGAGAATCCGGTTTGTTCTCTATGTGAAACCCGAATTCTGCCGCCAACTGACGGGTCTGATCCTTTTCTCGCGATGAGATAGGCAGCAGTATGTGCGGCACGACCTGCTTGTCGATCATTGCAAGAACGTATGACTGGTCCTTCGCCGAGTTGCTTGTTTCGTATATTGCTGCGTTGTCCGACTCATGTTCGATCTCAATATAATGACCGGTAGCGATGAAGTCACACCCTTGCTCTAGCGCGAATTTCCACAGCCGACCGAATTTTATCTCGCGATTGCAGTATACGCATGGATTGGGAGTCCGTGCCCGGCGATACTCATCGCAAAAATAATCTATGATATTTTCGAAATCCTTACGAAGGTCAAGAACGTGCAGTATGATCCCTAGCTGTTTTGCGATCTGTTGAGCATCCGCGCAAGCGCCTTGAGCATGATCGTTGGTGACCATGAACGCGCCTTCGCACTCGTACCCTTTTTTTAGCAGAAGGGCGGCAGCTACGGAAGAATCCACGCCGCCGCTCATGGCTATTAATACTTTTTTCTTTTCAGACATATTTACTGAAACTTCTGATATTTACTCGTCTTCTTTCTTATCGAACAGTCCCTTTAGTCCTTCCCCGATATCTTTTCCCTTTTCCATGATATCTTTGCCCGCATCCGAGCCGTTCTTGAGCGTGTCCTCTCCAAGCTTCAGAGTGTCCTCGAGCAATTTCTGGCCTTGCTCAAATGGCAATTCCTCAAGCGTTCCTTTGAGCGATTCAACCATATCTGCCGGGAAAAGATCGCCAGCCTGCTGAGCGACTCCTTCTGCGATCGCCGTCAGGATCAGAGCGGACAGCCTCGCCACACTCATTTTATCCTCGGTCCCAAGGTCCTCCATCTCAATTGGTGCCAGTTTAAGTTCGACAGTATCCGCCTGGCCCGGAACAGGCAGCAGTTTGGCACGCACCTTTACGCTGGACAGAGTCAGCTTCTTGATCAGCAGATTCTTACCTTTTGTCTCTTCGGTGGGTTCTTCGGGACCCTTTTCACTCTTTGGCAGATTGTCCAGAACTGTTTTAAGATTGTTGGTCAAACCCTTCTGCTCGATGGTCAGCGTTATATCATCGAAATTCATAGTATCGATCGTGACCGTGTCGGAGAATAAGGAAGGGGTATCTAGATCGACATCCGCATTTCCCATTTCGAGCAGCGTCGGTGTCTCAAATCCCTCTGGGTTTGCCACATCGAGATCACTGATATCAACGGAACCCGCAAATAAACTTAACGAAAGATCGCCAACTGTTACGGGCACATCGAGCGTTTTGGACGCACCTTTTTCAACTCCTCTACGGATCATGCCGTCACCTGCAACAGCGAAGATGATCAGCAAGATCACTACTGCAGCTAATACTCCGACTACGATCCTTCTAACCAGTTTAACTTTTTTCATTGCAGGTTCCCTTTCAAATTACTGGTTTACTCTCGACCTCATATTTTTTACGAAATCTTCAGGAATGTTGTAGCCCAGCTCCTTAGCATTGAGTGCATGGGCGATGGCTTGTTCGTAGTTTGCAAGTCGATAGAAGCTCACAGCAAGGTTGAAGTGTGCCTCAGCCAGCTCCGGATCTATCCTCAGTGAATCCAAATAACAGTCCGCAGCAGACTCATGGTCCTCGAGCTTGGAGTAAGTTACGCCGAGATTGTATATGATGTTGGCGTTTTGCGGGTGTATTTCCAGGGCACTTCTGTATGACTCGGCGGCCCGCGGATACTGCTCTGTCTTCATGTAGGCGTTTCCAAGGCTGGCCCAGGCTGATACGTTTGAAGGGTCTATGCCAAGAACTTTGCGGTATGCTGCTGCTTCGTCCTGAGTCCGTCCCAGTCTTGCAAATACCAGCCCCAGTGCCATATGAGCGTCCACACTGTCCGGCTTGATCGCGGCTGCTTTGCGAAGCTCAGACAGTGCGTTATTCAGGTCGTTCGCATCCAGCCAGGTCATCCCCAGGCCAAGCACGGACTTGAAGTGTTCATTGTCGAGCCGTACAGCTTTGCGGTAATGAAACAAAGCGGAATTAAGCTTATTGTCCTGCCGATAGAATTCGCCCAGTTGTGAGTGTATGTCCGCACTATCCGGATTTATTGCTGAGGCAGCCTGCAGTTTTTCAATCGCGGTAGATACCATACCCTTTTTATAGTAGGTGCTCGCAAGGCCTTGCAAGGCGGCCGTTGATGAAGGGTCGATCTCCAGCGCGGTATTGTAAAGCTCAATTGCACGATTGTCATAGCTGTCCGCGACCAGCGCGTGACCGTAATTTATATAGGTCCGTGCGTCGGTGGGCAGTATATCAAGAGCTATGCGGTACTGCTCCATCGCATGTCCCGGCCAGCCCTTTTCGAGGTAAATGTTGCCCAGATTTGTATGTCCTTCCGCAAGGTCAGGAGCTATGGAAACGGCGTTCTCCAGTGCCCACTGAGCGTTTTCCACCTCGCCCACGTTCAGGTACGAATTGCCCAGGTTATTGAAAAAACACCCAAGTGTTTCGACATTGCTCAGGTTACGCAAATATATGGTATTTTCGTCTTCGGGAACTTTGAATTTCTCGCGATAGTGACCGTCAGTCGCCGTAGCTCCGCCGCTGGTTGTCTCAATGTTGATGCGGGTTCGGCCGTCGTCATAGCGAACGAAGAAATGGCCCGGCACAACCACCCCGTAAACAGGCATGCCGATTCGCTCAGCCACCGCCATGTAGAGCACCGAAAGACTCAAGCAATATCCGCGTTTTTTCTCGATCACAGAATGAAGAAACAGGTCTTCCGGATCATCTGCGGTAGGTACTGCCTTTATCTTTAGCGTCTTGAAAAGATGCTTGTTTATGACTGGAATAGCCCGCTCATCCGCTGGTACGTGGGCATCCTCCATCAGATCGAGGATGTCTTCTGCAATGTCATCTATTTCACGCCTGTAAGAGTTGACCAGTTTCCTCGTTCCCCACTCACGCGAAAGAGCGAGCGCCGCAGTTCCTATGTCTATCTCATCGTCATCGAGTCTGAGTGTACGCTCGATGGAATAAGTACGCAGGCCGTCTTTGCGTGAATTTGCCAGGGTTCCAGCCGCATTCGCCGCATTTTGACACAAGGTCAAAGTCGTCAGTATGAGAAACGCATATAAAAATCTTCTCATTTGTCACTCCGGATCAATAACTAATTCCGCATGATTTAAAGGTCTCAACTACCTTATCGGCAGAAATCCCGGAAACGCAAAGCTGTTTTACAGGGTTTGTCTGGCCGGCCACTACGGAAACGTCCGTTTTTCTGATACCGAAAAGCTTAGCAATGAACTCGGTCAGGCATTTGTTGGCCTTGCCTTTCTCAGGAGGAGCGGCAACCTTGACCTTGATCATGTCACCAAGTATCCCGGCCAGGTCTGTTTTACTGGAGCCGGGCACCACTTTAACGGTAAAATGCACCCCGTCGGCCTGTGATGTTATGTTCAGCCGCCCATTCACGCGTTCTCCCTCAAACTCCCCCCAATGGCAAACTGGATGTACCTTTCGATCTGATTTGCAAGCTCGCCTACCGAATCGAGCTGGAAATCCTCGTAATGGCCCGGCGCGAATTCACCGTTTAGGGCTTTTTTATAGATCTTTACCCGGACCATAGGCAGAGAACAGTTGATATTGCTGTAATCCGTGTTGGTATGCTTGGTAAGTTCAACCCGCCATTCATCGCTGACGAATACAAGGCACTTGCCGGTATAGACAGCAGTCGGGAAAAACTCGTAAAGTGCTTTCAGGACATCCATTTAGGTCTCTCGCAAAGTGAATACTGCTTTTGGGAGTCAGGTCCTGACTATGATAGCTTAACGCGGAGGCTAATTCAAGGCGCCTGTCAACTCTTTTACACTGGAAATGCCGTGTTCAACGCAGTAATTCTCTATGCCCTCAACGATCTGAGCAGAAGCTGCAGGATTCGGGAAAGAAGCAGTACCGACGGCAACAGTTGTGGCGCCTGCAAGTATGAACTCTATCGCGTCCGATGCTGTTGTGATTCCGCCAAGACCCATTAGCGGTATGCCGGCCGGTTTTGCGACTTCATTATACACTTTATTCACCAGATAAACTGCGATCGGCTTGATGGCCGGGCCGGAAAGTCCGCCGGTGCGGTTTGCCAGAACGGGGCGGCGGGTTTCAATGTCGATCGCCATTGCTGTGAACGTATTCACAAGGCTCAAAGCGTCCGCGCCGCCGTCGATAGCTGCCTGGGCGGTAACCGAAATATCTGTGACGGTGGGAGTGAGTTTGACCATCAGCGGCTTGTTTCCAGCTACCTTTTTAACATGTTTTGTTATGTTTTCGATCTGTTCGGGGTCGGTGCCGAACGTTATGCCGCCTTTTTTGACGTTAGGACAACTGATATTGAGCTCAAAACCCGCGATGGCATCAATTTTTGCCAGCTTTTCCGTCACCGCGACATAGTCATCTATTGTCTGGCCCGCCAGATTCACGAAAACCGCCGTGTCAAGCTCCTCGATCAGCGGAATTTTTTCGTCTAGAAAGCGGTCCAGGCCGATATTTGCCAGGCCGATCGCATTGAGCATGCCCGCATCAGTCTCGACTATACGAGGCGTGGGGTTGCCTTTTCGAGGCTGCAGGGAAATGCTTTTTGTGATGAATCCGCCCAGTGCGGCAACGTCCATAAAGGGTGAAAGCTCATCCGCATACCCGCAAGTTCCCGAGGCGGTAAACACCGGGTTTTTCAGGTTTATGCCTGCAAAATCCACAGAAATGTCCAAGTTTTTCCTCATTTTTCCGACTTTTGTAAAGTTCTAAAATACCAGTTCCCGCGCGTCAAAGATCGGCCCGTCCTTGCAGCAGAGCTTGTAGACTGTTTCTTCTGAGGCGGGAGTACGGACTTCAATCGCACAACTCTGGCAAAGGCCGATACCGCATGCCATCCTGCGTTCCATGGAGACCTGGCAGGGCAAATCATGTGAAATCGCGATTTTTGCGACCTGAGCCAGCATCGGTTCCGGGCCGCAGGTGTATATTACAGTGCTTCCGGATTTGGGATCGTTGGTACGGATCCAGTTCTCCAAAGCCTGGGTCACAAATCCCTTCATACCGATCGACCCGTCATCGGTGGCGATATGGGCGGGTACGTCACATCTTGAGAACTCAGCCAGCTCGGTGTCCCTCTCCGGGGCTTCAAGCAACTGGTAGGGGAGGTCCTCCTTTGATTTTGCCCCGGCAAACGCTACAACGTTCATATCCGGGAAGTTTTCGCGAAGGTAAAATCCGAGGTGCTGCAAAGGCGGGGCACCCATGCCTCCGGCGACCAAAAGGGCGTTTTTGGTGCCTTCCGGCACGCTGAAACCGTTGCCCAAAGGTCCAATTACTGAAACCGAATCTCCGGGTCGCAGGCTTGTCATCCTCACGGTTGCAGGGCCGAGCACGCAAAAAAGTATGTCTATCTCTATCGCGCCGGGATTGTCCTTGCGGATATCTGCAAAGCTGAAAGGGCGTCTGAGTATAATGTTTCGCTTGCAGGCATCGACAAGCTTAGGCGGTATCTTTTCTAGCGGCGGAAGCGATACGGCGGTAAGATCCAGTTCGGCGAACTGGCCGGGAACTGCGTCTGCGAAGGCCTTTGAACCAACTTCGTCCAGTTGGAAAGTCGTTCTGTGGTACAACGGACCGATCTCTATGCTTTCGAGAACGTGAGCGGTGAAGATCGTGTGTTTATGATTACAACCGTTTCCCATATTTCTGCTTCCAAAACCGTCTAGTGTCTCAGGTCATAAAAAAACTTCCGGAATAGTCATCCACGATATTCCGGAAGTGCGCCACGGCAAAGAAGAAGCCGCAAAAATCTAATTTGATGTAGTGGATAAGACATTTGTCCTCCACAGCTAAAGTCAGTATAGCAACAGGTTGTTTGGTTGTCAATAATGCTGCTTTTGAAAAAGGATAAAAAGGCGTAAATTTTTATAAAGTCCTATATTTGCAGGGTTTATAGTGCAGGAGCTGGCGTCGCTATATATGAAGATCACGCATGACGGCTATTTCGACCTGCTTAGTCGTTACCTTGAATTTATCAGCAGCCTGTCGGCATTTGTCGAATTCTGGCTTGGCTGTCACAACGCAGCCTCCAAATTCGGCGATTTTGACAGGTATCGTGCCGAATTCCGTATCAACTTCAACAAAACGGCGTTTCAGGATGCTTCTCTGGAGTGCTTGCCTTCTTATCCCGAGCGTAATGCCATGACTGAACATGATTGCGGTCAGATTCTGCTCACAATCCGGCTCACATATGACCGATAACATTACAGCCGGTCGGCTCTTTTTCATATATATAGGCGTCGTAAACACGTCCAAAGCACCGTTATCCAGCAAAACCTCACAAATATCGCCGATCTGTTCCCCTGTAAGATCATCAATATTGGTCTCCAGAAGGCAAATCGTATCGGTGTCTGTTTCTTTTGGTTGGTCGATGCAGCCAATCATTATGCGAAGTGCGTTTGGGAGCTTTTCATGATCGGCGGTACCTGCTCCGTAACCGATATTTTCTATTGCCATTTGTGGGGGCGGACCGAATTCGGTGACAAAATGGGCGATTATAGCTGCGCCGGTGGGTGTGAGCATTTCAGCCTCGACCGGGCCGGGGCGAGTGGGTACGGAAGCTTTTTGAAGTATCTCCGCAGTAGCCGGTGCGGGAACCGGCATTTGGCCGTGTGCGCATTTCGTCATTCCGAAGCCGACAGTAACCGGACTGCAGATGACTTTTTCTATGCCCAGCAGGTCCACGCAAACGCATGCACTGATGATATCGACGATGGAATCAACGGCCCCGACTTCGTGAAAGTGGATTGTCTCGCGGGTTTTATTGTGTACTTTGGCCTCGGCATCTGCAAGTATCTCGAAAATCGAGACCGCGTCCTTTTTGGCACGCTCTGATATGTCACTTTGCTCAATTATGTTTACAATATCAGGCAGGTGCCTGTGAGGTTGTTCTTCAGAGGCTGTGGGTTTGAAATGGCAGCACGAGATGCCTGACCGCATGACTTCGGTTATCTGTATCTGCAGGTCGGGCAGTTTCAGACTTTGGAGCTTATCTATCAGAGATTCTTTATCTGCACCTGCATGCAGCATTGACGATGTGAACATGTCGCCGGCGGCGCCTGCGAAGCAATCTAAATATGCGATCTTCATAAAACTTTATCCTGAGAATAAGTATTTTGTTGAATTATGCACTAGTTTCAGGCAGTTTCAAGATTAAAGAAAGGCAAGCTATTGAATTCTGCTGTTCTTCATGATAAAAAATTGGCTATGTTTGAACGGATTCAAAAAGAAAAGTTTAGTCGGCGGGCGTTTTTTGTTCTGATCTTTGCTTTGGCTTCGGCCACTTATGCCGGAGTTAATTCGCAGATCACGCAAATCCTCAACCGAAAGCATTGCAGCGGGGTCGATTTTGCGATCAAGATAGTTGATGCCGACAGCGGTGGGCTGCTTTATGAGCAGAACAGTGAAGAGCCGATGACTCCGGCTTCGAATATGAAGCTGGTTACGACAGCGGCTGCCCTGCATTATCTCGGGCCTGAGTACGAATTCAGGACCAGGTTGTGTATGGCCGGGTCGAATGTTGTGGTAGTCGGGGGTGGGGACCCGCTGCTTGGTGACCGCGAATTAGCGAGAAGCTATGACAAGGACCCCGACTGGGTGGTCGATGACATGGTCAAGCGGATCAAGGAACGCAGTATCGAGTCCGTGAACGATATCATTCTTGACAGCACCTTTTTTGACGATAACCGGGTTCACCCAAAGTGGCCCGTGGACCAGCTAAATCGCAGTTATGCGGCCGAGGTAAGCGGTCTTAGCTACAGCAATAACTGTGTGCGTATGACGGTCTCCCGCAAATCGTCAAGAGTTTACATAAATGTAGACCCCGTCAGTAATTATCTTGATCTGATCAACCAGGTGAAGGCGACCAGCAGCGGCAGCAGTGCGGCCGGCGCATACCGTTGCAATATCCCCAACAAGCTGTATGTCAAAGGCCGATGCAGAACGAGTACGGGTTTTGATGTCGCGATAGAGCGGCCTGCACTGTTTTTCGGCGCGGTTCTCAAGAAAAAGCTCGAGGAGGCGGGCATAGACGTTCGCGGTTCGATCTATGAAAAATACTGCAAGCGAGACCCGGAAATTGAGATCGTTGCAGAATACAGAACCCCTTTACTGGACGTTCTCAAGCGATGCAACAAAGATAGTCTTAATATGGCCGCTGAATCACTTGTCAAGACGATCTCAGCGGAGAATACCACAGGCAAGGTAAATGGTGAATGGGAACACGGGCTTGTTCTGATAGGTCGATACCTTAACAGCCTGGGCATTGACGGATCAGAGTTTGTCCTGGATGACGGCTGCGGGCTGAGCAGGGAAAATCGCATAAGCACGAACGCCATTGTATCAGTCCTCGAGAATATACGCCAGCGAGGACGTTGGAACTACTTTCGCCAGACGCTCGCTGTAGGGGGTGTCGACGGAACGATACGAAAGTATTTCCGACAAGCAAAATACAAGGGAAAGATCGTCGGCAAGACCGGCTACATAAGAGGCGTCAGGGCATTTTCTGGCGTGGTCGAAACCGAGAACGGTGATTTCCTATTCAGTATCCTTACGGAGGGCGGCAGCAGCTACGTCCGCCGCGCGATCAACGACATATCAGAGGTTATCGTTGATAATGCTGGTTAAGCACTTGAAAACCGTTGAATTACCTGAATAATTTGCCGAAAAATGGTTTGCTGTTTACGCCAAATTCGGCTATTTTGTCGCTTTGTTCGGACGGAGAACGCGGTCAGCGATAGATTTTTTGCATTTCACTTCCGCACCCGATGCTTCCGAACACCATGTTCATGAATGACTGTTATGCGGTTTTTCTGCATATATGCAGTGAGGATGTGTCCAATATTCAAAAGGAGTTGCTCAATGACTTTAGGTGCAATAGGAATGTTGAACGGGCTCGACCTGGTGATCATAGGCCTGTTTTTCGTTGTGATCATCATGATCGGTCTTATCGTGTCGCGGACAGCAGGCAAGAGTTCTGCGGAGTTTTTCCTTGGCGGGCGAAGCATGCCCTGGTGGCTGCTTGGTGTGTCAATGGTGGCGTGCACGTTCAGTTGCGATACGCCTAACCTGGTGACAGGTTTTGTACGTGAGCAGGGTGTGGCGGCTAACTGGGGCTGGTGGGCGTTCCTGATCACCGGTATGGTTACCGTATTCATCTATGCACAGCTCTGGCGCCGTTCCAAGGTTATGACAGACCTCGAATTCTACGAGATGCGTTACAGCGGCAAGAGTGCTGCTGTCATTCGCGGCTTCCGCTCGCTGTACCTTGGTGTGCTGTTTAACTGTCTGATCATGGGTACCGTTACGCTGGCTGCGATCAAGATCGGACAGGTTATTTTCGGCGTGGACCCGTGGGTGGCAGTGGTATGCGGCTCGATTGGCGTGGTCATCTATGCTACCGCCGGTGGTATCAAGAGCTGTCTCTGGGCGGATTTCTTCCAGTATTCGATCGCAATGGTCGGTGCTGTCTACGCGGCATATGTTGCAGTAAATCAGCCTGAAGTTAATGGGCTCAGTAATCTGCTTACTGCTCCGGGTGTAGAGGGCAAGCTTAGCTGGGCACCCAACTTCGATAACTGGCTGGAGTGGGTTCCGCTGCTGCTTATCCCGGTCGCAGTACAGTGGTGGGCGGTCTGGTATCCGGGTGCTGAGCCCGGTGGCGGCGGCTACATTGCTCAACGTATGCTTTCAGCGAAAAACGAAAAACATGCGATGGGTGCAACACTGTTCTTCAACTTCATGCACTATGCAATAAGGCCCTGGCCCTGGATCGTAGTGGGTCTTGCTTCGATAGCCTGCTATCCGACGCTTGCAGATATTAAGGCGCAGTTCCCTGATATCGATCCGACTTATCTCAAGGCAGATATCGCGTATCCAGTGATGATCTCACGTCTCGGGCCCGGTTTCCTGGGCGTCGTGGTTGCATCTCTGATCGCAGCTTATATGTCCACGATCGGTACGCATCTGAACTGGGGTTCTTCTTATGTGGTCAATGACTGGTACAAGCGTTTTGTAAGGCCTGAAGCGAGCGAGAAAGAGCTCGTATTGGTTGGCCGGCTGTGCACCATTCTTCTGATGGTCATCGCGGCGACGTTTGCTTTGACCTTCCTGCAGGATGCAGTGAGCGCGTTCCAGATCCTGCTTCTTTCCGGTGCCGGTACCGGTGCTATTTATCTGCTCCGCTGGTTCTGGTGGCGGATCAACGCCTGGAGTGAGATCGCGGCGATGGTAGTTGCAACGATACTCGCTTGCTGGGTTGTGCTGGGCGTTGGTGACGAAGGTACACTCAAGTGGTACGTAGATAATTCTGTAGTCGAAGACCAGGTTATGGCGATCCAGGACACTGACCTGGCTGGTGATATCTCGACGACTGTTGATGAATCAAACGAGAAAACCGCCGAGCTCAAAGCTGATGTCGAGAAAAAGGTCGAAATATGGCGTGACGCTCGTGAAGAAAGCAAGCTTGCCAGGGACCGTGCAAGATACAGATATGATGAGGCCCTGGATGCTCAACAGGCACACAAGTCTGAGCATACCACAATGGCACTTGTAAAGGCGGCAGGCGGTTTCAATTATGACTATTCGGTCAAACCCGCAAGTGAGATCGAAGAGCAGCTTAAAAAAGACGAAGCTACCTATGCAGAGGTGACCGGCAAGTTCGAGCAACTGCAGGATGCGTACACAGACGCAAACGCTAAACTTGCTGTCGCTGAAGACAAATACGAGGAAGCCTTGTTCTCGGTTGATGACTGGGACGCACCTGTTCTTGTAGAAGCTCGTGACGCTTACAAGCAGGCTCAGAAAGATGCGGCTCAGGCTCGCAAGGATTATGACAGGTATTTCGCAGATTATGGCCAGACGACAGCTATTGCTCAAGCTGATACTGAGATGCCGGCGTGGGGCGAATCGTTCCAGAAATTTGTCAAGGGCCACGGCGACGGCGTCAAAGCTGTCATAAAGAACGGCAGCGTCTATGTATACGACTCCGCGATAGAAGGACTCGTATTCTCTGTAAAGCTGCTGTTTGTCGTAATAGTAGTTTCCATTTCGTGGATCATAGCGACGTTCGTTACTCCGGCAGTAGATAAGGAAACGCTGCGAAGCTTCTACAAGCTATGTCATCCGGGCGGTCCCGGCTGGAAGAAGGTCGTGGAAGATGCTCGTAAGGACGGTGTGGAGATCGACGAGGTCAACGCAGTTGGCGACTGGAAGCTGCCACTGCAGATACTTTGTGTATTCCTTGGCTGCGTGGCGATCTACTCATGCCTGTTCTCCGTTGGTAACTATGTATACGGCAACGTCGTATGGGGCACAGTGCTGCTTGTTGTGACAATCATATCGACGATCATTCTGTTCAAGAGCTTCGGCAAGATGAAGTTCGAAGTAGATAAGCAGGAAGCATAACGACCATTTCAGGTACTGCCTGATTATACAGAAAGTTGATGGCGGGATCGGACTTGTGTGCCGGTCCCGCTATTTTTTGCATGTAAAGGGTTAAGTTATGTCGAACCATAGGGTGTGCGGGCTGATTGTATTTCTAGGTATTTTCGGCTGCCTTTTGGCGGATGATGCGTTTGAGTTTGATAGGGAGGTAAGGCGATTTGCCGGCAAGAGTACCATATCGTCTGGCCTAGTTGCGCAGTCAGACGATAGTTCCGTTCGTGATGTGTCGGCAGATCAAAATTCATACCCGCATTGTAGCAGTGAATCTGACGATGCCAGCTCTAAGGTGAGTCCGGCATTTGATCCGAATACTTTCGCGGATAAGCTTGAGTATCTCGGAGTTGCGGTCGAAGAACCGGGCTGGCATGTATGGGGGACGTCGCCCGTGATGGCGGATGATGGCAAGGTGCATCTGTTCTGTGCGAGATGGCCGATCTCTGCAAGGTTTGATCCCGGCTGGCGAATAGCGTCGCAGATCGCTCATTATGTCGGCGATGGTCCTGAAGGGCCGTTCAAGTTTTCCGATGTTGCTTTGAGCGGTACGGGCAAAGATACGTGGGACAAGACCGGTGTGCACAATCCTGCTATACACCGCGTGTGCGATAAGTACGTTCTGCTTTATATCAGTAATACAGGATTGGAGGGGCATCCGGCGAATCAATGCATTGGCATGGCTACGGCCGATTCGCCTTATGGACCCTGGCAAAAGGTTGGCGAGGATGGGCTGATACTTGCGCCTCCGGAGGATGAGAGCTATTGGAATTATGGTTCAGGTTGCGGAGTGAACAACCCGGCGTTTCTGCAACACCCGGATGGGCGGTTTTTCCTGTTCTTCAAGTCCAGGCCAGGCAACAGAGGCGGTACTAAGATGGGGCTTGCGATCGCAGATAAGCTGGAGGGGCCTTATGTACAAAAACGCAAGCCGATAACTGCTAACGATAGGGCGATTGAGGATGGGTATGCGTTCGCTTCTGGCGGCAAGATATACCTGCTGACTACGGATAATCACGGCATGCTCAAAAGAGGCGGCGGGCTGCTCTGGGTTTCGGATGATGGTGAGAATTTTGAATCCATACCAAGGCCGGGCTTTGATCTTTTCGCGAATTATTTGCCAAGTGAAGACCGCTCTCAAGCAAAACGCATCTATGGTGGACAGTTAAAATTCGAACGACCTCAGGTTTTGATGATCGACGGGAGACCAGCGTACTTGTATATGCCCAGTGGATTCAATATCAAGGGCGGCAACGGAACGATCAGTCATGTTTTACGAGTCAGATATTGATTTGTGGCCCCATTTGGAAGTACGATTGGGATGGAATTGCAGAAGTCCGAAATGTAATTTTTGTGGGGGATTTTTGGGAAAAACTTGTTTGCGTTTGCCTGCAATTTGGGTATATTAGCAAACCCTGTTGGCTGTGTTTGTACCCTCGTATTGGACACTTGTTGACAAAGGGCCCGTAGCTCAGCGGTTAGAGCAGGGGACTCATAATCCCTTGGTCCGGGGTTCGAATCCCTGCGGGCCCATAAATGTAACTCTAGGCCAGTCAAGCACTTATGCGTGACTGGCTTTTTTCGTTTTCTCTCAAAACAGGGGTGTGCAACAGATTTGCAACTGAAAACTGCTGCAGAGCCTGCTTACTTGCACGCCTGGTACGGTCCACAAGGTCGTCAGAAACCGCCAGATAGAACTTCCTGGTGGTCTCAAAACTTGAATGACCTGCCATGTTCATCACGTCCAGTTCACTCAGCCCTGACCTCAGCCAGTTCGTCAGACACGTCCTGCGCAGATCGTGGAAGGTTGTGCCCTCGATGTCCGCCTGCTTGCAGATTCGCCGCCATTGTCTGTCAAAGTTGTTCAAGGGGCTGGTCCCATCTGTCTGCGACCAGTCACTGCCAGCACGCTTCTGCTGAATCGTCGCATAACGTTCTTGCGATATGAACACATATGGCAGCCCATCGGGACTCTCTTCACGTGCAGTCCCCAGCAGCGTTACAAGCTCCTCAGTTAGAGGCAGGTTGCGTCTCTCGGCGTCTTTTGGTGTCCATGCCCCCATGCCCAGGTAGAGTCTGTATCGGCTTTCGGGGGGACTGTGGCGGTTTTGGCGTTCGTGTCGATATCCGACCATGTCAGATTCAACAACTCGCCTCTTCTCATGGCAGTACCCAGCGCCATGCGGAGCAACAGATCCCAATCCAGTGTGCGACATTCGACAAAACTGTTCGCTGCCCTGAGCAACGCGATTATCGCATCGCTGTCGAGTACATTGATCGACTGCGGACTGTATTTCGGCGTTTTGACCCACCTGAAGGGATTATCGTCAAGCTGGCCCCGCTGTACGCAGAGCTGAAATATCCGCTTGATGTGCCGGATCTTCTTGGCTGCAGTTGCAGGCGTTTGCCCGTCATCAAGGCAGTACTGCACCAGGCGTTCGCCATGTTCGTGACGGACAGACCGGTAGTCAATGTCTCCCACAGCTTTGACCAGGGTTTTCATCGCGCTTTTTGCTATCAGCATGCTGCTTTCCTTTACCTGACTTTGAGTCCGGGTCTCGTAGTCCTCAAACAGTTCCATCAGTTTCATCGGAAGCGATTGACGATCTCCCATTCTCAAGTGACGTTCGAGTCTGGCCCTTTCCTGTTCAGCCTTTCGCTTGGTTGCATGGCCGAGAGATTTCTGTCTGCGTTTGCCATCTTCATCGATGTAAATGAGATAATATGTAAAACTTTTGCCGTCTCTTGTACCCGATCTGCTATTAACGATAAGCTCTGGGTGATTACATCTTGAGCTTCTTTGGAGTCTTATATCACATTGTGACCAGTATTATCACTTTAGGTGACAGGTATGGCCTTGAAATGCAATAAAATGCGGATAAGCTAAAAGTTGTGCCACATATCGACTATCACATTCTATTAGCTTTTATCCTATAGGCTGAGAGATAAACAAGGTTACGGCAGTCCATTAACCTACTGTAGCATAGTTAAATGTGAGTGTTATTTATATTTCTTTGTGAATATTGTGCCTTCATCAGTAATAGACAGGTGAGCAATGGAAATACTAAATGAATAATGATAGCCAAAAAACTAATTCGGAACAATTTGTTGCCTTATTGGTGCCTAATCAGCGAAAGGTCCAGGCCTTCATCCTGATGTTGGTGCCAAACAAGACAGATGCTGATGACATTTTTCAGGAAACTATCTGTGAGATGTGGAACAAATTCGGCGATTTTCAGCCCGGTACCGATTTCACTGCCTGGGCGGTGACAATAGCCAAGTATAAGGTGCTTGCATTTCACAAAAGGAAGAAAAATTCCAAACTGATGTTCAGCTCCAGGGTCAGTGACTTGCTTGCTTCAGTTGCCAGTACAAAAGTTGAAAGATTGCACGAGCATGTAGATGTTCTGCGGCAGTGTCTTGGCAAATTGTCCAAAAAGGAAGTGTTTTTGCTCAAAATGCGGTATGAGGATCAGTTGACATTCAAAGAGATGTCAGCACGGACAGGGAAACAGCCATCCGGCCTTCATCGCATGATGGCGACAATCCATTCCAGGTTGGCTTTGTGTGTCCGCCGGACCTTGAGGCTTGAGGAGGTTTCATGAGAGCTGATCCAAAATTGATGTACAAGGTCTCTGATCTGACCCTCCGATCGTTGAATGGGACGCTGGATGAAAAAGGGTTGAAGTGCCTTGAGGGATTGCTTGAGACCAGTCCTTTGGCCATGGAGTACTATACAGAGATAGTACTGACGTATGTGGGGTTGGACGATAGCGAGGGTATTCTGGGACTTCAGGAAGCGGACAGGGTTTTTGACCGTGATTTATGGCAGGCCCTGGCTGAGGAAGAGCAGATCGCTCCTGCCGTTGTTTTAGAAAAGTCGGACAAGCAGACAGAAAAGACTGTTAGACAAGTAAGGCCGGTATCACGAATACATTTCAAGTCCAGGCGAACTGTGTCGCGGCTTGCTGTCTACACGCTTGCTGCTTCGTTAAGCGCGATCATGCTTTTTATGGTGATGATCTTGTTTACGTCTCCTCAACCGGATATCGCAGTCTTGACGGATTCGATAGACGCCGAATGGGAAGGATTCGACGGTTTATCGGTTGGTAATACGCTTAGAGAAGGCGAGCTGACACTGGTCCGAGGATACGCCGAGATTGAATTCAACGAAGGTGCTATAGTCACTCTTGAGGCCCCAGCCAACATAATCCTCGACAGTGAGCGAGAGATTACGGTTAATCGAGGAAAAGCTTATGCTTATGTCCCACCTGAGGCGGTTGGTTTTTCAGTGAGTACCCCCGCAAGCAGGGTTGTCGACCTTGGTACAGAGTTCGGTGTTGCGGTAGGGCAGGATGGAACCAGTGAACTGCACGTTTATAAAGGAGAAACTTTCCTTATAGCCGGGCGAGGCGAGGCCAAAAACACCCGCAATCTAAAGGCAGGCTCTGCAAGCCAGGTTGATTATGCTACAGGGAATGTAGTTGAAATGGAAATAGATGACTCTGCTTTTGTTAGAAAGATAGATTCGCAGAGTAATTTTATATGGGACGGCAGAAACCTGAACCTTGCCGATATTGTCGGAGGTGGTAAGGGATTTGGCGGGGGCAGGTTAAGACACGGCGTACCGCATCCAAAGAGTAAAATTAAGCCTGGGCTGGAGGAAGGGTCAGCATATGTTTTGGTCGACAAGAATAATTTGATCGACGGAGTTTTCGTGCCTAACGGCGAAACTCAGATAAGTTCTACAGGTCTTGTGTTTTACGATTGCCCGCAAACCTCGGGATATGTTTACACTTCGGTCAGCTATGGTATGCCACAGGGAACCAGTGAGGATGATAAAATGATGACGCTTAACGGCCTTGACTACGAGACTGAATCAAATCCTGCGATATCTATGCATGCAAACCTTGGTGTCACGTTTGATCTTAACAATATACGAACTGAAATTGGAAGCTTGGGAATTTCCGGGTTCAAAAGTCTTTGTGGAGTTGCTGACAGGGATGATACGGTAAGAAGTTCAGTTGGTTTCTACGTTCTGGTGGACGGTGAAAAAAAATTCCACAAGCTAATTCCAGCGCAACAAGAGATCGCTGAAGTGGACATTGATTTGTCGCCTGATGATCGCTTCCTGACGTTAATAACAACTGATGCCGGTGACGGTCAGCCTTCCGACTGGGCAATGTTTGCCGAGCCTGTGCTTGTTTTGGACGCTGAACGGCGAGAGTGATCTTTTGATGGTGATTGCGATGGGACAGTTTGTTGTAATTAAGCAGCAAAACAAAATTTTAGAGGATGTCAAAATGTTCAAGGCTAAAGGATTCACATTGATTGAACTTCTCGTGGTGATCTCGATTATTGCGCTTTTGCTGGCCATAATGATGCCCGCCCTTGGTATGGTCAAAGAAAAGGCAAAGGATGTGATCTGCCGGACCAATCTGAAAAATATCCAGCTCGCATCCTTGATGTATGCACAGAACAATGATGGAAAAATGCCGCCTTACTCTTTTGGAAATGCATTGTGGGTGAACAAACTTGGGGCGTACTCGGGCGAAATGGACGAGGTGAGATATTGTCCCTCTACCAAGATTCGCAAAGATACACCGGCCGGGAGCAGTTGGGGAGGCCCCAGAGAAGCATGGGTGTGGTTTTATGATGGCATGGAAGAACCTGAGCAGGGCAGTTATACGATCAATACCTGGTTTTATTCGTCGGGACGTTTCGGGGCTGACGAAACGCGTAATTATAGAAGCCTGGACGATACCCGTCGACCGGGCAATGTTCCCATTTTTGCAGATGGCATATGGATTGACTCCATCGTAGACGATACTGATTATGTTCCGGATGATTACAACCTGGATGATCCGACGGAGCGATACGGCGGGAATATGTGCGTTTTCATAACCAACCGGCATAAAGATCATACGAATTTGGGCTTTGCGGATGGTTCGCAGAGGCCGGTAGATTTCAGCGAATTGTGGTCGCTGAAATGGCACAAGGAATTTGATACTGTCAAAGAGAAAACCAGGGACGACGGCAGTCCGATTTACCAGCCGTAAAGGTTAAGATGTGGCAGGAATGTGTGTGCAGCAAATATGTTGTTTGCTTCTGGAGAAATGTGATGAAAATGGGTGCTCATTTTTTGAAGGATTATGTTTTGAAGATGAATTTACATCTGAGTTTGTTTCTTATTTTATGTCTGTTCTGTTCATCCACGCAGGCCTGGGACGATCCGGTGTCGGTTACTGCCTCCAGTCAGTACTACGGTGTTGACGGCTTGATTGACGGCAGTGTTGCCAGTTACAGAGATAGTTACGATGCAAATTACTATGGTAACGATGGATGGTTGTTCGGTGCTAGCTATATGCCTACAAATGCGATTTATGATTTTGGCAGCCCGATCGAACTGCGCAACCTTGTACTTTGGAACTGGAGCGGAGACTGGTCGGTGGAGACGGATCGCGGTGTGCGCGAGTTCAGTGTTTCGTTTTCAGATGACGGTGCAATTTTTACTGGCGAAACCGTTTTCACTGCTTCTGAGGCAATCTCTTCAAATTCGGAGCCTGCACAGGCCTTTGCATTTGATCCAACGGTGGCACGTTATGCTAAGATCACTATTTTATCCAACCATGGTGATAGTGATTGGGCGGGCATTGGAGAACTGCGTTTCAATGATCCGACAATTGTACGTTCCAGCATGGTTTACCACTGGAACTTTGACGAAGGTCCGGACTGGCACGATGATCCGTTTGGGTCCGTCACCGATGCAACTATTACGAAAGACTACGGCAGCGGCGCGGATGCTGAGCTGGTAAACATGGACAGCTCTAACTGGGTCAGCGGCAGGCAGTTTACAGGCTTGGAATTTGACGGCACGGAAGAATACTTGTCCATCCCCACCGAACTGTCTACCACCCTGGGAGGATCTGCGTCTCTACTGTTCTGGACTAAAACGACTCAGACCGGTTCGACGGCAGGCTCTTCAAGCCCAGGCTTGACAGGTGTGGTTGATGGTGCGAACGGTACCCAATGGGGGTGGATCGATGATCAGGGGCGAATAGCTTTGTCAGTGGGGGCTACCGTTGCGGCGCGATCAGCTGATGCAATAAATGACGATAAGTGGCACCATATTGCGATAGTCAGAGACGCTGTCACGGGTGATTGTTCGCTGTATGTTGACGGTGAGCTTTCATCCACGGGAACTGCGGAGGCTGGTGCTGTTACTGCTTCCTTCAGCAGCATTGGTCGGATTGAGAACACTAGCGGGTCGGATCACTATTTTCAGGGACGGCTGGACCAGGTGTACGTCTTTGATAGCGTCCTCGATGAAGCAGCGATACAGTTGAACATGAATAACCATGCTCCTAAGGTATGGGAAAGTGAGACTGAGATAGTAAATGACAGAACCTGTTCGACAAGCAGTGTTCTGTTTCACGCATACGATCCGGAAGTCGACACGCTTTCTGTGGAAGGTTATACGAGCCCTTCAAACGGCACGATAAGCTACAATGGAGATGGCACGTTTGACTACACCGCGAATGCAGGCTTCGTCGGTCAGGATCAATTTTATGCTTATGTCTCGGACGGCAACGGCGGTTTTGAAATGGCTGATGTTTACGTCGATGTTCGCGAACCTGGGCAAGCTGATGGACAGAAACGCACAACTAATTTCACCGATTTCCAGGCCATTCAGGCTGACGGAACAGATATAAGTTTGTCAGGAATGCGGGTTCCCAGGGTCATTGACTGGGAAAGTGACGGCGACAATGACCTGCTCTTAGGACATGGCGGCTCTGTATGGCTCTATGAAAATATCGGCACATCGGCTTCGCCCATCTTTGCTGCTGCTGTCAAGCTACAGGCCAACGGGGCGGATATTTCGCTTTCCGGCAGCGTTGCTATTGCCCTTGCTGATATGACTGGTGATGGGGTGGATGATCTGGTTGCGGTCGATTATTCAAGAAAGATACGAGTTTATCGCAATACGTCTGTTTCGGGTCAAATTCCTGTCTACACAACTGCGACATTTGTTCAGGATGTTGGAGGCGGCGACTTTGTGTCACCAGACATTCGTTTTGATCTGGGTGACTGGGATAGTGACGGCAGATTAGATATTTTCACTGGCACCTTTTCCGGTACGATGCGAGTCTATTTGAATGCCGGTTCTGCCGCAAATGCCGCATACGACGCCAGCCAATATGCTGTCCTAGAGTCAGCCAGTTACAACCTTTACCCAAGATATTTCGACCTGACCCGCAACAACATGCCCGATCTGATTCGCGGGATAAACTGGGGTTCCATCAACTACTGGTTTGATTCATCTTTGCAGACGGGGCTGGGGACAAACGGTTCGCTAGTTATTACAGATTCAAGCGGAACATCCGCTAATATCAATGGTTCAACTGACGGAGCTATAGTTGACTTTGCAGATTTTAATGGCGACGACGTTTACGACATCCTGATTGGCGGTCATGCATCCGACAATATCTACATCGCTTATGGCGTTGGGAAAACGGTTGCCGATTACATAGCTGACCTCGAGGCGATATATGATGCACATCCTGCTGACCTGGGCCTGGCACTGGAAGCGAATGATCAGGCGTTGCTGCAAGAAGTTAGGATTGCCGAGCAGGGCATCATTACCCACATGCTGTCTTCTACTCTCGATCAGCGTCAGACGATATTCGACCAGATGGCCGCCCACGTCCAGAAGTATGCTTTCCTGCAACTCGATCAACCGCTCGATACTGACTACTATCATCATGTTCCCAGCATTGCGGGTCAGAATCTGATGACCATGCACCACATGCTGCCAGACACACCGACACACAGGGTAAACGTCGCTGATGCCCTCGGCCTTATTGGTCTCAAGCGTGAGATCTATTTGAAAACCGGTCTGAACGTCGGCGACAATCAGCGGTGTTCACAGGGGCAGTTGGAGTCGATCCGTGACTTTATGTCTTACCATCCCAGGGAAGCATTTCCGGACTCGCTTTTAAGCATAGATGCTTACTTTGATTGGGGCGGCGGTGCTACTGTCAATACTTTTACAAGCGGAAAGAATACATTTGGCAGCGAAACCGGATGGGATACTACCGAGTATGCTGCGGATCTGCGAGAACCTATCGCAACTGTCTTCGGAGACCTCGCCTACAATGGCGATTATTTCACCCTGGTCATGGCTCATGAAGTGTGCCATTCTCTCGATGGTTACGTTGCCTCTCGGCCAAACAAAGACCTGTATCGCCGATGGGGCCAGATGCTTGTTTACTGTGCGGGTCCTGATGTCATTGCCGGAGATAACGGCTGGATGGACTGGACCGCAACTAAACAGCATTTTTATGATAATGGCTACTGGGACGGTGTCGGAGCGAACTGGCAGGATGACTGGGATGCTTACTGGGCAACCGGGCCGGGGAGTGCATGGAGCTCCCTGACATTTACACGCGGGGGTATCGGCTGGTTTTTGAATAGTCCCCAGGAGTCTCTTGCTACTCAGGCAAATCTGCACTGGCCGCATTCCGAAGGCCGACTGGTCGCATCTATAGACCGTTACCGCCAAGAAAAGGAAAATGTCGGTCACATGATATCGATCGTCAATGAAGTTGTAACTTTCTTCGATTTCGTATCAGCGGGGCTGAACAAAGTGGTCATGTACAACACACGCGGTACATCCGACCCCTATCCGCGAGCGACCTATGACATCTCTTATGCTTACCTGGAACGGAATGACAGTGGGTACATAACGAAGATTACAGTCGAAGATAGAGTGTATGATTTTACGCTGGATGCCGATGGACGTGTTACAGGCGTACAAACTAATTCTGTAATGGCGGTCGATGATTCTGCGGTTGTGAATCCCGGTACGAATACTGTGATCGATGTACTTGCCAACGACAGTCACCTAAGCGGCGGGAGCCTGGTGATTTCAGATTTCACTCAGCCTGCAAACGGCACAGTTACTGATAACAACGACGGAACACTGACCTATCACAGTACCCCGGAGTACAGCGGCAAGGATACCTTCACCTATACCGTAGCAAGCGGTTCTGCATCGGCGGTCGGGAACGTCGTTGTGAATGTCCTCGATGAGTACGGCACTATTCACCGTTGGAGGCTGGACGATAGCGACGGTACAACTGCCGAAGATTCAGTGGGTACTGCCGACGGAACCGTAGATGGTGCGTCATGGACGGCTGGCAAGATCGGCGGAGCGTTAATGTTTGACGGCGACGACTCTGTCCTGTTCAGTACTACTCCATCACTTGAGGGCCAGGTCGATTTCTCTGTTGCTGCCTGGGTTAAGACCTCATCCGCTACCGCTCAAACAGTCGTTCAGCAGCGAGTGGGCGGTTACAATGGTGAATATGTATTGAATATCAACAGCAACGGTACCGTGAATTTCATGATCTACGGTGACAATGCCTACCAGTTCAATTTCTCAACGTACGACACAGTTAATGACGGCCAGTGGCATCATTTGGTTGCTGTTCGTGATGGCAGATACGGTTTCATATTCATTGACGGTGTGATGAAAGGTGCGGACCATGGGGACATCAGAAACCTGTCGGCAAACATAGGCGTTTCGGCAGGCAATTCTTTCAATGGGCAAATCGATGATATTCGTATCTGCAGCAAGGCACTGTCCTCGAAAGAAGTTGGCAAACTATATGACAGACTTATCAAGGAAGGCAAAATGACGGATCTGCAAGTGCTCGCTTCTAACTGGCTCGCTTTAGATTGCGGTTCCTGCGATGGAGCTGATCTGGACGGTAACAGCAGCGTCGATTTGAGTGACTTAGCTGTCTTAGCTCAGACCTGGTTGGCTCAGTAATAGATTAGATTATTTGTTAATGGAGGTAATGAAGACTGGTGATTGTTTTTGAGAATTCAACGAAGTTTTTTATTTCATTAATTGAAAGGAAGGTATGATGAAGACAGGTAAAATGAAAATGTTGTTGGTTGCTGTTCTGGGACTGATGCTCATCAGTCTGCCGGCTCAGGCCTGGGACGATCCGGTGTCTGTCAGCGGTTCGGGTCTTTACAGTGTGGAAGGCCTTATTACCGGTGATGTAACTAGTTACAAGGATTATTATGATCATAACTGGTATGGAACTGACGGCTGGCTGTTCAATGCTGGTAGTCTTCCTCATTCGGCGACTTATGATTTCGGAAGTCCTGTTGAGCTGAGAAATCTCGTACTTTGGAACTGGACCGGTGACGCTGGGGGAGATTATTACGATCGCGGCGCAAAGGACTTCTCCGTTTCGTTTTCCGATGATGGTACGACCTTCTCCGGCGAGGTTGCTTTCGTAGCACAAAAGGCGATCAGTTCAAATGCTGAACCTGCACAGGTATTTCGTTTCGCACCTGTAACTGCACAGTACGCAAGGATTACGGTCAGCTCGAATTATGGACACGCTGACTGGGCAGGCATTGCAGAGGCTCGTTTCAATGATCCATTCATCCCGGTTGAGCCTGTCAGCCCTGCAGACGGCCAGACTGGTGTTGCACGGGATACCATCCTCGAATGGGCCGTGTATGACGAAACCAATATCTCAGGTTACGATGTCTACTTCGGTACCGATCCTAACCAATCCAGTCCCAGCTATGACATAACCAAGATTGTGAGCAATCAGACGGGCACTACAGTCGATCCAACTCCGTCGGGCGGACTTCTGGACTATAGCACTACTTACTACTGGCAGGTTGTTCCGGTCAGCAGCGACCCAAATGACGCCGCAGGTCCACTGTGGAGTTTCGAGGTAGTTGCACCCTCTCCTGTTATCACAGACATCAGCCCGAAGACCGCAGTGGTTGGCACTGGAGAAACTGCTCAGTTTACGGTAACCGGTACAAACCTCGAGTTCTTCGAGTGGTACAAAGAGGGCCAGGCGACTCCGCTGACTAACAGCGGCGACATCTCAGGCGCCGATACAGCAACGCTGACGATCGCCAACTTTGTGGCGGCGGACGAAGGCAATTACTACTGCGTTGTATCTAATTCACTCTCGACAGAGACTGCTCAGTCCGAATCGGCTGTACTTATGGCAAAACGTCTGGTTGCGCAATGGGCCTTTAACGGCAGCCTTGCTGACAGTCTGGGTACATGGAATGGCGATTACGCTAATGACTCAGGCGACCTCGATGATACTCTGGCAACCTATGTCGAAGGTATGGACGGTACGGCAAACGGAGCTATCGCATTTGACGGTACTGCTTTTGTAGACATTCCCGGAAGTGAAGAGTCTTTCCAGTTCCACACGAGCGGCTTGACAGTGACAGCCTGGGTTAAGAATGTAGCTGATGGTGACAGCGACAGCTATATGAGAGTCTTTTCGAAAGCACCTGAGTACGAAATTTGTGCCCATGACGGCGGCTACACTTACGCCAACACAGGATCTGGCCCAACCGCCATTCTGGGCGACAATGCCGGACAGTGGCGGCTTGCTGTTATGACCTATGATCCCGCAGCAGGTGAGCTCAGAACATTCGGTGTTTACCAGAATGACGGTGCGGACGTTGCCGCAGTCAGCAGGAACACTAGCACGATTACACTGAATGCTGCTGCAACTCCGAATGTAGTAAGGATCGGTGCTTCGAGCGTGCTGAACCAGGGCGGCTGGTGGTATCTGAATGGTTACCATGTCGATGACGTTCAAATCTACAACTATCCATTGACTGGCGAAGAAGTTGCTCAGATTTATTACGACGTAACCGGCCTGAATATTTGCACAGACATCAATGCAGAGACGCTTATAGGTGACCTCAATGGTGACTGCCAGGTGAATCTTGACGATTTCGCTGTTATAGCCGGTAACTGGCTAAACAGCGAGTTGATGTACTAAGCATATATTAGCTACTAGCTTGATTTGAAACCGGCCTGTCATTTTGGCGGGTCGGTTTTCTTTAATTGCTGTGAACAGAGTTGTGACAAAAGGTGGCTCTTTTGAGAAATGAACGGCCGCATGGGGACGTAGCGAGTTAGAACTTTCAAAACGGATTGGGTATGGTAGAGAACAGACAGAACGGGGTTATAACAGCATTTCTTTTTGTTGCAATTATTGTTTTATCTATTAGCGGAAATTTGCAGGCAACCTGGTACGGGTTCGGCGTTGATCGAGAGGCAGATGTAATGATGTTTCAGGCCCGCTGGCCTTACTGGCCCGTTGGCACTTACTTTGCGTTCTGGAACTCGTCACCGTATCCAAAGGGCGGTTACTTCTACGGCGGAATCGCAACTTACGGCAAAGGCGAAGACGCGACGCCGGAAGAAACAGAAGCAGCTCATCGTCACGAAGTCTGGTCCTTCTGGCCCAGCGAGCATTACAATGGCGACAGGACGCGGATTGTCGCTTTGGGTGATCCGTTCACCGGCGGCACGATGGCGGGCGAAGGCACAGAGGCTGGCATCCACAGCGGCAAGCTGTCATTTCTCAAAACAAATCAATGGTATAGTATGGTCATGCGGGCCTGGTCAGACACCGATCAGCCCGAAAGCAAAGGTTACATGGGCTGGTGGATCGAAGACGTTGCTAACGGCAAATGGCGTCTGGTGGGCGTTGTCAGCATCCCGGCAAAGGTGACAGGCTTTACGGGTGCTTCCTGTTTTGTCGAGGCTACTGGCGGAACTGGCCGGCGCGTGATCGACAGGAGACTGGCATATCAAAGGCTTGACGGCAAGTGGGAAAAGCTAGATACGATTAGCCAGAAAGAGCATTACAACTCGACCTGGCACGTGATTGAAGACGGTACCGCATTTCGCTTTGAACACCCTTTGCCTGAAGACTTTGAACCTGATGCGGTCGTCAAAGACGGCAATCGCATTTTCAAACTTACAAATCAGCCGGACAAGCCCTCTCTCGGACAGCTCAAGATAAAGAGCTATTCTGCAAAGGTTCGCAACGGTCAGTTGGCGGTCAATTGGGATGTTTCTGGTAATGGTGTTCCTCAATTGGGTTATAGAATCGAGGTTTATTCGCAGCCGCAGGCCAAAGGTGATTTGCTTGCGAGTGTCGAAAAAGCAATGCCGCACATCGATCTGGAAAGGTTCGATTTGCAAAGCAAACCGGTGAGCGTCAAGCTAACCGTGTACGATATATTTGATCGGCCCAGAGAAGTCGTGATGCCGATTGCCAATGCTGAGCTGCAGGAATCCGAGCCTGTTTCCGATCTGCGGCCCGGCCTGAAGTACAGCTATTATGAAGGCGATTGGCAGTCCATTCCTGATTTTTCAAGACTTATGCCGGCCAAGCAGGGCATCGTCAATTCTATCGATGACTCAGTGACCGAAGGTCGCCATAATTCTTACGCGTTTAATTACAAAGGCTATATCAAGGTGCCGCAAACAGGCGTTTACCTGTTCGATCTGCGAACCTGTGATGGCAGCGTATTGAAGATCGGCGACAAGGTCGTTGCGGACAACGACGGCATCCATTCTGCCGTTACGCACCTTGCTCACACTTTCCTCGAGAAAGGTGCGCATCGGTTTAACCTGGACTACTTCCGGGCGAGTCATCCGATGGGGCTGCCCGATAAGATCGATGTTCAGTGGGAAGGACCTTCGCTCGAAAAGCGGAAGCTAGGTGCTTCTGATTTTGCGTCCAGGCCTGCGGATTCGACGCCCTCTATCGAGCTAATACCTGCGATCAGCAACGGCAACAGGCTGTCGCTTAAACAAGTTTACAGCTTGAAGGGCCACAGGTTTTCAAAGCTGGAAGTTTTCATGGGTTCGCTCAGGCTGGGCGTCGTCGATGATCCTGAACAAGTCGCGACATTTGTTCTGCCGGCCGGCAAACAGCAGGTCTGGGGCCGGCTGTGGTATGACGAGAATCAGTCCATCGATTCGGCAGTCAGTGTAGTAGTTTCGCAGGACAGCCGTTCGCAGAGCTGGCAGTATGTCAGCCCAGGCGAGCAGAACCTGCCGCTGGCTGTTTCTACAACCGACGATTCGGTAGCTGTTACCGGCGACGGTACGTTGTTTGCTTACAAAAAAATCGTAGGTGATTTTACGATCACCGCCAACATTGAAAGTATTGCCAGAAGTACAAAGGCTAACGGAATCGCGGGCAATTCATTTATCGGATTGCTGGGCTGTGCTAATACCAAAAATCTTTTCAGCCAGGCAACATCTTTCGGCCTCTGGGATACCGCTGGGATCGGGATCAGGTCGACTGCGTGCGACCGTGATCTCGAAACGTCCGGCCACAGCCGATGGGTGCTGGATCGTGACAAGCCCTGGATACGCGTCAGCCGCAAGGGCAGGGTATGGACCGCGTACACGTCGGAAAACTCTAGCAAGTGGGACAAGGTTGCCGAACGCATACTTGTTCGCGATCTGCCCGAACTGAGTGTGGGTGTGGTCTTCGGCACCAGACCGCCCGGACGCAACAAAACCCTCTTCTCCGGCAAACTGACAGACATTACCATCACTGGTAATACGTTCGAGACTGCATTGTCGAGCGATACTTTACCTGCAATTGAAAAAGGCCAGTACGTTGGTGTAGTGAGCGATCCCGCAGCACCGCAAACCGTTTATGTCAGAACGGCTGAAAGAGGCATATTGAAGTCCAGCAGCGGCGGCAAGAATCTGACTCGTCTGGGGGGACCGGGCGCGGTAAGGTCAATTGCGATCTCGCCTGCTGACTCGTCCATATTGCTGGCGGGGGCAGGTGACGGCCAAAAGGGCGGTCTCTGGCGGAGCACCAATGCCGGTTCAACGTGGACGCAGGTCAGTGATGAGATCAGTTTTGATGGACAGGGCAAGGACATACTGTTTGGCGAAACGATCAGTTTCAATCCGCATAATTGTGACCAGGTTGCAGCAGCCGGCATTTCCTCGGGACTGTACCTCAGTGATAATGCAGGGCAGAGTTGGAGCTGTGCGGGTCTGGAGGGCGAGCACGTGACAATCGTCGCATACAGCCCGTATAATCAGAGGCTGCTGATTGTCGGAACTGCCGCAACGGATGAAAATCCCGGCAGGATCTACTATTCAACAAATGGCGGTAAGGATTTCCGCATCGCTGCCGAAAAGCCCGCCTGGAAAATCACGAACGTGGCATTTGAAGGCATTACAGAGGGTGGCCAGTATCTATATCTCACTACGAACACCGGCGTTTACTATTGTTACAATCTTGGCGCTTATCTGCACCAGTACCGCCACGCGATCGAGCCCGACGCAATGTACACAGCCATCACAAGCTGGAAGGCAGAGGACGGCCGCAACAGGATCCTGACAACTCCGAGCAAGGGTGAAGACTTGTACCTGGGCAGGATCGGCTATTACTGGTCGGTCGAGTGGCGCAGACAGCAGGGGAGCCCTTTGGAAACGCCAATAAACCCAACATGTCTTCGCTCTGCCGATGGTGCGTCCATCTATGCCGCTGCTGCGAATGGCTTGTTCATCAGTAGCGATCAGGGCAAATCTTTCCAGCGACTAGAGTGAAATGTTATGTTCAGAAACACAACAACAACGATGGTTCTGCCGGATAATGCAATCCAATTTTTTTTGCAGACATCTCTTTGTTAGGAAGATTACGTCTATGGGGCACAGCACCCTGCTTTTGAGCCAGCGGGCCTGATTTCAATGTGTCGGCTGAAAACATGACACCCGACTTATAGCTGCAAAGGTCTGCATGGCTCGAAAGCTTCAATTGATCAATGATACGCAAAAGGCCGATTTACTGAGCTAGGATCAAAACTAAAAGATGGTCGGGTATCACAATAAGCAGTTCAGCAATAGAGGCTGCAGTAATGGAACTCGAAAAAGAACTGGCTGCAATAGGCAAAAATCGTTGAGAGGATGCCAGCCTCAGTATAGGTTAACGCGGTAAAATCGGCTTTCTTGAAATTGAGTAAACTGCTTTCTGAGTAGTCTCGGATTCAATTATTTGGATTAGTACGTCGCTAGAGAATGATCTCCAGATTGGCGTTTCTGAAGTCTCTTGGCGTCATGCCCGTCTTTTTATGAAATGTTCGTGAAAAGTTCCTCTGGTCATTGAAGCCCAGGCGTACAGTAATTTGTTTGATCGACAGGTTTGTTTCATTGAGTAGCTTACAGGCGATCTTAAGCTTTCTGTCTATTATGTATTTTTGAAGTGTGGTGCCGGTCGATTCTTTAAAAACTCTGGATAAGTGTTCGCGAGAGACTTTGAGCGTTCTGGCAATCCCGTTCACACTTATCTTTTCATTAAGTTGGGCATCGATCAGCTTAAGCGTTCGCTGCATAAGTAAGTTACTCTGGCTGACAGAATTAGCAGAAGTGCTCTCTCCCAGTTCGCAAAGTACATCGAGTACAAGCCTGGAACCCTCGAATGGGGACATCTCGTAAATAACGTCGTTATATGCCCGAAGAAGCTCAAGTCGCTCAATCATCTTTGAATTAAATGTCAATTCATACACAGGCCCAAACCTGTCTAGCAGATCAGATGTCTTATCCCTGGTGCTGCCGCCGGCAAATCCGAACCAGAGGAATCGCCATGGCTCTTTATGGCCCGGTGGGTACTTGTAGCAAATGTCAGTCGCGCCTGGATAACAAAGCAGACAGGAGCCTGGGTTCAGCTCATACTTACCATCCCTGTCTATGAACAAACCTTGGCCTGAATAGGTAAAAAGAATAATTACGTGTTTCTGCTCCTTGTAGAATCTGCCTTCGTGGCAGTATGATTCGTCCTCCTGGACTTCAACTTCAACATGGATCGGCACCTCAAAACTTGGCAGATACCTGGTTGTTCGGATGTCTACTGACCATTCAATCACTATATCACACTTCGCCTGATCTTGTCACTTTTCGACACAGCTAATGCATTGAATTGCATTCATTAGGCCATATAATAACAAATAACTGATTCTTATTCAATCACATTATAACCTTAGCTGGGAGTTCAAGCATGGGATTTACAAGTCGAAGAGATTTTTTGAAGTCGACCGGATTATTGACGGCTGGAATGGCCCTGACTGGCCGTGCAAAAATATTCGGAGCCTCTGCAAGCGATAAGGTCGTAAAAATCGGGATGGTGGGTACGGGTGCTCGTGGTACGAGCCTGCTTGCCACATTAACTGGTGTTAAAAACATCGAGATAAAGGCATTGTGCGATATTAATAAGAATGCACTCTCCGCTGCCACCAGACTTGTCGAGCAAAGGCTTGACCAAAAGCCTGACGAATACAGCGGCGATGAACATGCATATAAGAAACTTATGGCCCGGGACGATCTCGATGCTGTCATCATTGCAACCCCATGGGAATGGCATACGCCTATGGCTGTATATTGTATGAATGCAGGCAAGTACGCTGGTGTTGAGGTTCCCTCCTCATTGACGATAGATGAATGCTGGGAACTCGTCAACACTTCGGAGGAAACCGGAGTACCATGCATGATGTTGGAAAACTGGAGCTTTCGGCGGGACAACCTTGCGGTCCTGAACATGATTCGACAGGGCCTGTTTGGGCAGATCGTACACAGCCACTGTGCTCATAGCCACGATTGCATCGACCACTGGTTTTTTGACGCAGCTACAGGCAAGGACAGGTGGCCCGCGAAATACCTTTTAGATTACAACCGGGATCAGTATCCGACCCACAGCGTCGGGCCGGTATACAGTTGGATGGATATAGGATGTGGTGATTATCTCGACAGCCTGACTTCTACAGCCACTCTCTCCGCAGGGATCAATGATTATTTCAAACATAAATTTGGCCCCGATCACCCAGGAGCCAAACGCGAATACGCCCAGGGAGACATCGTCACTACCACAATTAAGACAAAAAAAGGCAAAACGATCATTGTCAATTATGACATGCAGCTTCCACGTCCTTATGACAATCGCTGGATGATCCAGGGTACACGAGGCTTGTATGACGAATGTCATAAATCTGTTTACCTTGCCGACCACAGCCCTGGTTATCATCAGTGGGAGCCCTTTGCTCCATACCAGAATGCGTTTGAGCACAAATGGTGGCAGCAGGAATTTCAGGGCGGTCATGGAGGTACTGATTTTTTGACATTGAAAACTTTTATTGATGCAGTCAGAGATCAGACGCAAACACCTTTAGACGTTTATGATGCTGTTCTCATGAGCTGCCTTGTACCGCTCTCGGGTAAATCTATCAAGGAAGATTCGAAACCCGTGAAGGTGCCCGATTTCACACGCGGCAAGTGGAAGACACGCGAACCCTACTTTGCCATCGACAACCGCAAATTCAAATTGCCCGGCAGCGCTGAGGCCCAGGTCATTACAGAAAACGGTATGCCGACTCAAGCTTTTAATCTTGGCAAAGGTAAACTAGAAGTAAAACTTCCTGATGTTTCTGTGAGTTTAGTTGGCAATCCCTCACAGTTTTCGGGTTGGCCCGGTATTGGCGGCACACCGACTCATTGTCTTTACGGCAACGACTGGGGCATCGATATTTCCGTGCCTCGAAACTCGTCCGGAGTTATATCTGTTTATGCGTATGACTTCGAAGGGCAAAGAAAACAGTCAGTCACTTTCGAAGATCGCAAGGCTGACAAACTGGAATCTTTCAGCAAGGGTACCTGGCTGGAGTATCCTTTTACCAAGGCTGACAGTAAAGATGGAAAGCTGCGTTTGCGTTTGAAAAATCTTGGCACCGGCAACTCTGTTTTATCGAAACTCAAAATATCCATTAGTAATGATGCATAGAATGTTAATCATGCCGTCAGATTCCTGGCTCGCCGCGGTCTGACGGCTTCAGTACTATAAAAGATTGGAGATGTTAGATTGGTACCACTGGTAGGCTCATTATCTAAAGGCTGGATGGCAAAACACCTCGACGTTAAATTCGATCGCGATTATTACTTTGATCCATACAGACGCCATAAGGTGGATCTGAGCTGTAATGAATATGCGGCCAAGGAACTTGGCGACCTATGCATCTTCTACACTGAAAGCAACCTTGGACAGCTCGAGCATTTCACCAATGATCAGGTACTGGTAGGCGGCATTCAGCCCAATATGATACTTGGCATGCTTATCGGGGCCGAGTTTATAACCAGTGATTCGATGGATGCAGATATTTCAATGACTCCGCTTAAAGGTGTAGACCCAGACCGACTGCCTTTGCCTGATAAGATGATCGACCATGAAATTATAAAGCTGTTTGACCAACAGATCAAAGAGATACGATCGCAAGGTGATCTCCAGCCCATTCCTCCGTTCTTCTGGGATGCTTCGGGTCGAGCAACGCTGCATGGTACATTGACTACTGCGCAAAAGTTTCTCGGTGAAAGTGTCTTTATTGATCTGATGATGCAGCCGGAAAAAGTCGCGAAGGTAATGGACTGGATAACGGAATCGTTTATTGTTCTGGTAAAGCATTTTTCGAAGATCGCGGATCTGCCGATCACTTCGGTTCATATTGGCGAATGTTCAGGCTGCATGGTGAATCCGCAGATGTTTGAAGATGTGGTTGTGCCGCATGCGTCTCGAATCGCCCGGGAACTTGGACCTTTGAGATTCCATTCTTGCGGAGCAAGCACTCATCTGCTGGAATCAATGAAGCAGATGGATGGATTGCACGCTCTTGACCTGGGCGGCGACACATCCATATCGAAGGCCAGAGAGTTGTTCGGCCCTGCTTTTCCTATTGATGTAGCTCCCATGCCCGCCGACTTTTCTGTTGATACACCCGAGCCGATCATCAGTTGGGCGAAACAGGTGATCGAAGAAAACGATGGCGGCAGAATGCAAATAATCTATCACCTCGAGCCTGATTATAAGATCGAGAACATTCGAGCATTGCAGAATTTCCTCAAAAATGCAGAACTTAAGAATGTAAGCTAGGAGTTGGCAAATGCGCAGACCTCGAAAAGACAACGCGTTCACTCTTATAGAATTACTGGTAGTAATTTCGATAATCGCATTACTGCTGGCTATCATGATGCCTGCTCTTGGAATGGTCAAGGAGAAGGCCAGATCGCTTGTTTGTCGCACAAATGTAAGGCAGATGACCTTGGCGATGGCTATGTATGCCGAGGACAACAAGGGCTCGAGCGTTCCCATGATACATTCCGTCGGTGAGTACTGGTTTCATCAGATCGCTCCCTATCTTGGAGATAATGATTACAAGGATAACCCCGAGAAGAACATCGAGGGCTCGATGGAAGTAACTTTTTGTCCGTCAACTAAAAGGCCATCTAGTGCCGATGCTTACTGGTTTGGCGGCTTGAATAAATCCTGGAAATACCTTGGCGGAGAAGGAAGCTACGGCATGAATCTTTGGCTTCAATCAGGTAAGAGCGGATCATTCGGAACTAATCCGCCTTTATCGAACTATCCTGGTAACTGGTTCAAAAAATACAGCACAGTGCGTGGCAGTGTGCCGGTATTCTCAGACTCGGTTTGGGTAGGCTCCTGGCCTTTTGAGCAGTACGAACCCGTCAATGATTTCATGGGAAGCGGCTATGGGACGCCGAACAGTCCCTCTTTTCCGGATATGGAAACCGCCTACATGGCAAGGTTCTTGATCGATCGCCATAATATGGCTGTAAATGTGGGTTTTACGGATACCAGTGTAGGAACGCTAAAACTCGATGAGATGTGGTCGGTAAAATGGCATCAGAATTTCAGGACAACCAAATCCATTGATCTGACCAAACCGTACCGGCCGAACTGATCAGAACTTTTAAGAAGTGTTGATAAAAAATTTAGAAGGATCTTATGAGTAATTTTACACTTATTGACGGCGGAATAGTTGGGGTCTATATACTCGCCGTAGTGACTATTGGTGTCATGGTCAAGCGGTACGTGTCAAAAGTCGATCAGTTTCTTGTGGCCGGCAGAGAGCTCAATATATATCTTGGCATTGCATCGCTCACAGCCTGTGAATTCGGTATCGTGACATGTATGTACACTGCACAGAATGGTTACGACAAAGGCTTCGCCGGGGCGACTCCCGGCATTTTGCTGGCTCTTGCGATGTTCATTGTGGGTGCTACCGGTTTTGGCATAAAACCCCTTCGCAAAGCCGGAGTAATGACAATACCCGAATTATTCGAGAAAAAGTTCGGACCGAAGATCCGCTGGATGAGCGGTGTAGTGATCGTCCTGGGCGGATTGTTAAATATGGGAATATTTCTGAGAATGGGCGGCGATTTCCTGGTTGCGGTTTGCGGACTTAACCCCGAATATCTAGAAATCACAATGACCTTGCTGCTGCTCGGGATCGGACTGTACACAATCATGGGCGGGATGATCTCAGTTTTGATAACCGACTACCTGCAATTCATCATGATGAGCATTGGATTGTTGATCGTTACGGTACTTATATTCATCAAGGTTGGCTGGGGATCTATGGTCGAAGCCATCCAGATGAATTACGGTGAAGGTGGTTTCAATCCTTTTGTGCATGAACAAATGGGGGTCATGTATGTAATCTTCAACGCGCTTGTTGCCCTGTCAGTGGTCCTCACGTGGCAGGTAATGATCCAGCGAGTTCTTTCCACCAAAGACATCGCAACCGGAGGAAAGATATACAAGGGCACCAGTCCATTTTTCGTCTGCCGGTTCATTTTGCCCGGACTTTGGGGGGTAGCAGCACTCGCTGTGCTGACTCCGGAGCAGGTCGGCGATAATACCATGCTTGCGATGCCAAAGTTTCTAGGTGGGTTTGTCCCTCCTATAGCGATGGGAATTACTGTTGCAGCAATGCTGGCTGCTGATATGTCCACCGATGCATCTTACATGCTTACATGGGGCAGCGTAATATACAACGACATCATGGCTCCTTTCCACAAAGGTAAGTGGTCTCAGAAAAAGGGGCTCATGTGGAATCGCTTCATTATTGCAATGATCGGTGTGTTTCTGCTGGTTTACGGTCTTTGGTACAAGATCGAGGGCGATGTATGGACATATCTTGGAGTTACCGGCAGTATTTATCTTTCAAGCATGTCTGTACTGCTGATAGCTTGCTGCTACTGGAAAAAGGCTAATAGCTGGGGTGCAGCAGCAGCGATCATCGTCGGCTCCGTAATGCCCTTCAGTTTTCTGGTAATGCAGAAAGTACCTGCAACAGAAGAATTGACTGTGCGAGTTGGACCATACATTTGGGGAACTGCCACATACGTCCTCGTTGCGATTGCAATGGTGACGGGATCTTTGTTGAAATTCAAAGTTAATCCGGGAAGGGATGAATTGATATGATTGAGTATTTCTGGCTGATACTTTCGGTTGGTTGCATAGGGTGGTACCTTGTAATTCTCGGCTATGTGGCTGTAAGGGGCGGTGCGGATATCAAGCAGATGCTTAAAAGTCTGTCTGGAAAGGAGAATGAATGATTAGTCTCTTAAGAGTACCATTGATAAAGACTCTACTTGTTATAGCATTAATGTTTTTTGTAACCGGAGATATTTTTGCAGAACAACATCTTTATGGACTGCATCACTCGGCATTTGAGCCATCAGGTGAGGATTTCAAAACTTCAAATAAAACAACAAAGGCCGCGGTTCTTACTGGCAATGGACTTCATGGCTCGGTTGGTTCTATTGATCAACGATATGCCAAAGGGCGTCTTCCTGAACTTGAATCCCCGACTAATCAATGGTCGGGAACCGCATGGCGTGGCGAACGTGTTTACGCCCAACTTGTTCTTTTTTCAAAAGAACCTGTTAGACAATTGAGAATGGAGCCTACAGCGATGGTTTCAAAAGACGGCGATAGCTTGGGCGATGGCTCGCTGAATGCGAATTTTGTTCGTTATGTCCTTGCTGCAGAGACCTTGTATCCTGATATTCTTGATCCTGTCGAGCGACTCAATTTGGCCGCCAACACGACCCGTCCTGTATGGGTAACCATGGAAGTGCCCCGTGACGCAAAGCCAGGCCATTATTCTGGAAAGGTGGCTGTCAAAGCGGCGGGAAACGTTCGCCTCGATTTTACTTTCAAACTCGAGGTGTTGCCATTGACCCTGCCTGCGCCGAAAGACTGGAAGTTTCACCTTGATCTCTGGCAAAATCCCTTTGCCGTTGCTCGCTGGCATCGAGTCGAACCCTGGAGCGATGAGCACTTTCGATTAATGGAGCCATATTGGCGGATGCTGGCAGAAGCGGGACAGAAATGCTTGACCGTTTCTTTGTTCCATCATCCATGGGGCGCCCAAGTATACGATGGCTTCGAGGAAATGGTTACCTGGACCCGCAAAAGTGACGGGACATGGGAATATGACTTCAGTATTCTGGATAAATACGTGGCATTTGCAGAACGTGTGGGACTTGATGATCAGATTAACTGTTATTCTATGATTCCCTGGACCAATTCCTTTCGGTACATTGACGCCAAGAGCGGCGACTGGAAGGACGTTGGGGCCATAGCGGGCAATCCAGCCTATGAGGAAATCTGGGGGCCCTTTCTCAAGGCATTAGAGCAGCACTCCAAAGAAAAAGGATGGGGTGGGCGTCTGACTATTGCGATTGACGAGCGGGGTGAAAAACAGGTGCTCGCTGCAACCGGGATTCTAAAAAAATATGCCCCCTCAATACAACTGTCTTCGGCGTCGAATCATCCGCCCAGCGATTTTACGATCAATGACTGGAGTTCTACATTTGGTACTTCTGTAGATCCCAATATGGTTCAAGAACGCAATAGTCGTGGGCTTAAGACAACTTTTTATGTTTGTTGTAATCCGACTCGGCCGAATACCTTTACCTTTTCCCCACCCGCGGAATCGGCGTGGATGGGATTGTATGCCGCTGCCCAGAATCGATCCGGGTTTTTGCGATGGGCGTATAATTCATGGAATGAGAATCCGTTTTATGATACGAAATACTGGCCCCAGGTTTGGGCGGCAGGAGACTGCTTTATGATCTACCCTGGCCCAAGGAGTTCGATCCGCTTCGAGAGGCTGCGAGAAGGTATTCAGGATTATGAGAAAATTTATATACTTCGTAAGCTTGCAGCCAAACAATTAAATGACCCAAGAGTCAAAAAGGCAGTGAAAGAACTTGATGCGGCATTGGCTGTGATTGATCATCAATCCGTTACAAACAACACAGCAGCTTCCGTTCAGGTGAAAGATGTTAATGTGTCTATACTGCAGTTAAGTCGGCTAGTGATCTGCCCCAGTTCTTTAGTCCAGTCTTTATGAGAGTATTTCCGCCATGGCGTGCGGTGCAAAAAGGTGCGTCACGAAGACGCGGGAGGTGTCGAATGTAGAAACTGAACGTGTCATGCTCCACAGGTGATGGAGGATTTTGGCCCTCCGTCATCGGCCGGTAGGGGCAGGTGACAAATCGCCATAGCGCTGCATTGGTAAAGAGCCTTTGTGGTGAGCGGCTATGGAGAAGGCACGGCTTGACTGTGTCAGATGAGCTATCAGGAGACGAACGTAAGTGAACCATGTGATGAGGCGTCGTAAACCCAGATTGATGTCGAAAGCAGAATCCCTTTTTATTCTGTTATCAGTACAGGCGTTACCTGCATCCGGCCTGTACGGCATCCGGCGTAAAGCATGGCGTGACCTGATGGTAGGGGCCTGTGGGGAACGTGAGAACCTGTCGTTCCGATGTCAAGGGAGAAGCACAAGTGGATACAACCACGAGTGTGAGAGTACCGATGCGGATCACAGGGGCGGAACATTCCGTAGTAGCGATGAAAGCTTTATAATGAGGTGGAAGCGAAGGGAATGTCTCATCCGGTCTTACTGTTCTGTCAACCGGAAACGGAAGGAACAGAATGTGTAAGACAAATTCAAAACCTTTTGTTATTTCCAAGAAGAGTGTATGGCAAGCTTACCATCTGGTGAAGTCCAATCGTGGCGGCAGTGGCGTTGACAGGGTCTCTTTGAAGGAATTCGAAGAGAACCTTAGAACCTTCAGGGTAACCCGTCCAGCTTCAATGAAAACGCCTGGCAGAAGAAGCGATTTGATAGGGTGAATTGGTAAACCTTTTTCTTGAGATTAGGTTCAGGGACTATGCCGTGATCGTCGAGGACTCGTTTTACCGTTGAGCGGGCCACCTTTAGCCCGACATGGGCGAGAACGCCTACTATGCGGTCATAACCTCAGGAGGGGTTTATCTTTGCGACACGCAAAACCTCTTCGATTATTTCCTGCGAAATGCGAGGGCGACCGGATTTGCATCTGTTCGCAGAACCATCGTACTTTTGAGCCATCAGCTTGCGATACCAGCCAAGCATTGTGTCCGGCTGAAACAGCGTTGGCACATTCGCCTGAATATGCCTCCCCAGGACAATCCCTTTGGTCGCCAATCGCCGCCTTTGGGAATCAGTCAGCTTCAGTCGCTTGCAGCCGTAGTGATCCACGAGCTGCTCATGAAGAAGTTTAATAATTGTCGGGTCATTAAAGAATAAACAAGAATCGTTGAACCTGCTTTTGGTTTAGTCACTTGCCGGCTTTCAATGTTTCGGTGTTACCAGCTCCATCAGCAGCAAAAATATGCTTGCAGAAACTAAAAATTCCTTTTATTTTACTTTTGAATTTTATATTGTCAATGGTCGACAGCTCTTATGCTCACAATTGTGACCTGATTATGCAAAGTTACCCATATGTGCTGGTTTTGCTTGAATCCTCGCGTGAATACGGTTGCGGGCTGTTGCGTGGAATTGCCACGTATTCTTCCTTGTATGGCCCATGGAATTTGGAAAGAGAGATTCCTTTTTATTTGGCCAATGAAAATTCTAGCGAAGACAATGATCCTTGTAGATGGGTTGCGGACGGTATCATCACTCGTGATACTACAAGAGCCAGACAGCTAAATAGATCGCTTACTCCTGTTATTTTCGCAAGCTATATGGAAGAGCATACAGAATCAGCGGCCAGATTGATGACCAACGACCAATCTGTTGGCAAAATGGGCGCCAAACATTTTTTGGAACGAGGATTTCGCTCTTTCGGTTACGTCGGCTATAAAAACATGTTCTGGTCTACTAAAAGGGGCGTCTCTTTTTGCGAAGAATTGCAACGAAATGGTTTTGCAGCGGAATGTTATAGCCAATCTGCGAAGGATAGTGGCAGCGACATGCTAAAAGAGCAGCTTGTGCTTGCGGATTGGCTTAAGTCGCTTGAGAAACCATGTGGCGTTTTCTGTTGCAATGATGACCAAGCCCAGCAGGTGGTAAGGGCCTCTCGTCATGCGGATCTCAGAATTCCTGAGGATATCGGGGTGCTCGGTGTAGATAATGATGAAATTATCTGCACGCTGGCTAATCCGTCAATATCCAGTATAGCATTGAATCTGGAGGCTGCTGGCTTTCAAGCTGCTCAATTGTTGGATCAAATGATGTCTGGGGAGCAGGTGCCACCAGAAACTATTCGTGTCGAACCGTCCTATGTTGTGACCCGGCAGTCTTCGGATATATCGGCCATACAAGATGCGGACGTTGCGGCGGCTGTCTCATTCATAAGAAGGAATTGCAGGAAGCCAATTCAGGTGGATGACGTGCTGCAGGCAGTTTCTGTTTCAAGGCGTTGTCTATACGAGAAGTTCAAGCGTGAACTCAAGTGCGGTGTTTACGCCTTTATTAAAAAGAAGCGTGTAGAGCAAATTGAGAGGCGGCTAATAGAGACCGACATGTCCATCTGTCAAATCGCTCTTGAGTTCGGCTTTACAAGCACTGACTACATAGCACAATACTTCCGTTCCCAAAAAGGCGTCAACCCTCTTGAGTTCAGAAAGCAGTTCGGATCGAGCATGTGAGCTACAAGGACCTACTTTGGGCAGATATTCGTAGGCTATTTCGTGCTGATTTTTCCCGCTTTAGTTATGGCAATCTTACAGTTCAGGAGAGCTGGGCATTGATTTGCACAAAAATGCGGTTTAAAGAAACGAAACTGCGTTTACTTGGCCGGTGACTTTTTGCATAATCATGTTAGATACTTGTTCTATATTTTTAGTTAATAAGGACTCTAACATTGCCAGCCAATGTGAATGACTTGTCGTGAACCCTGGGCAATACTTTCAAGTTGCGCTCATCCAATCATTTGCCAGCCGGGGAAGTGCCGACAGTTGTATTCTGGACACAATTGTGCTTCCTGCAGGGAGATAATAGTAGAGAACGTGTTTTATTGGAAGGAGTATGGACAATGAAAAAGCTTTTAGGTATTGTGTTGGTCTTGGTGATGGCTGGATGTTTGAACGCAGCTGTCATTAACATCGTGAATGGAGATTTCGAGTCTGGTGATATTTGGGCTACCAACTCAGGGACAGCTCCGGAAGGGTGGGTTGCCAGCGGTTCGTATGTCTCCGGGCAAAGAGTTCCTGGTCTTCCAGGTATGACCGCTTGCTGGCAGGACAGGGATGGCCTTCGCTATTACGAACAGCAGATCACTTCTTCCGATGCAGGTGACGTTGATGCCGGTACATATTCGCTTTACGAAGTCACTTTCGATTACGGTTACAGACGTGATTCGTCGACGAATGGCCCGATCAATCTGCTGGTTTCGCTGAGAGACACCACGGAAGACGTAGAACTGGCAAGTGAAAACATTATAATTCCGGATCCGGGCAGGGGCACCAATTTCCTGACGACCGCTGTTGTAGTGTTGTATATCGAGGGTACCGCCGGCAATGGACTTGCCCTGCGTTTTACAGAAAACGATCCAGGCTCACGTGGGTGGACGGCAACAACCATGATTGATAATATAAGCCTCATCACAAAAGGTGACGTTGCTTTTTCGCCTTCGCCTGCTGACGGTCTGATACGCATTGTGATTAATTCTCATGCTTAATCCATTCAGTATTGCATATTGAGCAGAACATTTCTGAGGTTATATTGTTCCATGCAACTGTTCCTGCGTTGAATATTTCCTCATAATTTTTGTAAATGCGGTTGCTCAAGTAGTGACTCTTCATATAGGCCCAAAGACGTTCTATCGGATTCAATTCCGGACTGTATGCAGGCAGGTGAAGCAGGCTGATATTCTTCGGCACAACCAACTGTTTAGCGATATGCCAACCAGCCTGATCAAGAACCAGAACCACATGTACATCTTTGCCTGCCTCCTCGCTTATAAATCTCAGGTGGTGATTCATATAATCAGTGTTAACAGTCGGAGTAATCACAGCCGACGATTTGCCATTGACAGGATTGACAGCTCCAAAAATATATACCCAATCATACTCGGTCTGCTTTACTGCTGTAGGCCTGGATCCTTTTGGAGCCCAAACATTGGTCAGTGTTCCTTGCTGGCCTATTCGCACTTCGTCCTGGAACCAGATCTCAATTTTCTTTTCGGGGTTTTCTGTTCGGACTTTTTGGACAAAAAGGGGGCTTGCTCCAACCACTGCTGCATTTTTTCCGGATCGTTCTTTCGGTGCTTAGGCCTTGGTTTTAGACATGAAAGCCCCAATCTATGCATTAGATCATAGACGCCGAAGAGCGAATATTTTACGCCAAATTCTCTTTCAAGAATCCGTCTTATGTCTCTGCCGCGTAGCACACATACACCACCGTCTGAATCGGTTGGTCCATCTTGAATTCGCTTGATCAACTCAGGCTCTTTTTTGCGTGGCAGTTTTGTAGGCCTGCCGCTTTGACGTTTTGGTGCGATAGCCTCAATGCCGCCATCACGGTAGAAATAACACCATCGCTGAACGAAGTTTTTGCTGCGATCAAGTTTTGTCATGATCGCTTTTGTTTGCCATCCCTCCAATGCCAGGGCTACCACCCGATATCGATCTCGCTGCTTTGCATTGGTTTCAATCCGAGCTTTTTCTTTTAACTTTTGCAGGTCACCGTACTTGATCTCACTGATGTGCATGCCATATTTCCTTTCATTTTTTAGGAATTATGACACATCATTAGCGATGGCGCAAGTCTAAAACCGTGGCGCGCGAAAAAATTTCACAATGCGTATGACCGGTGTTGCTCTGGATACAGATCTCAGCTGGACTGCCCCCGTTGAATATTCACCCGCGACTTATGACGTTTACTTTGGTTCAAGTGAGCCCAATCTTCTTTTGCCGAATTTTGGTTTGACACAAATTATTGACAATGGTGTTGCAACTACCATTGCCAGTGGTGAGCTTCAGACTGCTTACGGTTCACTGGCCGATGATACGACATATTACTGGGTTGTGGATTCTTATAATGGTACCGAACTTCATCAGGGCTATTCATGGAGTTTTACAACACTTCCCGCGTCTTCGGCATGGAAAGAGACTCGCAAAGTTGTATATAAGCCGGACGCTGGAAAACAATTCTTTACTTTAAAGCCCAATGATTCAATCTCTTTATCTATTCCAAAGTCCAACTCCGAAACTGCCGTTCGCCGGTTTCTTCGGGTTGTGGGCGGGGTTGAAATGCCGCCTCCTTTTCATGGACGCGGCGAAGATAAATTTCGTGATGCAGAGGTCCTTATTGACGACTGTCTGAACTCCGAAGTTACTAAAAATGAGTCGTACTCACTTTACTTTCGGGGCGATAACGATAAATTCGAACGCCATGCCTATTACAGAATTGCCAACGGAACACTTAAGCCCGGCAAGCTGACTGTCACTTTGCCTGTCTTAAAAAAGAATGATCTGCAGAAAAGCCCTGAAGGGGATTTCGGCATAACGATCGAACTGTTCAATAAAAAGCCAGGGCGCACCCCGAATGACATCTACGATGAACCGGATAAGATTCTATATATTCCTGTGCCGGAAGGATCTTCTGATTATCAGCAGGTGAAGAAAACATTTGAATTGCCTGAAAATCTTTCCTGCGTCCTGCTTATAGTGGGCGGGACTGATTTCAGCGGCGAGTGCTGGGTTGAATCGCCAATACTTGAGCAAGACGGCGAGAGAGCATGCTCCATTCCCTTCACTAAACTTGCTGACAGAAAGGACAAAACCAATTACTGGGTTGGGGTCAATCTTTCGATGCGCAGCTGGCCCATGTGGAAACTGAAATCTGACGGAAAGACCGTATTCGAGGGTCGTCGCTTTGACAGGGCATCATATGTTGCCGACTTCTTTATCCCGCTTCCTGATGATCTGATCGGTGAGGCGACTTTCGAGCTGACTCTACTGAAGGAATCGCATCGTGCCTCGTTTCCATATGAATTGCGGCAGGTGGAACTGATAGAGGAAACCGCCAGGGATTATGAAGTAATATCTGTTCCGAAGTTCGTGCGAAAACAGGGACCTTTAGGTATTCTGATAGAGACTAATAAGCCCGATATAGAACTTAGTATCAAAAGTGACGGAGATGTAAAGCCCGGCAGTCGGGAAGTCCGCTTTGAGCAGCCGGGTCTTCATGTGGTGGAGTTCCGTGCAGGAGAGGCCGGGGTGCCGATACATTTTGAGTTTGATGATGGCCAGAGAGTTGAGAAGGCGGAGGTTGCTCAAGTCATAGCAAAGCCCTCTGAAGAGATCTATCTGTCAAGCGGTGATGAAATGTACCTGGACAAGGACTACGAACTTTACGACCATTTTTTCAAGTGGTATGTTGCCAATCGAATTGGGAACTGGTACCAGTTTCGCCCTTCATATCAGTGGAGCGGCTTTCGAATAGTGGATCCTTCATGGGTCAGGAATTACATCAGTCTGCTGGAAGGTTTGGAAATGCCTTTCGCCTGGCAAGTGGAAGGACGCACGCTGGCTGGCAATCGACTGAATCCATCATTGAAGACTTTAATGTCACCAATGTTCCGGGGTAAACAGGCCCATGAAAACGATGGTGGTTATTATTATTGGCGACATATCAGATATAAGGGTCTATCCTCCGATATAGCAGCTCGGAATTGGCCCTACGGTGGGATATTTGCAAAGCATAGGCCCATTTACACAGATCATGGCACGTTTGTTCACTATGATCCCGAAGGTGTAAAGGATATGGCAGACGGGGCCCTCCAGTTCGTCGATAATGTTAGGTATTCAAAGGGAGAAAGTACTCGCCATACAGGTCCTTCGACGCTTTTCAGATATTTGTATCAGGCTGGATACGATTGGCTGGGAGCCGAACAAATGTACGGACCAGAGGAAGTGATTCTTTCTTCTTTGAGAGGAGCATCGCGAGCCTATAGCCGTTCTGGTTACGGAACCTTACATGCGATGCAATGGGGATCTCGCGATTTTACTAACTCCAAGCATGCTTTACGTTTTTACATGTCGCTGGCAGTAGCTTACATGCATGGATCCTCCCAAATGAACACGGAAGATGCGCTTTGGGTCGATGAATATATGAACGACAGGTATTCAAAATCCGGCAAAGCGCATATTTTCGCTCAGCACCAGATGCTGGATTTCATCGAAACGCATACCCGCAGAGGTAGTCTGAATAGTCCAATCGCTGTTGTACAGGGACGAAATGATGCCTGGAAATGTTTTGGACGCCACAGCCTCTGGTCCCAAAGCGGTCAAAAATGGAAGTTTAACAAAGCTGCACAAAGCTGGGATCTTCTTAAAGTTTTTTATCCGGAAAATACTTTGAATATGTGCGGCCCTGATGGATGGTTCACTTCCACTCCTTATGGTACGGTTGATATACTTCCCATCGAAGCCCCGTTGGACGTGATGAAAGAATACAAGGCCATGATTTTTCTCGGGTGGAACACCTTTGATGAGCATGAGTTTATGCGAATTCGTGATTTTGTTTTTGATGGCGGCACCTTGCTCCTGAGCGGAGCGCACCTTAATGTTGAATTGCAACCTGATGCTCCAGTCAAATTCCCCGAGCAGGACGCTGTCATCCGCGAGCTCCTGGGGGAGAATTATCGCGAAATAAGCGAAAAGACGACCCGCGAATTTGGCCTTGGAAAAATAAGGCCACCTCTAAAAAATCAAGATTAGCGGCTCACGTATTTAATTAACAATATTTTGAGTTAAAATTGAACTCACTGTTGCACAATTACGATTATTTGTCTCAATATGACGGCATTCAGTACTGGCGTCAAGCGGCACCGGCTGGCTTTGCAGCCGTAGTGCCGCACCGTTGGCGGCTAAAGTCGAGCCAGCAGGCAGTATCTGTCTATATTATACGCAAGGTTTCGCATACAAATTTTCGTCTTGGCCCTGGCTATTCCTATAGTTCGAATGATCAAGTTGCCCGCCCGCATCTTCTGTATGCCGAAGACATGCTCAACTCGGCTGCGAGTTTTCGAACGTTTATAATTAGCTTCTATCTGACGCTGAGTCAGTTTTTTATAACGACAGCCTTTTCGTTGAATCTGGCCGCGGTAGCCTTCTTCTTTAATGTTATCCCGTTTTTCCGTCGAGCCGTAGGCAGAATCGGCCCATACATCCTTGCTGCTGTTGTTTGCATCAAGCAAGTCTTCAAAGACATTGCTGTCATGAACAGAGGCAGGCGTTACTTCACAGCTGCGAATAAACTTGTGCTTAACATCAATATCAATATGGTTCTTATAGCCATAGTAGTTTACGCCGTTCTTCTGCACCCAGCGTGCATCGGTGTCTTTCTGGCGTTTCTTGGTATCGCTCCAGTTTTCGGGAACCTCGCCGTTCTTGATGGATTTATTCTCATCCCTGGTGTTGCGCTGCTTTGGAACAGCCACAATGCTGGCATCAACGATCTGACCCTTCTTGGCGGAAAAGCCGTTTTTACGCAGAAACTCGTCGAACTGAGTAAAAAGGTTTTCGACAAGGCCGGCTTCGGTGAGCTGTTCTCTGAAAAGCCATATGGTCTTTGCATCAGGCACTCTGTCGCCAATACCCAGACCGAGAAAACGCATGAAGGAAATACGATCCCTTATCTGAAATTCGAGCTGATCGTCGGATATATTGTACAGGGAATCAAGTATCAATATCTTGAACATGAGTATAACATCAAAGGGTTTTCTGCCTGCGTTGGACTTGCGTTTTTTATCTCTGACAACCTCAAGGGTTTTGCGAAATTGCTCCCAGTCGACTATTTCATTGAGCTTGACAAGTGGGTCGCCGCTGTTGTCGAGTTGTTCAAAACGAGTCTGCCAGTCGAAAAGTCCTGCTTGCATCATGATCAATCCTTTGATTATGAGTCGAATAACCGTAATGTAATTGTCAATGAGCTAATTATAACAAAAGGGCAATAAATTGCACGAATCTAACTGATTTTTAGAGGAACCCTTAATATTAAGGCAGGCCGGCAGCCAAATATTCTCATACTATTTGCCGATCAGATGCATGGCTTTGCAATGAGCTGCATGGCCCATCCTGACGTTAAGACCCCTAATCTTGACTGGCTTGCAAGTGAGGGTACACTTTTCCGCAATGCATATAGTGAGGCACCGATTTGCACTCCTTATCGATGCTGCTTGTTTACCAGCCGCTATGCTTCACAAACAGGGGTCATGACTAATACGCATTGTGAAATTTTTTCGCGCGCCACGGTTTTAGACTTGCGCCATCGCTAATGATGTGTCATAATTCCTAAAAAATGAAAGGAAATATGGCATGCACATCAGTGAGATCAAGTACGGTGACCTGCAAAAGTTAAAAGAAAAAGCTCGGATTGAAACCAATGCAAAGCAGCGAGATCGATATCGGGTGGTAGCCCTGGCATTGGAGGGATGGCAAACAAAAGCGATCATGACAAAACTTGATCGCAGCAAAAACTTCGTTCAGCGATGGTGTTATTTCTACCGTGATGGCGGCATTGAGGCTATCGCACCAAAACGTCAAAGCGGCAGGCCCACAAAACTGCCACGCAAAAAAGAGCCTGAGTTGATCAAGCGAATTCAAGATGGACCAACCGATTCAGACGGTGGTGTATGTGTGCTGCGCGGCAGAGACATAAGACGGATTCTTGAAAGAGAATTTGGCGTAAAATATTCGCTCTTCGGCGTCTATGATCTAATGCATAGATTGGGGCTTTCATGTCTAAAACCAAGGCCTAAGCACCGAAAGAACGATCCGGAAAAAATGCAGCAGTGGTTGGAGCAAGCCCCCTTTTTGTCCAAAAAGTCCGAACAGAAAACCCCGAAAAGAAAATTGAGATCTGGTTCCAGGACGAAGTGCGAATAGGCCAGCAAGGAACACTGACCAATGTTTGGGCTCCAAAAGGATCCAGGCCTACAGCAGTAAAGCAGACCGAGTATGATTGGGTATATATTTTTGGAGCTGTCAATCCTGTCAATGGCAAATCGTCGGCTGTGATTACTCCGACTGTTAACACTGATTATATGAATCACCACCTGAGATTTATAAGCGAGGAGGCAGGCAAAGATGTACATGTGGTTCTGGTTCTTGATCAGGCTGGTTGGCATATCGCTAAACAGTTGGTTGTGCCGAAGAATATCAGCCTGCTTCACCTGCCTGCATACAGTCCGGAATTGAATCCGATAGAACGTCTTTGGGCCTATATGAAGAGTCACTACTTGAGCAACCGCATTTACAAAAATTATGAGGAAATATTCAACGCAGGAACAGTTGCATGGAACAATATAACCTCAGAAATGTTCTGCTCAATATGCAATACTGAATGGATTAAGCATGAGAATTAATCACAATGCGTATAATAATCTTCGGATTCCCAGCGGTGAGCGGACTTTTGCAGATGCATTTAATGACGGTGGCTATAGAACGTCTTATGTAGGCAAATGGCATTTGGGAGGTACCGGTAATGATCCCGTCCCAGAGTACAATAGGGGTGGCTTTACTGATTTCATCGGGTATGAAAACTACAATGATTTTATAGATGGCGTTCTGTTCTTCGATGAAAATGGTGATTATACTCCGACCAACGACCATCGGACAAAGAAAACAACGGACATTGCAATGGAGCGACTGGCGGGGCTAGTGGATGAACAATTTGCCATGGTGGTTTCGTACGTGAATCCTCATTATCCGGAACAGCCAACCCTGAAATATGAAAAGATGTACGAAAATCTTATGCCTACCCGTCGGCCGAATTGCACGACGGATCCGAATTTTGACCCTTATACCCCGATCTCTGCCGGGACGCATACTGTGACGGATGGGCGTGATGATTACAGGTATGACCTTGATCAGTATTTGCGGCAGTATTACGCCATGATTACTCAACTGGATGCCAATTTGGGGCGTTTGTTTGCTGAGTTGAAGCGGCTGGGGCTCTGGGATAGTACGGTGATCATCTTTACAGCCGATCATGGTGACATGCAGGGTAGTCACGGCTTAAAGAACAAGACCGTGCATTGGGAAGAGTCAACCCGCGTTCCATTTATAGTTCGCGCGCCCGGAGGCGTGAAAGGCCAGGTTCTGGATTACCTGGTCTCGGCTGGTATCGATCCTTTCCCGACATGTCTGGGGTTTGCGGGCCTGCCCCAGGAACCTACTACCGAAGGAAACAATATAGCGCCTTTAGTAATGGGTGAAAGGCAGCTCGACGCGGTTCCGGTCTTCTCTGAACTTGGCGGCTGGGCAATGATCCGTGAAGGGGATTTCAAGCTGACGGTTTCCAAATCTGATTGGCAGCCGGACTATTTGTTTGATCTTGCAAACGATCCCTACGAAATGACGAATCTGGTGAACAATTCAGGCTACAGCTCTATTGAGTCGGATCTTTTGGCAAAACTCATTGAATGGCGGGACCGTGTAGCATGAAATGAGGTCTCTTACGGAAATCATTTAAACGCTTTTGATGAATCGCCATCTACTGACGCAATGTGATGTCAGTTCTTTCCGGCTTAATCAGTTTCCCAAGGCCCAATCATTTTTATGGTTGGGTCTTTTTTAATTAACCATTGGTTCTTTCGCTGGTCTCGGTTCAGTGGTGAGTGATTTAGAGCTAACTGCCACACCTGGTGCCCCAATGGCTATGTATTTTGCAGTATTTTAAAAATGTTCAAGTAAATGTCTGATTTTCTGAATAATGTGACTGTTCCATCAAATACTAAAGTGTACCAAAGTTGTTGAACTCTATTATGCTTTGAAAGCAGGTCAGCAGACCTGAATACTGGGTACCAGTCAAAGTGCTGTGGGCCGAGTCCTGCATCGGTCAACCGGAGTGTGTGTATGAAAAAGCTTGCGGAAGCGATTAGCGGTCATCTTGAAGTCTATCCTCCAAGATTTTTAATCCGCATGAAGTTCGGCTGAATTGGCCTGCGTGCGATCTGTCGATCGGGGCATTTGTGTTTGTACGCGGGCGATCCTGGGGGTTTCAATTCAAAGCGGAACAAGGATCTAATTCAGGAGCATGACATGTCAAAAAGTGCGCTTTTATCAAAGGTAATGTTTGGGGGTTTGTTGGTACTAGTGCCGTTTCAAAAATATAATTTTAACTTTTCCATGATTTAAGACTTGCGCCATGCATAATCTGGTATTATATAGAATGACACGAAGAAATAATTTCACGCTTACAAGCAGAGAAAGGGATTTCTTATGTGTCTGTACGCCAGAGACCTCAGTACCAGTGAAGGCCAGCAAATTCAGCGGATACTCCGCAGCAGCAAAAGCCGAATCAAGATTCGTCGCGGCCAAGTCATTCTTGCCTCTAACCAGGGCTATAAAGTTCCTGCTATCGCCGAGCTGGTTCACTATTCGCCGCACCATGTCAGGGCCATCATCAAAGACTTTAACCAACGCGGCCTTAAGGCGTTGGAGCCCAAGCCCCGGCCGGGAAGACCGCCGGAGTTTACCGAGGACGACAAGGCCATTATTGCCGAGACTGCAAAATGTCCGCCCGATCTTCTGGACTGCCCTTTTAAGCGGTGGTCCCTGGAAAAACTGCGTGAATATCTTGTCCAGGAAAAGATCGTTCCTACGATCAGCATTGAAACACTCAGGACCATCCTGCGTGAAAAGAAGGTCAAGCTCCGGCGGACAAAGACGTGGAAAGAGTGCAACGACCCCAATCTCAAGTCTAAAAAAAACTAATTCGCAGATATGTGAACCAGCCGGCCTCAAACGGGCCGACCATATCATTCGACGAGTTCGGACCGCTGGAGATTCGTCCTCAGCCAGGCCGGAATTACTGTCATACCGACCATCCCAAGAGGCTGCCTGCGACCTATACCCGCAAACACGGCGTTCAGCACTGGCTGGCGTTTTACGATGTCCATCAGAAAAAGCTCTGGGGATATGTTCGGCCACGCAAGCGGCATCAGGAGTTCTTGGAAGTTTTGAAACTGACCAGGAAAAAGTATCCTGCGAACCAGCGGATACACCTGATACTGGACAATTTCTCGCCGCACCGCAAGGACAAGGTTCTGCGGTACTGTCGCGAGAACAATATTCATCTGATCTGGACGCCGACCAACGCATCATGGCTCAACCCTATCGAATGTCAGTTTACCCATGTTAAGGAATTCGTAATACGAGGAACTAATTATCAAAACCATCATGAGCTTAAAACTGCACTGAATAGATACGTAGCATATCGCAATAAAAAAAATCAGCAAAAGTTAAACTTAGATAATTGAAACGGCACTAGCTTTCGGGGGAATGGCTTTGGGTGTGGCGCCAGCCACAATTACTCAGCAGGTAAGTGATGGCAATGAAACGATCACCCTTCAGATGACCAAGGAAACTATTCGGGGCAGCTATTTCGAAGTGCTGGTTCAGAATTCATCGGGGACTTATGATACATATACTGCGGGTGAGGTGCGTACGTATATGGGTACGGTTGACGAGTATCCAGGTGCGATCGCAGCTGGCATCTTGTTGAGCAATGATGTGCTCAAGACGAGGGTGTATTTTGACAGGGGCTATACATGGTTTACGTATGGCAGTTCGGTTACCGGCACTCGCGGCGACCTTACATCTACATATGCCCTGCCTACTACCGATACGATAAGTGCTAACCACGCGGGTACGGATACTTACCTTTTTGACATTGGTATAGACGTCGAATACCGGCATTACAGCGACAGCAGCCGGGGCGGCAGCAGTGTTGCGAAGTGCCTGGAAAACGTCGAGTTTTCAATGGCTAATATGAAAGCTGTCTATACTAGGGATCTCTTGCTAAGGCCAGCGCTCGGACGGGTGATCGTCCGTACTTCGCAGACATACTGCCCTTATTATGGTTTGACTGGCGGCAGTATTCTCGACGCGACGAGGGCAGAATGGGAAAACAATCAAAGAGGTCAAACAACTTACGACGCTGCTGCTGTGGCATGTGTTGGTGACGTTGGCGGCGGCCTTGCCTGGAATTCAGGTATAGGTTCAAATATGAGTATGTATTCGGTCAACAATTCTGAGTCTGACGGCAGTTTTGACATTATTTGGCGTCACGAGCTAGGGCACAACTGGTCAGCAAATGATATGCATGGGGGGCAAGCGGAAGGTAGGACGGTGATGAACGGCAACAAGCTTGGAAGGTTTGGCGCCCCTGCAACAGAGTCCATTTTGAACCATCGTGACGCAAATACGGGCATACTTGACAATATTGGAAGCTATACGAGCATCGATGCCCCGCCTTACGCAGCTCTGGATGCATCGGATAATGTCCAGGTGGTCGCTGGTACGCCAGTTAGCAGGACTTACGACGTGTTGGCTAATGATTATGATGGTAACGGCGATGCTATTTCGATTCTTTCATGTGACAGCACGTCTCAGCAAGGCGGGCAGGTTGCGATTTCGTCCGGGACCGGTCCTGGTGGTCGAGATGAAATAACTTACACAACTCCAAACAGTGGTTCAGATGGTCTGGATTATTTTTATTACACGATCCAGGACAGCACTGGCCAGACGGCAACTGGTATTGTGCTAATACCGGTTAGCTTCGTAACATGGGTTGAGACGACCGATGCGGACACTTTTGTGCGAGGCTCTGACTCAACTAACTATGGAAGCGAAAATTATTTATTCATCAAGCGGGATTCGGCGGGTGCCACGTCATCGTATACACGCACCGGATGGGTTCATTTTGATATAAGCAACAGGCATACATTTAATGCAGCAGAGCTTACCTTTACATGTTATGGCGGTATTTCCAGCAATGAAACCGTTACAGTATGGGGCATCAAGGACGGTCAGCCTGGCGATGAGCTTGGTGTGGACTGGACGGAATTGACTATAAACAGCACAAATGCCCCTCTGATGCCGGACTTTGCAGAAGACAGCAATACTACAATGATAGGGACATTCCAGTCTTCGACTGTTGCGGGAACGACCTTCAAGGTTAAGTCCCCTGAGTTAGATAGTTTCCTCCAGGCTGACACCAACGGAGAGGTTACATTTCTTCTGGTTAAAGAAATGAGCTCGTATCCACTGGAAGTTTGTTCGAAAGAAAACGGCAGTGGTGCGGCCACTCTGAGCTCGAGTCCGGTGCTGCCCGCGGACGCTTACGTTCGTGACGGTAGTTCAGCAGATACCAACTACGGCAGTGAGACATTCTTGCGAGTCAAGAGTGACAACACTGGCTACAACCGTCAAGCTTACTTGCGGTTCGACTATAGCGATGTGACTACTGATAATGTTCAAAGTGCAACACTGAAGCTGACGCCGGTTTCTGTTGTTTCCGGTGTTACACTGAGGATTCGGCTGGTAGATGATTCTCTAGACGGATGGCAGGAAGATGCCATCACGTGGAACAATCAGCCGACCAGCAGCGGAAGCGATGTTCAGTTATCGAGCAATAACCTGACGGTGGCTCAGCAGTACAGCATTGACGTTACATCGCTTGTCAATCAGGCGATGAATGCGAATGGTGTTGCGACGTTCCATATAGATTCACTTACTGCAGGTTCGTCTTACATGATCGACTTCGCATCCAAGGAAGATGCTGCAACTTCTTATCACCCTGTACTTGATGTTACTGCCAATACAGGTGATACTACTCCACCTGCTGCGCCTACTGGTCTTGGTGCTACGGCAGGTGACGGTTCGGTCAGCCTTGACTGGACGGACAACAGCGAAGGTGATCTGGAAAGCTACACTGTTTATCGCAGCACCACGAGCGGCAGCGGTTATGCGGCAGTTGCTCAGGGAGTGTCCAGCAGTGATTACACCGACAACACTGTCACGAACGGCACGACGTACTACTATGTTGTCACCGCAATTGATACGAGCAGCAATGAGTCGGGCTATTCCAGCGAGGTTTCTGCAACGCCTCAAGGCCAGCAGACCGTTGAGATGTATGTCAACTCGATCGTGATGGGTTCGCGGAATGCTGGGCCTAACTACTGGGGTCAGGCGACGGTTCACATCAAAGACGATACGGGTGCGAACGTAAGCGGCGCGACTGTTTACGGCACATGGTCAGGCGCGTACAGCGGCAGTGTGAGCGGTACGACGGCAGCGGACGGTACGGTATTTTCGAGACGGCGGACAAGGTCAAGAACGGCGGAACGTTTACGTTTACCGTGACGGACGTGACGGTCAGCGGCAAGACTTACAACGCAACGCTGAAAGTTGAGACCTCGGATTCTATTACAGTGCCTTAGTTTGATATGCGGCTGATTGACCATAGCCAAAAAAACTAAAGCGATACTTATAATTGCAGAGTATGTAATTAATTGTGCAGATGGGCCAGTCTTTTCGGCTGGCCCATCTATGTATTCTGACAATAAGCAAATCATAAAACGTGAATTGCCTGTGCGATTTGGTTGAACTAACCCTCCTCAATCAAGACTCGAACCTAAGTCCGGTGGTTAACAGTCTTATGGGTAGATTCTGTGCCCAATTGGTCAGTGCCGATCTAAGTGGCTTGACCCCGAAAAACTGTACCGTTGCTGATTAGAGAGTATCCGTTATAATTTGTTAGTTTTTATGGAAAGGATGCTCTTATGAAACGCAAGAATCACAGTCCCGAACAGATTGTCAAGATGCTCCGCCAGGCGGATGCTGTAATCGGCTCCGGCGGTACGGTCCAGCAGGCCTGCCGTGAGCTGGGCATCAGCGAGGCGACCTACTACAACTGGCGCAAGCAATACGGCCGCATGAAGCTCGACCAGGTCAAGCAGCTCAAGGCCCTGCAAAAAGAGAACGCCCAGCTCAAAAAGCTCGTTGCCGACCAGGCACTGGACAACGCCATACTCAAAGAGGCGCTTTCGGGAAATTACTGAGCCCGGCCCGGAGACGCAAAGCGGCCAGGCATGTTCAAAAGAGTCTGGCCGTATCCGAGCGTCGGGCATGCAAGGTGATAGGTCAGCCGCGAGCCAGCCAGCGGTATAAACCTCAGCAGCAGCCAACGAACACGGCACTGACCAGCAAGATAATCGAGCTGGCAAAGGAACACCAAAGCTACGGCTACAGGTTTATAACGGCCAAGCTTCGTCAGCATGGCTGGCGTGTAAATCATAAACGAGTTCAACGAATATGGCGAAAGGAAGCATTACAGGTGCCTCACAGACGCAAAGGACGAAAAACGAAAGGCAACAGCGACAACAGCTGCAGCGTGCAAAAAGCCGACTACAAGGACCATGTCTGGACGTATGATTTCGTCAGCGACCAGAGCGAGGACGGTCGCAGTCTGAAGTTTCTCACGGTGCTCGATGAGTTCACGCGTGAGTCGCTTACGATAGAAGTAGGCAGGTCGATCAAGTCGGGCGATGTGGTTGAAACGCTGGAATACCTGTTTGCGGTCCGAGGCGTGCCTGGGTTTATACGTAGCGACAACGGGCCGGAATTTGTGGCTAGTGCGATCAAGAAGAAGCTCGGCAAAAAGAACGTCGAAACGCTTTATATCGAGAAGGGTCAGCCGTGGGAAAATGGCTTCATCGAATCGTTCAACGGCAAGTTCAGAGATGAGGTGCTCAATCGTGAGCTGTTTTATTCGGTTAAGGAAGCGAAAGTGATTGTCGAACAGTGGCGGATGGAATATAATAACCATCGGCCGCACAGCGGGCTGGACTACGCGACCCCGGCCGAGTTCGCCGCCACGTGCATTGCTTCCGCTTCGCCTACGGCTCAGCTACAGCAATACACGACAGATGAGAAGGACAACTCTCTAACAGTAGCTGGTACATAATTCGGGGGCAGGTCATAAGATCATGAAGGGTGATTTGGGGTTGCCTGCTCTTTTCTGAATGACCCTAAAATCCCGCATCAGATTGTTCTGAGTCGGCGAATTAGATGTCTATCCTTTTTGAGCTAGCCGCTTTTGGATGGGTCTGAACCTTGCGGGAGCTATGAATGGATACGAGTATCCATCAAGGCAAAACAACACCTGCAGATCGGCCAAAAACTGAGATGTCTGTTCGGTCATCGGGAGGGTGCGTATTACGTGGTCTTTCGGTTCCCACTCAATAGTAGTTTCAGTCTGAGACTTCGGGGATACAGTAATTTTTTGTTCTCATAATCAATGTCCGACTAGGTGAGATTGAGGATTTCTTCTATGCGAAGTTTGCTACCATAAGCAATCTGACCGTGCATGATCTTAAGATGCTCTTTTCGGAACAGAGCGAGAGTGACAGGCTTTAGTTTGTTATGCTTGCTTTCGAGGTTTTGTGTGATTTCTTCTGTGATGTCGGGCGCTGCAAGGAGAATGTGCGGCTTGGGAGAGAATGCGAGGAAGGCTACGAACTTCTCGGTGTGACCTATAATAAACTGCAAAAGTGCTTTCCCTAAAGAGATCCTTGTCGTATCGACAAATATCGTCATTGTATATCGTATTTGACCGGGTGGGGAGTGTTTTTTGTGATATTCATAATTATCTCCTTTCACAATAAGTAGATTAAAATAGCCGTAACAGAAAGTATCCGTTGCGGCTTTTGGTTTTCACAGGAACCGTATGCAAGTAGACATTAATAGTCAATCTAAGCCACACACCTAAATTGCTTGGCCTCGGGAGCTCCGAAGGCGGTGATCTATGAAACAAAGCTATTTGACCTATATTAACAACACATCTCTCAACTAGAAAGTCAAGTTGAAATCTTGATTGGTAGTTGTATTTTCTTGTATAGTATTCTATTACTTATAAGGCTTTTTGAGTCGCAGAAATTTATCTTGGAGATAGCGATTATCCTGCACCAACCGTCCAAAGACAAAGTAGCTTCCGCAGCTATTGCACAGTGCTGAATGGATGCAGGATCCTGTTTTCGTTGGTGTTTTCAGTTTAGAAGCGGTTTCAAAACTCAGATTTGCCTTTCAGTGGTCATTTTTCCGTTCGTCTGCTTTGATTAACACTGTCAATAGAATAGCTATGGCCGATTTTAATCGCTTTGCCGAGGTGAAAAAATGCTCGCCGAGAACCCAAAAGCAGTTTTGAAACAGGTTCAAATGTTAGTGGGGCAGTAATAGCGATTATCCGGGTAGCTATTTAAAGAATGTTCCGGTAAATAGTACACGTCTGATTCCTGGATGAAGATAGGTTTTCCATCGATGCAAGGGTGGCATTCGGAGATCTCGATCGCGGGGTCGCTGCAAACCAGCTCATGTTTTTGATAGGCAAGTTGACAACCACGGGTTAAAACCCATGGTTGTTAACTGTGTTGACTTGAATAAAATTATGGCTTGTAAACTATTCTCAGCAAAGGATTTAGGATAAATCGTTCAGATTTCTTGTTTAAAATCTCGGGGCATTTTACATAAGAGATTAGAGAATGACACAGGTTTTGATTGGAAGATATGGATCAGCAAGGGCAGGACAATTCGGTTCGAGACGAAAAGGGTCGCGAGTTTGTTTCGCTCCTTACAGCGCAGCAGGCTCGTATCTATAGTTACATACTGTCTATGGTTCCCCGTCTAAATGATGCGGACGATATTCTGCAGGAGACCACAGGTCTAATGTGGGAAAAGTTCGATAGTTTTGAGCACGGAACCGATTTTCTGGCTTGGGGCAAGAAGTTTGCCTACTATCTTGTTCTTGACTATTACCGCAAGAAAAAGAAACGAAATGAGTTCTATTACGACCATCAGCTTATTGCAAAACTGGACCGTAATTTTCAGCGAGTTTCGGACTCGTCTAAGGACTATCAGACATATCTGAAGGGGTGTGTCAAAAAGCTCAAAGGGCAGGACCGTAAATTGCTTCAGTTGCGTTACTTTGAAAATCACACTGCAAAAAACCTCGCAAGTCGTTTCGGCTGTTCCGTCCAGTACGTATACCGCAACATCTCTAGAATTCACCAACTGCTTCTTGCTTGCATTCAAAAACAAGTAGCAGGGAAGGAACAATTATAATGGCCCTGAGTGCAAAACAAAAAAAAGAAATCATGGATCTGCTGATCCTCTCGCTGGACGACAAGGCGTGCAGAGCAGAATTGGAGTCGCTCAGGAATTTCCTCGAAGAGTCTGATGAGGCCAGGGATTACTATATTCAGGCTGTCAGTGTAGTTGAGAACATTCGCAAGATGGAGTGGAAGCCTGAGAAGCCCCAAGAATTGCCCAAATGCGATGATACGCTGAGCCATGAGGTATGGCAGGCTCTTGCGGAACAGGAAAAGATCGCTCCAACCGTTGAAATTCCAAGTGAAACGCCTGATCCGCATCTGATCGAAAATGTGGTTTATCCTCCGGCTGAAAAGAAGTCGTTGAGCAAGCTTTCCATTGCTACACTGGCATTTTCAGTAGCGGCGCTTTTGTTTTTTGCTATTCTCGTCAGACTGCCGGTGAATCGTCAGCTTGAAGTTGCTACGCTGAAGGACAGCATAAACGCACGTTGGGGTGCCAGTGAAACGATTCCCCAAAAGGGTGACCGGCTGATGACAGGGTCAAGGCATTCTCTGCTGGGCGACGGATTTGTTTCACTGCAATTCGACAGCAATGCAGCAGTTACAATCGAGGGACCGGCAGAATTTGAAATTATTTCAGATGATCGTATCAAACTACATTATGGTCAACTGTATTCAATAGTGCCGCAGGAAGCGATCGGTTTTTCCGTGGCAACTCCAAATTCAATGATCATTGACCTTGGTACTCAGTTCGGTGTCGGCGTTGACTTTAGGGGCAACACGGCCTTGCACGTTAACAAGGGCAAGACGATGCTGATAAGCGGGGAGAATCAGAGCAAGAAAAGTCAGGAAGTACCTGCTGGCCTGGCACGCAAAGTGTCGACCGGTTCTATGGAGGTGTCGGAAATTCCATGTGAATCAACATCGTTTGTTCGTCAGATAGATTCAACCACAAATATGATTTGGCGAGGTGAGTCGGAGATCGATCTGACTGACATGTTCTGCGGGGGAAATGGGCTTGGCACCAGCACTACGGACAAGAGTATAAATCCTGTAACCGGGGAACTGGTAGATTTTATTCATGAGGATCGTAAAGGCAGCGGCGAATATATTTTGATACCAGAGAGGCGTTATGTTGATGGTGTATTCGTGCCCGACGGCAACCAAGGATCAGTGGTTGTCTCCTCGGAGGACCATGTTTTCACAGAATGTCCGCCGACGAACAATATTTATTATTTCGATATTCATAAGGGTCTGGAGGTGGATCGTCTGTCCTTTGAAGGAGTTCAGCCGGACATGCGGCCCTCCGACAACAGTCCACAGAGTATTATGCTGCATGCTAATCTTGGGATCACTTTTGACCTTAGGGCCATCCGCAATGATTATCCGCTGTTGAACATCGACGGTTTCAAGACGTGGACCGGGATATCAGAAAACGCTGACCGTCAGGGTAATGCAGATGTCTGGGTGTTGGTGGATGGTGAAATTCGATACAGCAAGAAACAGATCAACGAAAAAGGACGGCCTTATCAGGTCCAGGTGGAATTGAAGCCATCCGACCGTTTCCTGACCCTGATCGCAACCGATGGAGGTGACAAAGACCTGCCGGTTGTTGAACAGCGAGCAACTGATTCGGATTGGTGTCTTTTCGTTGAACCAAAACTTATAACGTCGGTGGATGATTAAAATTGTTCCAGTTATTCATGGTGATGATATGAAGCGTAAATTAGGTGAGTGATGAATCGTTTTTAGAAATTTGTAACTTTTGTTTTTGGAGGGTATCAAGATGAAGAAGTTTATAATGTTGTTAGTGTTATGTGCTTGCGCTGCCGGCGTTAATGCTGGGACCGTGGCCTATTGGCGTTTCGAGGACGGTGTCCCAGGTGAGCAGGTCCAGCATGGTGCTGACCCGGCTCAGTTCAGTGCGGATATTTCGGATGTGTCCGGTAACGGCAATCATCTTTCGGTGTGGGAAACCCAAGGCGGCGGATCGTTCGGTTATCGTGCCGATGTTCCCTATTCCACAGTGCCGGGGACAGGAGCTGCCAATGATCTGAGCGTCAAGAACACCGGCGGCTTCCCGGGCATGTTTACTCAGACAGGTTCGCAGATAAGCACAATGGCTCCTGGGACGTTTACGATCGAGGCTTCTTTCAAAATTGAGAACGGCAACTATCGAACGATAATTGGCCGTGACTCTTACGGAACTGTTTCTGATAACTCGGCACTAGCAGCTTTGTACCTCCAGGCGACGCCGGACAATGCCCTGGCTATCAAGTATTCGGATGTTTCCGGTTTCTGGCACGAGGCAGTTTCAGAAAATGCCATCTTTGAGTCGTTTGACTTTGGCAGCGACCCAACCGGTTCAAATGTGCCCTGGTACAGCGTTTCTGCTGTGAGCGATGGTTCAACTTTGTCTCTGTATCTGCGCGAGGCAGGCGCTGGTGTGTGGGACCTGATCGCTGAGACCGATATAGCAGCAAGTGGAAGTGAAGACACTGCTTTGACTGCTGGTGCAGGTGACGGCGGCGACTGGGACGCCGGTAACTGGACGGTTGCTCGTGGTTTGTACGACGGCTGGCACGGCGACAGGGCCTGGGGCTTTGTTGATGAAGTTCGCATCAGTGACGAAGCTCTTAGCCAGAGCGAATTTCTGGTACCTGAGCCCGCAACATTGGCATTGATGGGCTTGGGATATATGACTTTGCTCAGAAGGCGTAAATAGTGAAGTATGCCGGTTTGGGTTGAATACGGCACAAAGTTTAGTGTGAAATGTAAAGCGTTCTATTTTGTTGTTAAGACCAGGAGATCAAAGATGAAAAGATTTATGTTGTTGTTAGCAATTGTATGTTTGGCCGGTACGACCGTTATGGCGAATACGGTCGCCTACTGGCGATTTGAAGATGGTGCGGCCGGTGAACAGGTCCTGCATGGTGCAGGCAGTGGTGCGTTCGCTGCAGATATTTTGGATGTATCGGGTAACGGCAATGATCTGTCAGTTTGGGATGACACGGCGTTTGGCTACCGCGATTCAGTGGCCTACGCTACCGTTGCCCAAACCGGTGCTGCAAATGCCCTCTGTCTTAAGAACACAAATGGTGTTCCGGGTATGTTCACTGAGACAGGTTCACAGATCAGCACGATGGCTCCGGCACAGTTCACCATCGAAGCTACTTTCAAGCTTGAAAATGGTGGATTTCGCTGCATCATAGGCCGTGACAGTCAAGGGACAGCGGATGAAAACGGCGACCTTGCAGCTTTGTACTTCCAGGCTCTGCCAGATAATGCATTGGCCATCAAGTTCTGTGACCAGGACGGATACTGGCACCAGGCAGTTTCGGCGACAGGTATTTTCCAGTCGTATGATTTTGCCTCTAACCCCAATGGCGACGGGATCCCCTGGTACAGCATGACTGCAGTTAGCGACGGTCAGACTCTGTCTCTGTATCTGCTCGAGCATGGCACAGATTACGACTATCGTTTGATCGCTCAGACTGATCTGACAGAAAGCGGCAGTACGAATACTGCACTTACCGCAGGTGCCGGTGACGGTGGTGACTGGGATGCCGGTAACTGGACAGTTGCACGCGGTCTGTATGGAGGCGGACACGGTGACCGTGCATGGGGATACATGGACGAGATCCGCATTTCGGATTCGGCTTTGAACCCAACCGAGTTCCTGGCAAGGCCTGCAGGCTTCACGAATGCAGTATCGCCGGCACGCGATGTATTCCTGTCTACGACCACCTCAGCCACTTATTCGTGGACCGTTGATATCCCACAGGATTCACAATTTGACCGCTATGAGGTATATGTTGCAGATAACTACGCGGATCTGGCACAGGACACGCCCACAACTTATCTGCACAAATCTGCGGCAATTACAGATGTGGCCACGACCACTTACACCTGGTCCGGTCCTTATGATTACAACAACGACTACTTCTATCGAATCGATGCTGTAACATATGACCCCAACTATGCGGACGGAACTGCTGTGTATGATTCTACAACTGTACATCCTGGAACTATCAATCGTTTCTTTGGGCCAAGAGCCTGTCCGGATGTAGGTATTTCAGGTGACGTGACTAACGTGCCCGACGCAACAGATCACAGCTACACACCGCAGGATGCTGTCTTTATAGCACCCATTACTCGCGGTACAGTCGGTGTCAAGGAAATTACGTGGTACAAGGTAGTCGGTGAGCAGGACAACTTCGAAACTCCTGATCCCAATGACCCTGCCGACATTATGATAGCCAATGTACCTGGTGATACTGAAGTCACCTATAGTCCTGATGTGACAAATGCAACTGAAACAACGCTGACCATTGTTGCTGCCGACAGAGCGGACAATGGCGACTACTACGCATATGTCAAGCTGCTTGACCCAATGGGCAACGGCGATGGCTGTTATGACCTTTCGCCTACAGCAAATGTCTTTGCTCACGGCGGTGCAAGTGCATCTACTGACTACCTGGTTCACCGTTATGGTTTCGACGGCGATGCCACGGACTCTATCAGTGGTGCACACGGTACAGTAGTCGATAACGGCGATGTGAACTATTCGTTCACTGACGGCAAGATTGTACTCAACAATAGCGGCCTGACCTCTGGTCCTGTTGAAACGGTTACTGATCCTGCTGATCCCGAGGCCACACGTGACATGCTTTTGCCTGTACAGGGTGCTTACGTAGATCTGCCAAACGGTATTGTTTCTGCTTTGGGCAAGAGCGCTACTGTCATGGTATGGTTCACATATGATGCTGCTGACACAGGTAACTGGCCACGTGTATTCGACATGGGTACATCTACCGGAGGCGAAGATTTCGCAACCGGCCTTGATGGCGTCGAGGAGATAAATGGCGAATACTACCTGGCTGATGCACCTGATTCGCAGGAATATATAATGATGAGCCCGAAGGTTGACGCTGGACCCGCATGGCGGTTTGAGACAGTTCTTAATGGCGGCAGCACCAGCCGAGTAACTCAAAACCCCGACAACTCAGGAGTCGCAGGTGGTCAGCAGGCTTGCGTTGCATGTACTTTTGACGGTGCAGCCGGCATCCAGAAGCTGTATTACAACGGTATGGAAGTTGCCGAAGACAGTGACTTCTTTGTAACTCTTGCTGACATCATGGACGTGAACAACTGGATCGGTCGTTCTCAGTTCAACGACGCTATGTTCAGCGGTTCGATCGATGAGTTCCGTATTTATAATTTGGCGTTGACCGGCCCATGGGTTGAAGCTTATTACGAGCTTGGCCCAGATGCCTACAATGTCACACCTAACCCATGTGTTGAAGAATTGGGTCAAATGGACTTCAACGATGACTGTAACGTAGATATGGCTGACTTCGCTGAATTTGCTGCAGAATGGCTGCATTGCGGCCGTCTCGATACAGTTGATTGTCAACTGTAGTATGTAGGATTACTTGATTAAGATGGACGGGGGTTGTGCCGACTCCGGTGCAACCCCCATTTTAACAGAGGTCAAGATGGACCAGGGTAATCGATCGTTGTTGGTAGAAATTGATTGTGCAGGTTGGTCTGGGTGCAAATAGCAGTTTTACTGAATTAAAAGATGGATGAATAATGAGTACTAATAAATTTGTTTTGTTTTATATAGGTTCTATCTTTGTGGTTTTGTTTTTCTGCGGCGGTTTGGTACATGCTGAGCCAACTTATACGAATCCTGTGATACCGGCAGTAGGGCCGGCAGATCCTACCATCATTTTGCACGACGGCATTTACTACATGTATCCAACGGGGGATAATGTCAGATTTAATGCTTATACTTCATATGACTTAGTGCACTGGAATTTTGCAGGAGAGGTTTTTCAGCCGCCGTACGGAGTGGCCTGGGCTCCCGATGTTTTTTACCACCAGGCTGACGGTAAATTTTACATGTGGTACACCTCTGACTGGCATATCGGCCTTGCGATAGCGGACAACCCTTTAGGGCCGTTTATCGATCAGGGTATACGACTTACCGGTTACATCGACGCGCATGTTTTCCAGGACGACGATGGGCGGTGTTATTTGTACTACACGGATCTGGGCCATATCTATGTTCATCCGATGGACGGCCCAGCTTTTCTGACTGGAACTCCTCGTGTTATTCTAGAGCCAAGTCAGGATTGGGAGATGCGTACCGGAAGGGTAAATGAAGGACCCTGGATGATGAAACATAATGGTTTGTACTATCTCCTGTATTCGGGAAGCGCGGCCGATTCAGCGGATTATGCAATTGGTTATGCTACGGCTACAAGTCCAATGGGTCCATTTACCAAATACCCAGGCAATCCGATAATACATGGCGGCGGAGGAGTACATGGTCCCGGCCATGGAGCTGTAACGAGGGATGCTGCGGGCAACATGTGGCATATTTACCATCAGAAGGTGAACCCCGAACTGAGTTATGAACGTTTTGTTTGCATTGACCCCATGTGGTTTGACAGGAACGGTGTTTTGCACAGCAGGGCTACCCGCGGAATTGAATTACCTGCACCGGCGAACGAAGTTGATCCGAAAATCAGTGCCTACTGGCGGTTTGAGGGTGGTCCCGCTGGAGCTCAGGTGCCAAACCCCAATCCGGGTGGGATTTTTCATTTGTCAGTTACAGACAGTTCGGGGAATGGAAATGAATTGTCTGTATGGGATCAGGGCAATGGAGGTTATGTGTTCCGTCCGCAAGTACCATCTTCTCTGGTTACACAGACCGAGGCTGCAAACCATTTCAGCGTAAAAAACTCTGGCAGCTTCCCAGGTATGTGGACAAGTCCTTATGATCTGGTTAGTCGTATTTCTCCGGCTGCGTTCACTGTAGAAGCAACATTTAAACTTGAAAATGGAGGCTTCAGAACATTGATTGGCAGAGACAGTTGGGGATCCAATACCGCTGGAGATAATCCTAATGCCGATTTCGCTGCCTTGTACTTGCAGGCTGATCCGGACAACCGCCTTGCGATAAAGTTCTGCGATGTCGCGGGTTACTGGCACGATGCAACTTCTGAGGTAAATGTTTTTGAATCATTCGATTTCGGTGCTGACCCCGATGGAAACGGGGTGCCCTGGTATAGTGTTGCGGCCGTAAGTGATGGTTCGACTCTGTCGCTGTACTTGCTCGATCATAATCACAGTGAGTCTGGATATCAGTTGATCGCCCAGACGGATATGACAGCAGTCAATCCCAGCCCGAATACCGCATTGACTGCAGGTGGAGGCGATGGGCCTGATTGGAATGCCGGAAGCTGGACAGTTGGGCGTGGACTCTATGCTGGAGGTCATGGTGACCGTGCATGGGGATATCTGGACGAGGTCAGGATCAGTCGTGTGGCTTTGAACGAAACTGAATTTCTTTTCAGCGATCCGAATATCGACACAGTAGCTTACTGGCGGTTCGAAGAGGGCACTATCGGCACACGCGTCCCACACGGTGGTCTGCCTAATGGCGAATATTATCCGAGCGTTTTGGATATGTCCGGAAACGGCAACCATCTATCTGTATGGTCCGAAACACTGGGAGCTTATTTATATCGAAACGATGTGCCGCTTGAGACTGTTCCACAAACACAAGCCAGCAATCAGGTAAGTGTGATGAATGTTGACGGTTTACCCGGCATGTTCACGTCTTCAGATGACGCTCAGCCCACAGGTGTTGCCATTGATGACTGGCAGCCGCTGGACTTTACCATCGAAGCGTCCTTCAAGCCTCAGGATGGTGGTCATCGCACTATCGTAGGCCGCGATGGCCTCGGTGTCACCTATGCTGATTATAAGCTCGCTTCATTGTACTTGCAGCTCCAGCCGGATGATAGTGTCGCGATTAAGTTTGCCGACGTCTCGGGTTTCTGGCATGAAGCTGTTTCTGAGCCTGGGGTAATCGAATATGACAATGGCGGACATTGGTATCATGCAGCAGCCGTTTGTGACGGAAAAGAACTCCGTCTTTATCTCAATAATACTGATGCCAAAGCTGGTTATCAACTGGTTGCCCAAACGGATATAGCAGCCTCGGGCAGTCCCGATCTAAGACTGAGTTCAGATTGGACAGTATTTATCGGCAGTGACTGGCATGGCGGCGGATGGACGGTAGGACGCGGGCTGTTTGACGGTGGACACGAGGACCGTTTCTTCGGTCACATCGATGAAGTTAGAATCAGTGCAAATGCCTTGGAACCCGAAGAGTTCCTTTTCTATTCTGGCATTGATGTTAGCCCTGAGAATATTCTGGTTTACGAAGATGGAACCACTTCTAGCGATATGTATTTCGCCCTGACGAGTAAGCCAAGCAACGATGTGGTTGTCACGGTCAGCGAGCAGAATGGACGCGGCCAGCTCACACTCTCTCCATCGTACATGACTTTCAAGCCAAGTAACTGGAGTACTCCGCAGTCGATCCGGATTGCCGCAGTTGACGATCTTGACCTGGAGAATGCCATGCATACCGTGCCCCTGGCAATTACATTTTTCAGCTCTGATCCGCAGTATGATGAACTTATCATCGATCCGGTAATGGTTACAGTAGCTGATAACGAGTGCGGTGCATGGGGTTATGCCTCTGGTGATTTCAACAGAGACTGCGTGGTGGATATCAACGATTTGGCTGAAATGGCTCAATACTGGCTTACATGTTCCGAACAGGGACAAAGCGGATGCAGCGATTTCAGCAGTAACTAAACTTTCACCGCAAGATTTGATCAAGGGATGATAAAATGAAGCGAAATATCTATATACTGATCGTGCCGATAGTTCTGCTCTTTTGCATGGCTGATATTTCTCTCGGCTGGAGTTTGCAGGAAGGTAGGTTGATGACACGTTGGGCGTATGAAGTCGATCCGCAGAACACTTTGCCCGAGTATCCGCGCCCACAGATGGTACGCAACGATTGGATGAACCTCAACGGCGTATGGGAAATGCAGTTCGGCGATGAGGGCGATCCTGTTCCGGCTGGACAGACACTGTCAGGTGACATTCTGGTTCCTTTCCCCGTCGAATCGGCGATCAGCGGTGTGATGCATCACAACGACCGTCTCTGGTATCGCCGCGAATTCCAGGTGCCCTCCGAATGGGACGACCAGCGAGTTCTGCTGCACTTTGGCGCTGTGGACTGGGAATCGGGAGTTTACGTTAACGGTAACAGCGTCGGTGTTCACAAGGGCGGATACGACCCGTTTTCGTTTGATGTTACTCCTTATCTGAATAGCACGGGCCCGCAGGAATTGATCGTTCGTGTTTTCGATCCTACGGATGACGGCGGCTATGCTCGCGGAAAGCAGACGCTTTATCCCGGCGGGATAATGTATACTCCCTGCACGGGCATTTGGCAGACAGTCTGGCTCGAACCGGTGCCTCAAATTTCTATTGAGGAATTGAAACTCGTCCCGGATATCGACCGTGAGCTTCTGAAAGTGACGGGTTTTGTTTCCCAAACAGTTCCAGGCCTGACAGTTGAAGCTACCGCATATGATAACGGCACGGTAGCAGGATCCGTGAGTGGCGCTGCGAATGACGAATTGTCACTGACAATGAACAATCCGAAACTGTGGTCGCCAGACAATCCTTTCTTGTACGATCTGACGGTTGTCCTCAAGCAGGGCGATACGGTTATCGATCAGGTGGACAGCTATTTCGGTATGCGAAAGATATCTGTTGAAGAGGTTGACGGCACAAACCGCCTGATGCTTAACAATGAATATGTCTTCCAGATGGGGCCGCTGGATCAGGGCTATTGGCCGGACGGCATCTATACGGCGCCCACCGATGACGCGCTGCGCTATGACCTCGAAATGACCAAGGCCTTCGGTTTCAACATGACTCGCAAACACATCAAGGTCGAACCGGCTCGCTGGTATTACTGGGCCGACAAACTGGGGCTGATGGTTTGGCAGGATATGCCCAGCGTCAATTCCTATACCGGCAATCCACAGCCGATCGACCGGGCACAGTTTAAGACCGAACTGCAGCGAATGGTCCAGTCATATCACAATCATCCGTCGATCATTATGTGGGTGATTTTCAATGAGTACCAGGGCATGCATGATACAAAGCAGCTTTGCGAAATGGTCAAAAGCATGGACCCGAGCCGACTGGTCAACTCTAACAGCGGCGACAATTCCAATCATGATCATACGATCGGCGATGTTTTCGACATTCACAACTATCCGCCGCCTGCCGTCCCGCACAGTGATATACAGGCCACAGCATGCGGAGAATACGGCGGCATCGGTATGGCGGTTACCGGTCACATGTATGATGAAAATTCCTCCTGGGGCTACGGCAGCAATGTGCAGTCAGGTGAAGAACTGGCCGCACGATATGATTCTTACACCCAGATGCTGGCTTCGTTCAACACCAACGATGGCCTCAGTGCTGCCGTTTACACTCAGATCACGGACGTAGAGATAGAAGTAAACGGACTGATGACCTATGATCGGGCAGTTATTAAAGCCGACCCAGATCTGATCAAGGTGTCGAATAAGCAATACACCCGAACTTATGAAGACATACTTCCCACTTCGCAGCAAACACCTCAGAGTTGGCGTTACACGACCAGCGCTCCGGCCAATGACTGGTACACGACAGCATTTGATGACTCCGGTTGGAACGAAGGTCCGGGCGGTTTCGGTACGAGTATGACCCCGGGTGCTGTTGTCGGGACAGAGTGGAGTACTTCTGATATATGGCTGCGCCGGAATTTCGAAGTCGGAACGCTTACGGCTGAAGATATGGAAAAGCTCGTCTGGCGTATTCATCATGATGAGGATGTCGAAGTTTATATCAATGGTGTGTTGGCTTTCTCGGCAGCAGGCTATACGACCACTTACATGCCTTTACAGGTAAGTGAAACAGCCAAATCTGCTTTGATTGAAAACGGCATAAACACAATAGCCGTTCACTGTCATCAAACAGGGGGCGGCCAGTACATCGACGTTGGAATGGCTTTGGAAACAGTTGTTATTCCTGAAGATAATTGCGGCGCCTGGGGTTTTTCTCCCGCCGACCTCAACAAGGACTGCAGCGTTGACCTCGAAGATATGACGATATTTGCAGCAGATTGGATGGAATGTTCCATGCCCGATCAGGTCGGCTGTATCAATCATGTAAATCCGTAAAGTAGATCGTATCATAATTCTATACAAACGTTGTTATGGAGAAGCAAAGAATGGTCAGGAAGATCGAAGTGAGAAACTGTATTTCGAAATTGGCGAACGGTTTGCGGACGCGCCGTTCATCTCAAGGACTGCTGATAGCATTGTTGCTGCTGGTAGTAGTTTCCGGCAGCTCTATCGCCGCAGAAGCGCTGCGTCCGCCTTCGGTGCCTCTTGTGGCCTGTGATCCGTACTTCAGTGTCTGGTCTGCTTCAGACACATTGACCGGCGATATCACGCGTCACTGGACAGGTCGGCCTTACCCGCTGACGTCACTGATTCGTATTGACGGTAAGGCTTACCGTCTGATGGGTAACAGCCCCGACGGCTTGCCCACGCTGGAACAGAAGTCCCTTAAAGTATTGCCGACACGTACAATTTACACCATGGAAGGTGCCGGTGTGCAAGTTGAGATGACTTTCATGCAGCCGGCTCTGCCGGACGATATCGATCTGATGAGCCGTCCGATCACATACCTGACATGGAACTGTACCTCTGCTGATGGAAAGTCTCACGATGTTTCGGTGTACTTCGACGCGGGCATGGAGCTTGTCGTCAATGAGCCCAGCCAGCTTGTTGAGTGGGGCACTGAAAACATCTCCGGCCTGGAAGTACTCAAGGCCAGCAGCAAATCGCAGAACATACTGGCCCGGAAGGGCGATAACGTGCGAATTGACTGGGGCTACTTCTATTTGGCATCGTCACAGGAAGATGTCTCTGCCTCTGCAATTCTACCGGCAGACAAAAGCCGGATGAGCTTCGTTGGACTAGGCAAATTGAATGAAGGTGTAGACAGCGATATGCCCCGCACCGTAAGCGACAACTCGCCGGTTATGGCTATGCAGTTTGACCTTGGGTCGGTTGCAGGCAGGTCCGGCGAGTCTTGCCGGGTGATCCTGTCGTATGACGATATTTATTCCGTGCTATATTTCGGCAAGCAACTGCCCGCTTACTGGAAAAAGAATGGTACAACCATCCAGGATGTAATAACCGACGCCAATAATGATTACAGCTCGCTGGCGAAAAGATGTGAACAGTTCGATAACGAACTCATGCAGGATCTGTATGATGCTGGTGGAGAAGATTACCAGATGATCGGCGCACTTGCATATCGACAGGCGCTTGGAGCAAACAAGATAGTTGCTGACACCAACGGAATGCCGCTGATGTTCAGCAAGGAAAACTTCAGTAACGGCTGCATGGGCACGGTAGATGTATTTTATCCATTCGCTCCGCAGGTTCTGCTGTTGAACCCGACGCTGGCGAAGGCTTCGTTCGTTCCGATCCTGGAATACGGCCAGTCCGAACGCTGGCGTTTTCCATTCGCTCCACATGATGTTGGTACGTACCCGCACGCAATGGGTCAGGTTTACGGCGGCGGCGAACGCAGCGAAGAAAACCAGATGCCCGTTGAAGAATGCGGCAACATGATCCTGCTGGTCGCTGCGGTTGTCGAGGCCGAGAACGACATCAGCTTTGCAAAGCAGTACTGGGATATTCTTACTACCTGGGCCGAGTACCTCAAGAGCAAGGGTCTCGATCCTGAGAACCAGCTCTGTACGGATGACTTCGCCGGCCACCTGGCACACAATGTCAATCTCTCGCTTAAGGCTATTGTTGCTTTGGGGGCGTATGCCGAGATGGCTGACATGATGGGCGAGACTGACACCGCGAATGAATACCGCGAAACCGCTGAAGAATATGTCAAGGAATGGATGGAAATGGCCGACGACGGCGACCATTATCGCCTTGCATTCGATAAGCCCGGCACCTGGAGCCAGAAGTACAATCTGGTATGGGATCGCCTTCTCGAACTCAACCTGTTCCCCGAATCAGTGGCCAAAAAGGAAATGGCTTACTACAGGAAGAACCAGAACACCTACGGTCTGCCGCTGGATAATCGCAGCGATTATACAAAGCTCGACTGGATCGTTTGGACTGCTTCGATCACCGGCGAACAGGATGATTTCGAGGCTTTGATCGCTCCGATAGTGAAATTCCTGAACGAAACACCTGATCGGGTTCCGATGACTGACTGGTACTGGACGCACAATGCACGGCACCGCGGTTTCCAGGCACGGCCGGTAGTTGGCGGTGTGTTCATCCGCCTGATGGACGACCGCAAGCTATGGGACAAGTGGGTTGACAATGCTGATTCGGTCAAAGGCAAATGGTTGAGCATACCCAAGCCGCCGAAGATCGTCAACGTTGTAGATACTGCACTCGACAGGCCCCAGAGATGGTTCTACACATTTGAACGTCCTGACGATAACTGGATGAAGCCCGGCTTTGATCCTGCTGCTAACGGATTCAAAAGAGGCCGGTCAGGTTTCGGTACACCAGAAACCCCAGGTTCTGAAATAGGCACCAGGTGGGACACTTCCGACATCTGGATTCGCCGCAATTTCAGGATCGACGAGATCAGCCCCGATCTGCACCTCTGGGCTCATCATGATGAGAACGCTCAGGTTTACATCAATGGCGAATTGATTGCCAATTTGTACGGCTATACCGGTGACTATATGCCGTTCCCGTTGGATGATAAAGCTCGCGACGTTCTGAAAACCGGAATTAACACGATTGCTATCTACTGTAATCAGACTACCGGCGGTCAGTACATCGATGCTGGTTTTGTGGAAGTTATCGAACAAAACTAGGCCAATTTTTCGATTTTGAAACATTTAGTAGTACAGCTTTCAAATCTACCGTCCGCTGACGGTTATTGATAAGTTAATTATGCCGGGACGGACTGTCATACATTGTTCCGAGTTTTCGGATTGATGTATGCAGTCCGGCATCCCGATATGAGGGATCAAGTAAACACGACAGATCATGCGGGCTTGGCTGAATGGTTGCGGTAAATTGTTCGGTTGAGAACATAATCAAATAGTGAATATTTTCCAACGAGGTTGGAAAAGCAAATAATTGTGCGGGATTAATTCAGGAAAGGACAGAAAGTGAAACGAAGAATTTTTGCGCTAATGTTGATCGCGGTGCTATCATGTCAGGTTTTTGCAAAGGACTGGCAGCCTGCTGACGGACCACTGATGACACCGTGGGCCGATGATGTGTCGCCTGACAATGTTCTGCCCGAGTATCCGCGTCCTCAGATGGTTCGTGATGACTGGCAGAATCTTAACGGACTCTGGAATTATGCCATAGTTGAAAAGAACGCCGCAAAGCCTTCCAACTGGGACGGCGAAATTCTGGTTCCCTTCTGTGCTGAGTCTGCGCTTAGCGGGGTCATGAAAAAGGTGCTGCCGGATCAGGCACTATGGTACCGCACAACCTTCGACGCTTCTGTTAAAAATGATCAACGCAAACTGCTGCACTTCGGTGCTGTAGACTGGAAGACCACAGCCTGGGTCAACTGCAAGCTGGTAGGCGAACATGTTGGTGGTTTCGACCCCTTCACGTTCGATATAACCGAAGCACTCAAGAACGGTAAAAATGAGCTGGTCGTTAAAGTAACCGATCCCACGGACAAAGGTGCCCAGCCGAGAGGTAAGCAGGTGCTCGAGCCGGGCGGAATTTTCTATACAGCCGTTACTGGTATCTGGCAGACTGTTTGGCTGGAAACTGTATCCGAAAATTACATCGAATCGCTCAAGATCACCCCGGACATTGACAAGGGCGTCGTTAAGGTCATAGTCAACACCCTCGAAGATGCGTCTGTATCACTGACTGCCAAAGACGGCAGCAAAACCGTTGCCGCTGCAAAAGGCCGTTCGGGTGACGTAATTGAACTGTCTGTCAAGAATGCAAAGCTCTGGAGTCCCGATTCTCCAAACCTGTACGATCTTCAGGTCACTCTGCTGGACGGAGCGAAACCGATTGACAGCGTAGACAGCTACTTCGGCATGCGTAAGATCGAGGTCAAGAAGGACGAGGAAGGCATCAACCGCCTGTTCCTCAACAACGAAGTGGTTTTCCAGTACGGTCCCCTTGACCAGGGCTGGTGGCCGGATGGTCTGTTTACCCCACCGACCGAAGAGGCGATGATCTATGACATCGAGCTGACCAAGGATTTCGGCATGAATATGGCACGCAAGCACGTCAAATACGAATGTGCTCGCTGGTACTATCTGTGCGATAAGATGGGGCTTCTTGTGTGGCAGGATATGCCTGCAGGCGACACTGGCCGCAACGAACAAAGCAAGGAAAACTTCCTTGTTGAGCTCAAAGCCATGGTAGACACTCTCCACAATTTCCCATGTATTGTCATGTGGATACCGTTCAACGAAGGCTGGGGCCAGCATGACACGGTAGAGGTCGTCGAGTGGATGCAGGAGTACGATCCCACAAGGCCGATCAACGAAGCGAGCGGCTGGCACGATCGCGGCAGCGGCGATGTTTCGGATATGCACAATTACCCCGGACCCGGCATGCGTGATGTAGAAGAGGACCGCGTCGTCGTACTTGGCGAATTCGGTGGCTTGGGACTGCCCATCGAGGGGCATCTCTGGCAGTCGGACCGCAACTGGGGATACATATCCTATAAGAACAAAGAGGAACTGACCGACGCTTACGTTGCACTGCTCACAGCAATGCGGCCGCTTATCGGTAAGGGTCTCGCAGGTGCCGTTTATACGCAGACTTCCGACGTAGAGATCGAAGTAAACGGACTGGTTACCTATGACCGCAAGGTCATCAAGCTGGACATGGATCGCAGCGCAAAAGCTGCAAACAAGCTTTATCTTGCTCCTCCGACGATTGAGCCTCTGGTAAAAACAAGCCAGGAAGCCGAGCAGGTCTGGCAGTACACTACCGACAAGCCGGCGGGCAACTGGATGAAGCCCAGATTTGATGCCTCTGACTGGGAAACGGGCCCAGGCGGCTTTGGCACCGCAGGTACTCCAGGTGCTGTTATCGGCACCGAGTGGAGAAGCTCGGATATCTGGATGCGTCGTACTTTTGAGCTCGATCGTCTTGCTGGCGATGAGCTGGCACTGATGATCCATCACGACGAGGATGCCGAAGTTTACCTCAACGGCAAGCTGGTCAAAAAGCTGTCAGGCTATGTCGGCAGTTATACGTTTGTACCTCTGCCCGAGGACGCAAGCAAGTATCTTAAGAAGGGCACCAACACGGTTGCTGTCCACTGCCACCAGACCGAAGGCGGTCAGTTTATCGACCTTGGCCTCGTTCTTCTTGTAGACTAAGCGAAGCTAGATAATAGCTGGGTGCGGAGCTCTTTTAGTTCCGCACCCGGCAAATACCTGATCCGAAAGATTAGCGACATGATTCTAAAAAATCATTTACTCGTGTTACTTGTAACTGGCATGTTGCTTCCTCTGCTGACCTCGTGTTCAGCCGGCAGGCAAATGACGCTTACTTATGAGAATCCTGTATGGAAGGGTTATCTTGCTGACCCGCACATTCTCTATACGGACGGATCGTACTATGCCGTCGGTACTGGCCAGACCGACGACGGCAAGCACTTTCCTATTCTCAAGTCGGATGACTTTGAAAACTGGGAATTCGTAGGCGGTGCTTTAGAGCCGCTTAACGAGCCGCAGATGGATTTATACTGGGCGTCCGAGATCGCCGAGCGTGACGGCAAGTATTACCTCTATTATGCCGGCGATATGAAGATGCGGGTAGCGGTTGCGGACCGTCCCGAAGGACCTTATAAAGATGCCGGCGTCCTGCTGTTTCCCGACCTGGAATTCTCGATCGATGGGCATCCATACAAGGATCCGGTCAGCGGGAAGTGGTATCTGTTTTTCGCAAAGGATTTCTTCGATAAAAAACCGGGCACAGCCTTGGCCGTTGTCGAACTCGGCGAGGATATGATTTCAACTGTCGGCCCCGTACATACAGTCCTGCGAGCATTCGCGGACTGGCAGATCTACGAACGAAACCGCAACTGGTACGACAAACACTGGCCCGCATGGTACACGGTCGAAGGTCCTGCCGTATTGTACAAGGACGGCAAATACTACTGCTTCTACTCAGGCGGCAACTGGCAGACCCCAGAATACGGCGTAGGTTGTGCTGTTTCCGATACGATCACAGGACCCTACAAGGACCCCTGGAGCAGCGAGGGGGCGTCCGTCCTCAGCGGCCAAAACAATGAGCTTATAGGCCCCGGCCATAACTCTGTAATTACAGCCCCAGACGGTAAGACCTGGTTCATTATATACCATTCCTGGAACAGTGAACGAACTGCCAGACAAATGTGTATCGATCCTCTCGAATGGACCGCTGACGGCCCAAAAGCTTATCAGCCGTCCAGAGGCGAAAAGACAGTAACGATCCCTTTGTCCAAATAGTCACTTGAAAAGGATATTTGAATGCCTGTCAATGGAACCATAAAACGAGCACGCACATTGGGGTTGCTGGTCATTGTCTTCGCAGTGCAAACGTTGGCCGCTGCTGCTGAAGTTTCGGTTGTCGACCGCCCTGATACATCGCAGAAAAATGATCATTACGTCAGCAATCGCGAACCCCTGCTGCCGAGCCAATTCATCGAACTGCCGGTCGGTTCCATCAAACCAGAGGGATGGCTGTTAGAGTTCATCGAGCGGCAGCGTGACGGCCTGACCGGCAATCTGGGCAAGATCAGCGTATGGCTCCAAAAAGATGGTAACGCATGGCTCAGCCCCGACGGTAAGGGCGAGTGGGGCTGGGAAGAACTGCCTTACTGGCTCAAGGGGTACGGCGAGATGGCCTATATTCTCGAGGACCCTGAAATGCTCGCTGAAACAAAAGTCTGGATCGAAGGCACATTGAACAGCCGGCGCGAAAACGGTGATTTCGGTCCTGACCACCGCTTCGAAGACGGCAGTCGTGATTACTGGGCGAATATGATCATGCTGTTCTGCCTGCAGTCCTATTACGAGTACACCGGCGATGAGCGTGTCCTCGAACTGATGACCGACTATTTCAAATATCAGTTGACTGTCCCTGACGACGAGATGCTGACGCATTACTGGCAGCGGATGCGCGGCGGCGACAATATTTACAGCATTTACTGGCTTTATAACCGCACAGGAGATGAATGGCTGTTGGATCTGGCCGCCAAAATGGACCGCAATACGGCCAACTGGCGGATGGAAGATGATCTTCCGAATTGGCACAATGTTAATGTGGCTCAGGCATTTGGTGAGCCCGCCACTTATTATCTGCAGAGCCACAAGAAAAGCGACCTGGAATTCGCATACAAAAACTTTTACGAGATCCGGGAGCGTTTCGGCCAGGTGCCCGGTGGAATGTTCGGCGGCGACGAAAACTGCCGGGTCGGCTATGACGATCCCCGTCAGGCAGTAGAAACGTGCGGCATGGTCGAACAGATGCTCTCCAATGAGCTGCTGATGCGAATTTCAGGCGATCCGTTCTGGGCCGACCACTGCGAAGAGGTCGCCTTCAACAGTTATCCAGCAGCGGTTATGCCCGACTTCCGGGCATTGCGTTATCTCACTGCACCGAACATGGTTGTAAGCGACCGCAAGAACCACAGCCCGGGCATTGACAACGCCGGCCCGTTTCTGATGATGAACCCGTTCAGTTCACGTTGCTGCCAGCACAATCATTCCCACGGCTGGCCCTACTACAGCAAATCGCTATGGTGGGCAACGCCCGACAACGGTCTCTGTGCTGCAATGTACACAGCGAACGAAGTTACAGCCAAAGTTGGTGACGGCACCGAAGTAACTATCGCGGAAAAAACCAACTATCCGTTTGAAGAAACAGTGAAGTTCAATGTTTCTACTCCAAAACCCGTTAAGTTCCCGCTTTACCTCCGCGTTCCAAAATGGTGCGATAAACCCGTCGTAAGTGTCAACGGCAAAAAGCTGAAACTCGATGCAAAACCCCGCAGCTACATTCGTATCGATCGGATGTGGAGCAGGGGCGACACGGTCAACCTTGATCTGCCCATGCGGATCGAGGTCAGAACATGGGAAAGAAATCACAACAGCGTAAGCGTCGATTACGGGCCGCTGACCTTTTCATTGAAAATCGAGGAGAGGTTGAACAAGGTGGACAGCACCAAGGCTGCATTATGGGATTCAAAATGGCAGGACGATGCGGACCCTTCCGAATGGCCGTCATTCGAGATATTCCCTGCATCGCCTTGGAACTATGGGCTGGTCCTGAACGAAAAACATCCCGAGAGATCTTTCAGCCTGGTCAAAAAAGCCTGGCCGGAGGACAATTTCCCCTTCACGCTGAAATCGGTCCCCCTGGAAATGAAGGTCAAGGCCCGAAAGATCCCCAACTGGAAACTAGATCGATACGGCCTTTGCGCCGAGCTGCAGGACAGCCCCGTCCATTCGGATGAGCCGGTTGAGACCGTTACACTGGTACCTATGGGTGCGGCAAGACTGCGGATATCGGCCTTCCCTGTTATTGGCAGCGGACCGGCCGCCACTGAATGGCAAGCACCTGTCGTGCCCGACCCGCTGCCGTACAAAGCCGCCGCCTCGCACGTGTTTGATTCGTTGGAAGCGATGTACGATCAGATGCACCCCAGCACCTCGGGCGACCATTCGATCCCCCGCTTCACATGGTGGGATCACCGGGGATCTCGCGAATGGGTACAGTACGATTTTAAAAAGCCCAAAACAGTTTCGCAAGTTTCCCTCTACTGGTTCGATGATACCGGTCGCGGTCAGTGCCGTGTCCCAAAATCCTGGAAGCTGCTTTACCGTAAAGGCGACCGATGGGTGCCTGTAAGCGCAAAAGATGCATACAGCACGGATCGCGATAAATGGAACACTGTCAACTTTGAGCAAGTTCGTACAAGTTCTTTGCGACTGGACGTTCAGCTCAAGCGAGATTACTCGGGCGGTATTCTGGAATGGAAAATCAAGTAGCTTTTAATTGCTGCAGTAATATTTTAATGTAAAAACTCATGATGAGAAATTGCACAACTACAATCATGGTGATTCTTATAGCCGGCACTACCGCTTGCTGCACGGCAGGTGCAGACAGCAAGTTTGCTCGCTGGGGCAGGCAGACGCTTGAGGTTATCGAAAGGGATCACAGGATCGAAGGCCAATCTGGTTATTATGAGGATCAGTCCAGAGAAGATGTTTCTTTCACCTGGGGCAACGCCATCCTGCTGCTGGCCTATGCTGAGGCTGCCAAGGTCGATCCGGCATATGAAGAACCACTAGAAAACCTGCACAAGCATATCCAGGCTTATTGGGTAGTGGATAAAGGTATAGGCGGCTATGATGCACTTCCCGAACCAAGGGAAAAGGTGGATCGGTATTATGATGACAATGCATGGATAGCCATGGCGCAGATCGATGCTTATCATGCGACCGGCAAGGATAAATATCTTCAAGCTGCCCGGCGATCCATCCAGTTTAGCCTGAGCGGTATG